>NZ_CP009556.1:2102090-2402389 GCF_000959365.1 Burkholderia oklahomensis C6786
TCTTCGGGCAACTGATCATCATGGTCGTCTATCTGCCGATCTTTGCGCTGACGGGCGTCGAAGGCAAGATGTTCCATCCGATGGCGATCACCGTCGTGATGGCGCTCGCGGCCGCGATGGCGCTCACCGTCACGTTCATTCCGGCCGCGGTCGCGCTCTTCATCGGCCGGCGCGTCGAGGAAAAGGAAAACCGGCTGATGAGCGCCGCGAAGCACCTGTACGCGCCCGTGCTCGACGCGTTCGTCGCGCGGCCGAGGCCGGTGCTCGCGGGCGCGGCCGCCGTCGTCGCGCTGACGCTCGTGCTCGCGACGCGGCTCGGCAGCGAGTTCATCCCGAGCCTGAACGAAGGCGACCTCGCGGTGTCCGCGCTGCGCATCCCGGGCACGAGCCTGTCGCAGTCCGTCGCGATGCAGCAATCGATCGAGAAGACGCTGAAGGCGCGCTTCCCCGAGATCGAACGCGTGTTCGCGCGCACCGGCACGGCCGAGATCGCCGCCGATCCGATGCCGCCGAACCTGTCCGACGGCTACATCATGCTGAAGCCCGTCGGCCAGTGGCCGAATCCGCGCAAGTCGCGCGACACGCTGCGCCAGGAAATCGAGGCGGTGCTGGCCGAGCTGCCCGGCAACGCGTACGAGTTCTCGCAGCCGATCCAGCTGCGCTTCAACGAGCTGATCTCCGGCGTGCGCAGCGACGTCGCGGTCAAGGTCTTCGGCGACGACATGGCGGTGCTCAACGCAACGGGCGAACGGATCGCGGCCGCGCTGCAGAAGGTGCCGGGCGCGTCCGAGGTGAAGGTCGAGCAGACGACGGGCCTGCCCGTGCTGACCGTCAACCTCGATCGCGACAAGCTCGCGCGCTACGGCGTGACGGTCGGCGACGTGCAGGACACGGTCGCCGCGGCGGTCGGCGGCCGGAAGGCCGGTCTGCTGTTCCAGGGCGATCGCCGCTTCGACATCGTCGTACGGCTGCCCGACGAGCTGCGCACCGACGTCGAGGCGATCAAGCGGCTGCCGATCGCGCTGCCGTTCCCGGCATCGACGGGTGCGAACGGCCAGAACGGCCCCGTCGTCCAGGCGCCGTACGTGCCGCTCGCCGAGCTCGCGACGGTCGACGCGTCGCCGGGGCCGAACCAGATCAGCCGCGAGGACGGCAAGCGCCGCGTCGTCGTCAGCGCGAACGTGCGCGGGCGCGACGTCGGCTCGTTCGTCGCCGACGCGCGCGAGCGGATCGCGGCGGACGTGCGGGTGCCGGCCGGCTACTGGCTGTCGTGGGGCGGCCAGTTCGAGCAGTTGCAGAGCGCGAGCGAGCGGCTGAAGATCGTCGTGCCGCTCGCGCTGTCGATGGTGTTCGTGCTGCTGTTCGTGATGTTCAACAACGCGAAGGACGGCCTGCTCGTGTTCACCGGCATCCCGTTCGCGCTGACGGGCGGCGTCGTGTCGCTGTGGCTGCGCGGAATCCCGCTGTCGATCACGGCCGCGGTCGGCTTCATCGCGCTGTCGGGCGTCGCGGTGCTGAACGGCCTCGTGATGATCTCGTTCATCCGCAATCTGCGCGAGCAAGGCGTCGCGCTCGACGCCGCCGTGCGCGAAGGCGCGCTCACGCGCCTGCGGCCGGTGCTGATGACGGCGCTCGTCGCGTCGCTGGGATTCCTGCCGATGGCGTTCGCGACGGGCACGGGCGCCGAGGTCCAGCGTCCGCTCGCGACGGTCGTGATCGGCGGCATCCTGTCGTCGACCGCGCTGACGCTGCTCGTTTTGCCGGTACTCTATCGGGTGGCGCACTCGGCGTCGCTGCGCGCGGCGCTCGCCGGAAGGCTTGCCGGACGGCTCGCGAAGCTCGCGCCCGCGGCCGCCCTGCGCCGGCGACGCGAATCATCGAGGTGAATTCTGATGCGAATACTGATAGTGGAAGACGAGCCGAAAACCGGCATGTATCTGCGCAAGGGGCTGACGGAAGCGGGCTTCATCGCGGATTGGGTCGAGGACGGCGTGACGGGCCTCCATCAGGCCGAGACCGAGGACTACGACCTGATCATCCTCGACGTGATGCTGCCCGGCCACGACGGCTGGACCGTGCTCGAGCGGCTGCGCCGCGAGCGCTCGACGCCGGTGCTGTTCCTGACCGCGCGCGACGACGTCGGCGACCGCGTGAAGGGGCTCGAGCTCGGCGCCGACGACTACGTCGTCAAGCCGTTCGATTTCGTCGAACTGGTTGCGCGCGTGCGCTCGATCCTGCGCCGCGGGCAGGCGCGCGAATCGTCGATCCTGCGGGTCGCCGATCTCGAGCTCGACCTGACGCGGCGCAAGGCGACCCGCCAGGGCGACGTCGTGCTGCTGACCGCGAAGGAGTTCGCGCTGCTGTGGCTGCTGATGCGCCGCGAGGGCGAGATCCTGCCGCGCGCGACAATCGCGTCGCAGGTGTGGGACATGAATTTCAACAGCGACACGAACGTCGTCGACGCGGCGATCCGCCGGCTGCGCTCGAAGATCGACGACGCGTACGAGCCGAAGCTGATCCACACGGTGCGCGGGATGGGCTACGTGCTCGAAGTCAGGAGCGCCGCGAACCGATGATCAAACGCATGTTGCCGCGCACGCTGCGCGCCCGCCTGACGGCGCTGATCATCCTGTCGACGGCGGTGACGCTCGCGCTGAGCGGCATCGCGCTCTACGGCGCGCTGCGCAACCGGCTCGAAAGCACGTCGTCGTACGAAAGGACGGCGACGCTCGCGGCGATGCGCACGCACCTCGCGAACGTCCGCAGCGTCGACGAGATTCCGCGCAAGACCGACCTGTGGGTCGACCAGTTGCACGGCCATCAGAATCTGGATCTGGCGATTTTCGGCGCCGACGGCCGCTTGCTGTTCGCGACGCGCGGCTTCGCCGCGTCGCCGCCCGCGCTCGCCGCGGCGTCCGGCGGCTCGGCGTTCGGCTATCTCGCCGGCGATGCGCCGCTGCACGCCGCGACGGGCCAGCGCGTGCGCGTCGTCGTGCAGTACGACGGCAAGAACGATCGCGCGCTGCTGCGCGCGTATGCGTACACGGTCGTGCTGATCGAGGTGCTCGCCGTCGTGCTGACGGCGGCGCTCGCATACGGGATCGCGATGCTCGGCCTGAGTCCGCTGCGCCGGCTCGTCGCGCGCGCCGAGCAGATGTCGTCGAGCCGGCTCGCGCATCCGCTGCCTGAGCTCGACACGTCGGGCGAGCTGAAGGAGATGGAGCATGCGTTCAACGGCATGCTCAAGCGCCTCGACGAATCGTTCGTACGCCTGAGCCAGTTCTCGTCGAATCTCGCGCACGACATGCGCACGCCGCTCACGAACCTGCTCGCCGAAGCACAGGTCGCGCTGTCGAAGCCGCGCACGGCCGACGAGTACCGCGACGTGATCGAATCGAGCATCGACGAATATCAGCGCCTGTCGCGAATGATCGAAGACATGCTGTTCCTCGCGCGCTCGGACAACGCGGAAAGCCATCTGGCGATCCGCACGCTCGACGCGGCGGCGGAAGCCGAGCGCGTCGCGGGCTATTACGAGCCGATGGCCGAAGATGCGGAAGTGAATATCGTCGTGCGTGGGCAGGCCGCCGTGCAGGCGGATGCGCTGCTCTATCAGCGCGCGCTCAGCAACCTGGTCAGCAACGCGCTCAATCATGCGCCGCGCGGCTCGACGATCACCGTCGAATGCCGGCAAACCGACGGCGCGACGACGATCGGCGTATCGGATACGGGCCGCGGAATCGAGCCGCAGCATCGCGAGCGGATTTTCGAGCGGTTCTACCGCGTCGATCCGGCGCGGCACAACTCGGCGTTCGGCACCGGGCTCGGCCTGGCGATCGTCCGGTCGATCATGGAAAACCACGGCGGCGCGTGCGGCGTCGACAGCGAGCCGCACGTGCGCACGACGTTCTGGCTGAAATTTCCCGCGAACTCGGCTTGATCGAGCGCGTCGCGGGAGGCGGCGCAGCGCGCGCGCTCGATCGAGCGCGCTGCCCGCGCAGGGGGCGTCGCGCGTGCGCCGACGGCGGCAGCGTCAGCGCGCGACGGCTTGATCATGCTGATCGAGCGATCGATCGGCGTTGCCGCCGTGAACCGAGATCGCATGCAGCGTCTTGTTGCGGGCGATCAGCGCCGCGCTCGGCGGATAGTCGTTCTTGCCCGCGGGCACGATGCCTTCGTGCTGGGCCCGAACCAGTTCCTGCGCGACTTCGGCGCGCGTCTTGCCTTGCGCGAATGCGGCCTGCGCGGATGCCAGCGTCGCCAATGCGGCGGCGGCCCATATCATGCGTTTTTTCGTGTTCATCGTTAGCGCTCCATCGAGTTGATCACTGTCGAGCGACAGTAGCCTCTACTTTGAGCGCCGGACGATACGCGGCCATGAGCGTTCGATGACAAATTCGTCATCTGCGCGCGGCTTGGAATCGGCGGCATTCGCCCGCCGCGCATGACGGGAATTTCATGTTCGCGTCAGCATGGCGCTGCGTCGATCCTTTAGCATCTGAATTCCAAGATCGCCGATCAGACGAAATTGGACCGAGCTGCTTGGTTCCCCTCGAGCACGCGAGGCGCATTGGCACCAGCAGGTGCTATCGCACTTTTGCCGGACAGTCCCCCCTGTCCGGCATTTTTTTTGGTGCGGGCGTGTTGAGCATCTTTTGATCGGCGCTGCGACGAAGCGGTCGGCAGCGCTTTCGGCGAATGCCTGCGCGAGCCGCGCTCCGCACCCGCATCGCTCGCGCATCATCCGCCGATGCGTCGACATCGAACGCTTCGCGCTTCGTCGACAACTTTGTCATGTTCGGATCACGTCCGCGCAGCGACGCTCGCGCACCATGTCGCCACATCGACCGACGCAATGCGCATGCGGCGATTCGCATGCCGGCGCAATCGGCAAGCGACGCATCGATTCGAAGGCGAGCGTCGACGTCGACTCGAACGACACGAAACAAGAGGGACATCATGAAAGCGCCGATCATCGCAGTCGCGTTCGGCATCGCGCTGGCAGCCTGCGCTCCGCTTCGCCAGGATCCTCGATCCGGCGAAGCGGGGCCTTCCGTCGCATCGTCGAACGCAAGCGCAGACGGCAACCGGAAGAGCGAGCCGCGGCGCTCGACGGGAGAAGTCGTCGACTACGCCGGACGCCCGTGCGTGAATCAAACCCTGTACGTGAAGATGCATCCATGCATCTTTCCGCGGCTGCAGCGCTGAGCCGCAGGTTCTTCCCGGCGCGCGGCGCGTCCGCACCGCGCAACGTGTGAGTCGATCGCCGTGCCGATTGCCGATCGTCGATCACACGTCACACGTCACACACCGCTCCGCGCGACTCGCAATCATGCCGTTTCGCGCACACGGCGGCCCGCAACGTGCCGCCCCTTTCACAGCCCGCCTTTTCCCGCCCCACTCCGTCGATTGCTTATCGCCGCGCGCTTCATAACGAATCGCGAACTGCTTCTTTGTGTTTTACCGGGCCGCTTCGTATAACTGCGACTTGCCGTTCGAACCGACCCAACCGAAGAGCTTCCCTTGAGCACACTCGACCTCGATGCGCCGATCTCGACGCCGATCCGTTCCGCGAGCGACGTCTCGCGGCTCATCAACACGTCGGGCGCGCGCTCCGGCCATGCGCGCGTGATCGTCCTGCTCGCGCTCGGCGGCGTGTTCCTCGACGCCTACGATCTGACGACGCTGTCGTACGGAATCCAGGACGTGACCCGCGAGTTCAATCTGACGCCCGCGCTGAGCGGGCTCGTCAGTTCGTCGATCATGATCGGCACGATCCTCGGCAGCCTGATCGGCGGCTGGTTCACCGACAAGATCGGCCGCTACCAGGTGTTCATGGCCGACATGCTGTTCTTCGTCGTCGCGGCGATCGCGGCCGGCCTCGCGCCGAACGTGTGGGTGCTGATCGCCGCGCGCTTCGTGATGGGGCTCGGCGTCGGCATCGATCTGCCCGTCGCGATGGCGTTCCTGTCCGAGTTCTCGAAGTTCAGCGGGCGCGGCAACAAGGCGTCGCGGCTCGCCGCGTGGTGCCCGATGTGGTACGCGGCGTCGTCCGTGTGCTTCCTGATCGTGTTCGGACTGTACTTCCTGCTGCCCGCGGCGCACGCGGGCTGGCTGTGGCGCGCGTCGCTGATCTTCGGCGCGGTGCCGGCGCTCGTCATCATCCTGGTGCGCAGCCGCTACATGAACGAGTCGCCGCTCTGGGCCGCGAACCAGGGCAACCTGAACGACGCGGCGCGCATTCTGCGCGAATCGTACGGGATCCATGCACACGCGGCCGACGACGCTGCGCGCTCAACGCCAACGCCAACGACGGCTACGACGCAGCCGCCCGTCAGCTTCCGCGTGCTGTTCAAGCGGCCGTATCTGCAGCGCACGCTCGTCGCGAGCGCGATGAATCTGTGCATCCCGTTCGAATACACGGCGATCGCGTTCTTCCTGCCGACGATCCTGTCGCAGTTCCTCGGCGCGGGCGTGTTCGAGACGATCGCCGCGACGCTTGCGCTCAACGTGCTGTTCGCGCTGACGGGCGGGCTGCTCGGGATGCGGCTCGCGTACCGCCTGCCGTCGCGACGCGTCGCGATCGCCGGTTTCGCGCTGCAGTTCGCCGCGCTCGCCGCGCTTGCGCTGCTCGGTCATCCGCAGACCGCGCTCGGGATCGGCGTCGCGGTGCTGATGCTCGGGCTGTGGCTGTTCGCCGAGGGCTTCGGTCCGGGCGCGCAGATGATGATCTATCCGGCGCTGTCGTATCCGACGTCGATTCGCGGCACGGGGCTCGGCTTCGGGCGCTCGCTGACCGGCATCGGCAGTGCATTCGCGCTGTTCGTGCTGCCGATCCTGAACGCGCGCCTCGGCACCGGCATGTTCTGGATCGTGTCGATCGCGGCGTGCGTGCCGATCGCGTTTCTCGCGGCGATCCGCTACGAACCGACCGCGCGCGACGTCGACGCCGAAGAAAACGCCGATGACGGCCGTGCGCTCGCGCGCGAAGCGGCATAGGCGGAATTGCCGCGGCGGCACGGTTCGGCCGTTGGCGCGCGACGCGATGGCGCGGCGAGGCATCCGCCGTACGCGCGCCGAGGCGACGGCGGTCGCGCGTTGGCCGCGATGCCGTTGCGACGCGGCGCGATCCGACCCGGTTCGGCGATGCACGTCGCCACCGGCATTCCAGCGGCAATACGCGAACGGTTCACCGCATCGTGACGCGGCGAACGGCGCGCGATGCATCGGAGGCTGTTTGTCGACGCACGATGGCGTTCGGTCACGTCAGTCGAGCGCTCGCGCATCCGAACGCTCGAATGACCGAGCGCCGAGCAAGCTGCCTACGCCACTCGCCCCAAGCCGAGATTGCCGCGCGCGAGGCGCGCGCCGCGTTCGCTGCACCATCGATCCACCTTTCGTTCACTCACCACAGGACACCGCCATGCCCCACGCTCTCCCCGATCAAACGATCTCGACCGGCGCAGATTACGCGCCGCTCGCGGCCCGCTTCCGGCCGATCTTCGCGCGCATCGCCGAAGGCGCGATCGAGCGCGACCGCACGCGCACGCTGCCGCACGAGCCGATCCGCTGGCTGAAGGAAGCCGGATTCGGCGCGGTGCGCGTGCCCGTGCAAGCGGGCGGCGCGGGTGCGTCGATTCCGCAGCTCTTTCAACTGCTGATCGAGCTCGCGGCCGCCGATTCGAATCTGCCGCAGGCGCTGCGCGGCCACTTCGCGTTCGTCGAAGACCGGCTGAATGCGCCGCCCGGCTCCGCACGGCAAGCGTGGTTCGACCGCTTCGCGAGCGGCCAGCTCGTCGGCAACGCTTGGACCGAAATCGGCGACGTCGCGCTCGGCGAAGTCAAGACGAAAGTATCGAGGCGAGACGGCCGCTGGGTCGTGAACGGCGAAAAGTACTACAGCACCGGGACGATCTTCGCGGACTGGATCGACGTCTACGCGCAGCGCGCCGACGACGGCAGCCCGGTGATCGCCGCGGTCGCCACGCATCAGGCGGGCGTGATCCGCGACGACGACTGGGACGGCTTCGGCCAGGCGACGACGGGCAGCGGCACGACGCGCTTCGTCGACGCGCACGTCGACGAACAGCACGTCATCGATTTCGCGCAGCGCTTCAAGTATCAGACGGCGTTCTATCAGTTGTTCCACCTCGCGACGCTCGCCGGCATCGGACGCGCGGTCGAGCGCGACGCGAGCGCGCTCGTGCGCGATCGAAAGCGGGTCTACAGCCACGGCAACGCGCCGCGTGTCAGCGAAGACGCACAGATCCTGCAGATCGTCGGCGAAATCTCGGCATGGGCGTATGCGGCCGAGGCGATCGCGCTGCGCGCCGCGCAGCCGTCGCAGCGCGCGTACGAGGCGCGCTTCGGCAAGGACACCGCCGCCGAGCACGACGCGAACGTCGCGGCCGAAATCGAATCGGCGCAGGGCCAGCTGGTCGTGTCGGAGCTCGTGCTGCGCGCGGCGACGCATCTGTTCGATGCGCTCGGCGCATCGGCGATCAGCACGACGAAGGCGCTCGACCGTCACTGGCGCAACGCGCGCACGGTCGCGTCGCACAATCCGCTCGTCTACAAGGCGAGGATCGTCGGAGATCGGGCCGTCAACGGAACCGAGCCGCCGTATGTGTGGCAAATCGGCAGCGGGCCCGGCAAACAGGAAGAAAAGGCCGCGTGAGCCGCGCGGCAAATCGATGCGCCGCGCATGCCCGCCTGGCGCCCTGCGGCGTCGGCAGGCAGGCAAACCGCTAGCGCGGCGCCGTCACGTGTTGGAGCCGACGACGTTCAGGCCGCCCGCGCCGCTGAACGTCAGCGTGTTGTTGGTGTTCAGCACGTTGTCCCACGTGCTGCCGCGCGTCGTTACGATCTGCGAGCCGTTCGCAAACGCGCCGTTCGCCGACGACGAGATGACGAGCGCATTCAGGTACGGATTCTGGTTGTTGCCGTATTCGACCGTCTGCTTTCCGTTGACTGCCAGCGAGACGGCGATCGTCGCGCCGGATTGGCTGGGATCGGAGCCCTGGCGGGTCACCAGCTCGATGCTGAGCGGCAATCCACTTTGATTGACGAGATTCTTGTAAGCCATGTCGCATCTCCCAGGCGGACCGGGTAGCGGCGGCTGGCGGCGCCGGCCCGCCGGAGCGCGCCCCGCCAACCCGTGAAGCCAGTTCCAATACTAGGTCATCGTCCGCGACGCGAACCTAGCATTTTTGGTAGGTATCCGATCGAATCGCGCGCGGCGCGCGGCGTCGCAACGTGCGCCCATCGGCAACGCGCGAACGCGGCATGTTGATCCGGATGACGAATACTCGCGTCGTCGAATGCGAGGCAGACGATGAGGCCGCACGGCGCCGCTCGGCGCGATCGACCCTCCGATGATGCGCGCCGACGCGGTCAGAAGAGGCCCGGAAGCACCCGATAGCGAACCGATCGCTTGTAGGCGCGGTACGCGACGTCCTCGGACAGGATCCTTTCCTCGCGATGGATCCGGCCGACTTGCAGCCCGATCTGCAGCGCGACCGCGAGCAGGTTGCGCGTGCTGAAGTTCGTCAGCAGGAAGCCCGTATCGATGATCAGATAGCCGAGATACATCGGATGCCGGACGAACCGGTACGCGCCGCGCGACACGACGCCGCGGTTGGCCGGCAGGATGCCGAACGATTTCCTGAGCGACAGCTTCGCGAAAAGCTGCCAGAACAGCCCGAACAACTGGATCGCCGCGCCGACCGTCTCGGGAATCACCTGGCGGCTCGCGGTGAGCTGGAAGACGAGGTAGTAGAAGGTGCCGCCTAGCGAGAAGAGCAACGCAACCGGGCTCCAGTCGCGTTTTTTCGGCGGCTCGGCGAACAGCGACAGACCAACCGTCAAGGTCATCGAGACCGCGAGCAGGATCAGCGTGATCCGCGACGGATCGAGCCGCCACTGCGTATACGCCGCATACGCGAAAACCCCTAGCGCGAGCGCCGCGACGACGCGCACGAACACTTCGATCAGGATGCCGACGAAGCTCTCGGCGTCGTGCGCGGCGCACGGACGGCCGCCAGACGCTGGCAACGCACTCGCCGCGCCGTGTCTTCTCGCGGCCATCGGCGGTCGGATATCGTGATCCATCGCGAACACCCCCCGTTCGTCTCATGCTTGTTTTCTGCCGATCGAGCTTATCACGGCGCCGCCGCGCGCCGGCACGTCGAATCTAAAAATTAGGTTAAGTCATCTGATAAAAAAATGACGGTTTTCCCGATTCGGTCAAATGCAATCGTTTGCGAAAATAGTTTGTGATAAAACGGATCGCACAATTTTCGTTTGGAATAACACGGCTTCTGCATCGCTCATTCGGGTTTTCCAGCGGATCCGGCGTGCGCTCGCGCCGCGCTAAAAATACGCCAGAGCGGTTTTTCATTCGTCGGGACGTTCTGCTCGCCACGGTATTTACCCGCTCTTTCCTGCGCGCCGATCATTGGCTCGACGAAACGATCGCCAATCGATTTAGCGTCGTTCTCGATGCCACTTTTCATTAGCCTGACAAAATCGATATATCGATCACGGGTTAACGCCGATCGCCGAATTCAATGGCGTCGCCGCGCGCAGACCGCCTCCGATTCCGGCATCGCATCTTTGCTTGTGCGGCCCGCGCATTTGCCGGAATCCCATAACCAAAGCACGAATCCATCGTTCCCTTTGCCGGCGCGCTTGCACAGAATCGTTCGTTCGTCTCAACGCCCATGCCCGAACGCCCACGAACCATGTCACGTCCGCTCCCGCCGCTCGCTCGCCTGCTGTCCACGCTGTTCGCCGCCGCGCTCGCGGCCGGCGTCGCCGCCGCATCCGCCCACGCCGCCCCGCCCGAGCAGCCGGATCGCGCGCCGCTGTCGCTCGCCGGCAAGCGGATCGGCATCACGGTCGCCGGCACCGATCATTACTGGGATCTGCAGGCGTACCAGGGCGCCGTCGACGAAGTGAAGCGTCTCGGCGGCACGCCGATCGCGCTCGACGCGGGCCGCAACGACAGCCGCCAGATCGCGCAGATCCAGACGTTGATCGCGCAAAAGCCGGACGCGATCATCGAGCAGCTCGGCACCGCGTCCGTGCTCGAGCCGTGGTTAAGGAAGATCCGGCAGGCGGGCATCCCGCTCTTCACGATCGACACCGCGTCGCCGTCGAGCCTGAACGTCGTCACGTCCGACAACTTCCTGATCGGCTCGCAGCTCGCGCTCAAGCTCGTCAACGACATTCGCGGCGAAGGCAACATCCTCGTCTTCAACGGCTTTTACGGCGTGCCGGTGTGCGCGATCCGCTACGACCAGTTGAAGGCCGTGCTGAAGTGGTATCCGAAGGTGAAGATCATCGAGCCCGAGCTGCGCGACGTGATCCCGAACACCGCGCAGAACGCGTACGCGCAGATCAGCCAGCTATTGCAGAAATATCCGAAGGGATCGATCTCGGCGATCTGGGCCGCGTGGGACATCCCGCAGGTCGGCGCGACGCAGGCGGTCGACGCGGCCGGCCGCGCCGAAATACGCACGTACGCGGTCGACGGCAGCCCCGAGGCGGTCGCGCTCGTCAGGAATCCGAAGTCGAGCGCGGCGGCCGTCGTCGCGCAGCAGCCGGCGCTGATCGGCCGGACCGCGGTGCGCAACGTCGCGCGCTATCTGGCGGGCGACCGGTCGCTGCCCGCTTACACGTTCGTGCCGTCGGTGCTCGTCACGAAGGACAACGCGGGCGTCGCGCAGCGTACGCCCGGACAGGCGTCCGCCGACGCCGAGGCCGCGCGGCGATGACGGCGGCTCATGCGGCATCCGTCACGCCCGGCGTCGACGCGCCGCTCGCGCTCGACGTGCGGCGCGTCGTCAAGCGCTTCAACGGTGTCGCGGCGCTGCGCGGCGCGTCGCTCGCGGTGCCGCGCGGCACCGTGCACGGGCTGATCGGCCAGAACGGCGCCGGCAAGTCGACGCTCATCAAGCTCCTCGCGGGCCTCCACGCGCCGGACGAAGGCGAGATCGTGGTCGGCGGCGCGCCGCTCGCGGCGGGCGGCGCACGCGCAGGCTCCGCGCGCAAGCGGGCGGCCCGGATCGGCTTCATCCACCAGGAACGGCTGCTGCCCGCGACGTTCACGGTCGCCGAGGCGCTGTTCTTCCCGCAGCCGCCGACGCTCGGCGGCGCATCGCGGCTCGGCCGCCTGCTGCCGCTCGACGTCGGGCGGATGCGGCGCGACTGCCGCGCGGTGCTGCACGAGCAATTCGGCGTCGATCTGCCGCCCGATCGGCTGATCGGCGAGCTCTCCGTCGCCGAGCAGCAGATCGTGCAGATCACGAGCGCGCTGATCCGGCACAGCGAGATCCTCGTATTCGACGAGCCGACCGCGGCGCTCGTGTCGAGCGAGGTCGACCGGCTGCTGCAAACGATCGAGCGGCTGCGCGCCGACGGCAACACGATCCTCTACGTATCGCATTACCTGGACGAGATCGCGCGCGTGTGCGATCGCGTGACCGTGCTGCGCGACGGCGTCGACGTCGCGCATCTCGACGCGCGCGCCGCGTCGCGCGACATGCTCGTCGCCGCGATGATCGGCGCGCCGCACGCGAACGCCGCACTGCGCAGCGGGCCCGCCGCGCCGCGCACGCCGGGCGAGGTCGCGCTCGACGCCCGCGAGCTCGCGCTGCCCGGCCGCTTCGGGCCGCTGTCGCTGTCGGTGCGGCGCGGCGAAGTCGTCGGGCTGACGGGCGTGCTCGGCTCCGGCGGCAAGGACGTGATCCGCGCCCTCTTCGGCCTCGCGCGCGGCACGCGCGGCGACATTTCGATCGACGGCCGCGCCGTGCGCGTGCGCCGGCCGCGCGATGCGGTCGCGCACGGCATCGCGCTCGTGCCGGAAAACCGCTTGGCGCATGGCGTCGCGGGCGCGCTGTCGGTGCGCGGGAACATCGTGCTCGCGAGCCTCGCGCGCGTGTCGCGCTTCGGCTTCGTGCGCGGCCGCCGCGAAACGGCCGCCGCCGACGCGCTGATTCGCCGGCTCGACATCCGCCCCGCGCGCGCGGACTGGCCCGTGCGCTTCCTGTCGGGCGGCAACCAGCAGAAAGTCGCGCTCGCGAAGTGGCTCGGGCGCGCGTCGACGGTCTATCTGCTCGACGAGCCGACGGCCGGCGTCGACGTCGGCGCGAAGGCGCAGATCTACCGGCTGATCGACGAACTGGCCCGCTCGGGCGCCGCCGTGCTGCTGTTCACGAGCGACCTGACCGAGCTGCTCGACGTGACCGACCGCGTGTACGTGATGGCGCGCGGCGAGATCGTCGCGGCGCGCGCGTCCGCGCGAACGACGACGCAGGACGTGCTCGCATGGGCGACGCTCGCGCGCGGACCGCAGCGCGACGATGCGGGCGCCGGCGCGCACGCCGCGGCGAATCCGGTGGAGGCTTCGCACGATACGAACGCGGCGCCGCCCGCCGCGGAGGCCGTCTGATGTCTTTGTCAGCCGGAAAGGGCGGCATGCGCGGCCGCGCATTCGATCTCGGCCGCGCGGACGCGGCCACGTCGGCTACAACGAGCCCGCCGGCCGCGTCACGCGCGGACGCGCGCCATCGCGCAATCGACCGCCGCTTCCTCGTGCGCGGCGGCGCATGGCTTGCGCTCGCGCTCGTGATCGCGGGCTTTTCCGTCAGCTCGCCGCTGTTCCTGACGTTCGCGAACCTCGGCAACGTGCTGCAGCAAAGCGCCGTCACCGGCCTGCTCGCGTTCGGGCTGACGATCGTGATGATCGGCGGCGGCGCCGACGCGATCAAAGGCGGGCTCGATCTGTCGGTCGCGGCGAATCTCGGCCTGTGCGCGGCCGTATTCGCGGTCGTCACGCGTGACGGACAGGGCGACGCGATCGCGTTCGCCGCGACCTGCGCGGCCGGCGTCGCGGTCGGCGCGCTCAACGCATGGGCGGTCGCGTGGCTGCGAATCCTGCCGCTCCTCGCGACGCTGACGACGATGAACATCTGCGCGGGCCTCGAGCTCGTGCTGACCGGAAACACGCCCGTGCCGTCCGCGAGCCCGCTCGTCGGCGCGCTCGTGGGCGCCGGCCCGTTCGGCGCGCCGTGGCTCGCATACGCGCTCGTGAGCGTCGCGGCCGCGCTCGGCGTGCTCGTCCACCGGACCGGCTACGGGCTGCGGCTGCACGCGGTCGGCGCGCATCGCGCGGCCGCGCTCGCCGCGGGCGTCGACGCGCGCCACTACGTCGCGTCGAGCTATCTCGCATGCGGCCTCGCCGCCGCGCTCGCGGCGCTCGCATCGTCGGCGCTCCTGAGCGGCAGCGCGCCCGGCGCGGGCGACAACCTGCTGCCCGTCGTCGCGGCGGTGCTGCTCGGCGTCGTGTTCTCGCGGCGGCTCGTGCCGACGATTCCCGGCACGCTCGTCGCCGTGCTGTTCGTCGGCATGCTCGCGAACGGTTTTCAGTTGAACAACGTGTCGAGCTATTGGGTGAGCGGCGTCGAGGGCGCGCTGATCCTGTTCGTCGTCGCAGCCGTCGCGCTGCTGCGACGCCGCCAGTCGGAGGGGTCGTTCGATGCATGACGCATTCGACCGCCTGCGGCGCTTCGCCGCCGTCGGCGCGCTCATCGCCGTGCTCGCATTCTTCTCGGTCGAAGCGCCGGGCTTCGCGACGCTCGCGAACGTCGAGCATGTGCTCGTCAACACCTTCGCGCTGCTCGCGATCGCCGCGCTCGGGATGACGCTCGCGCTGTCGATCGGCGCGATCGACCTGTCGCTCGGCACCGCGATCGACGTCGCGAGCCTCGCGTTCGTCGCGGCGCTCGCGCATCGCGCGGGTTTCGCCCCCGCCGCGCTCGCGGGACTCGGCGCGGCGCTCGCGGTGGGTGCGGGCAATGCGCTCCTCGTCACGCGGCTCGGGATCGCGCCGTTTCTCGCGACGCTCGGCACGCTGTTCATCGGCCAGACGATCCAGCAGCTCGCGACCGACGGCGGGCAGCCGATCTATCTGCTGAGCGCCGCGCCGCCGCCCGCGTTCGATGCGCTCGCACACGGCGCGTTCGTCAACGTCGCGCTGCCGCTGTGGATCGTCGCGGCGCTCGCGATCGCGCTGCATCTCGCGCTCGAGCACTCGACGCTCGGCCGGCAGGCGCGCGCGCTCGGCGCGCAGCCGGGCGTCGCGCGCTACTCGGGGCTGCGCGTCGGCGCGCTCGCGGCGGGCGCGTTCGTCGCGAGCGCGCTGATCTACGGCGTCGCGGGGCTCGTGCTGTCGTCGACGGTCAAGTCGTACGCGCCGCAAGCGGGCAACGCGTATCTGCTGAACGCGATCGGCGCGACGTTCATCGGCGCGACGCTGTCCGCGACGCGCCGGCCGAACGTCGCGGGCACGCTGATCGGCGTGCTGCTCGTCAGCTTCGTCGCGAACGGGCTGCTGCTGATCGGCTGGAACTTCTACTGGCAGCAAGTGGCGAGCGGCGCGCTCGTGTTCGCGGTGCTCGTGCTCGGCTCGGGGGTCGGGCGCGGCGGGCTCGCGCGGGAAGCCGGCTAGGCGGGCGACTGCGAGCCGGACGCCGTGTTCGATGCGTTGTTTCGCGCGAGCCCGGAGGCCCGGCCCGTGTCCGTCCTTGCGCCTTCGCGGCCCGCTCGCCCCTCCGCTTCGTCCGGCCGATCGGGCGTCGACGGCCCGGCGATCTCGCGATCGATGCGACGCAGATCGCGGCCTCGGCTTTCACCGATCGCCGACGGTTTCGACGGTTTCGACGGTTTCGACGGTTTCGACAACTTCGACAACTTCGACAACTTCGACAACTTCGACAACTTCGACAACTTCGACAACTTCGACAACTTCGACGATCGTCGCCGCGCGCGCTCCGCTCAGCGCAGGCCCGCCGCCCAGTCGACCGCCGCGTCGAACAGCGCGACGCCTTCGGGCGACAGATTGCCGAACGTGTCGTTGGTCAGGAAGAACATCACGCGGCGCGCGGGCGCGAGCGTTTCGTAGTCCATCGTCGCGCCCTTTTCGTACGCGAAGATCGCGGCCCTGTCCGGCTCGCCGTAGACGGTCGCGACGATGCTCGCGCCGAGCCCCGGCTTGCCCCAGCTCATGCCCGCCTGCCGGCCGTAGACGTTCGTCGTCCCCGCCGGCAGCCCCGCGGCGATCGGATGCGGCGCGTTGACGAGCCACAGATGACGCTCCTTGCCCGTCTCGCCGAAATCGACGTCGTGGCGCTTGCCCGTCATCGCGAAATCGTCGAGCAGGTCGTTCTCCCACGTCAGCAGCGGCTTCGCGAGCGAGCGCCAGCCGCGCGCGACGCGCTTGCTCGATACCGTCGACGACACGATCACGAGATCGGCGTCGGCCGCTTCTTCGACGGGCCGCGCTTCGTCGACGAACCGCACCGCGTAGCCGCGCGACGCCAGATGCGCTTTCGCCATCTCGTCGGTTTTCAGATTGGGCCCGCCCAGCTGGACGAGCATCGCGATGCGCTTGCCGGCGGCCGGTCGAGGCGCGTCGCCGGACGCGCGCTGCTCCGCAGGCGCGCACGCGCCCGCATGCGCGACGGCGGGCGCCGCCGCGGCAAGACCGCACGCGAGCGCCGCGCCGCCCAACCCGCGCAGCACGCGGCGGCGCGCCTGCATCAAACGATCGAATCGTTGCTTCATCGGTTTCTCCCGCGCGCCCGCGCCGTGTGCGGCGCGACACGGCGCGCGCCTGATCGGTTTGAAAATCGGAAAATGAAAAACGGCGCCGCCGCTCAGAACTGCAGCGTCGTCAGCAGCGACACCTGCCGCGCGTCGCCGACCGACACGAAGTACCGGTTCACGCTCGACGGGTAGTACGTCCGGTTGAACAGATTCTTCACGTTCAGCTGGAACTGCAGCTTCTGCTTGCCGATCCGCGTGTCGTAGGTCGCGAACGCATCGGCGGTCGCGTACGCGGGCAGCGTGAAGCTGTTCGCCGAATCGCCCGGCCGCGCGCCGACGTAGCGGCCCGCCGCGCCGATCCGCAGGTCGTCGCCGCCGAACACGGGACCCGCGTCGTAGACGGCCGCAAGCGACGCCGTGTGCTGCGCGACGTTCCACAACCGGTTGCCCGCGTAAAGCGGATCGTCGGTCGTCTTCGCGTCGATGTACGCGTAGCTCGCGATCACGTTCCAGCGCTCGCCGATCCGTCCCGACACGTCGAGCTCGATCCCGCGCGAGCGCGCGCGGCCGGACGTGCGCCAGTCGGTCTGGTTCGTCGCGTCGTCGTACTGCGACACGAGCACGTTCTTCTTGTCGATGTTGAAGAACGCGAGCGTGCCGGTCAGCCCGCTCGGCATGTCGAGCTTCGCGCCGAGCTCCCACGACGTGCCCTCTTCGGGCGCCGTCGAGCCGTCGATCACGTAGCCGCCCGTCATCGGCGCGATCTTCGAGGTCGGCTTCAGCGACTGCGTGTAGCTGCCGTACAGCGACAGCGCGTCGTTCCACTTGTAGACGATGCCCGCGCGCGGCAGCCATTTCGTGCCGTTCAGGCTCGTGTTGACGTGGAACGGACGGCCGCGTCCCGCGAGCTGGCTGTAGCGGACGAAGCGCGCGCCGCCGACGAGAATCCACTTGTCGGTCAGGTGGATGCTGTCCTGGAAGAACACCGACGCGGTGTGCAGCGTGTCGCTCTGGTCGCTGTCCGACGCCGACACGCTCGTCGACGGCGGGATCAGCCCGTACGCCGGGTCCAGATAGCTGAACGGCGTCTTGATCGCCTGGCGCAGCATGTCCGCGCGATAGACCTGCCGGTATTCGCTGTCGACGCCGAACTGCACGTCGTGCCGCATCCCGGCGAGCGTCACGCGGCCGTCGACGTATGCGATCCCGTAGCTGTCGGTGCTGCGCGAGCCGTGCGTCGCGTCGTTGCTGCGCGTGAGCGTGCCCTTGACCGGGTCGACCGCCGTGATGCGAATCTGGTTGGCATCGTAGGTCTCGCGGTTGTAGCTGTAGCCGATGTGCGCCTTCCAGTCGGGCGCGAGCTGGTGATCGACCGTCAGTTGCGCGAGATTCGATTCGCCGCGCATGTCGTTGAACGGCTCGTCGAGGCGGCGGCGGCTCGGGATCGCGAGCGGCTCCTTCGTGCGCGGGTCGAGCGCGGTGCCGCGATCGAACGGCATCAGGAACCGGCGATACTCGTACGACAGCACGACCTGTGTGTCGCGGCCGTACCACGCGAGCGACGGCGCGACGAGCGTCTCGCGATGCTCGCCGTAGTTGCGCCAGTACTGCTCGCTTGTCTGATCGACGATCAGCCGGTACGCGAGCCGCGAGTCGCCGATCGCACCCGTCGAGTCGAACGTGACTTCGCCGCCGTTCCGGCCGTGCCCGTAGGTCGAGCCGAGCACCGAGATCGCGTTGTGGCGCGCGAGCCGCGGCTGCTTCGCGACGACGTTGATCACCCCGCCCGGGTCCATGATCCCGTACAGCAGCGACGCCGGCCCCTTCAGCACTTCGACGCTGTCCGTCGTCGCGTTCAGCGAGCGGCCCTGGACGATCGGCATGCCGTTGCGCATCACCGAGCCGTCGCGGTTGTCGCCGAAGCCGCGCTTCATCACCGTGTCCTGCGTGCTGCCGAGCGTGTTGCCCTGCGTGATGCCGCTCACGTTCGCGAGCGCGTCGTCGAGGTTGCGCGGACGCTGATCGCGCAGCACCTGCTGCGGCACGACGTTGACGGCCTGCGGCACCTCCGACAGCGGCGCATCGCTGCGCAGCCCCGCCGCCTCGCGCGGCGGCCGGTAGCTGTCCGCGTGCAGGCCGCTCGCGCGCACCGGGACCGTCGGCAGCGTCGTGTCGGTCGCGAGCCCCGCCGTCGCGGCAGACGCGGCCGCAGCCGCGGGCAGCCTGACGAGCGTGTAGCCGCCGCTCGGCTGCCTGACCGCGACGAGGCCCGTGCCCGTCAGCAGCCGGTCGAGCGCCGCGGCCGTATCGGCGCGGCCGTGCAGGCCGGGGCTTTGCAGGCCCGCGGTCAGCTCGCCCGGAAACGCCAGCAGGATGCCGGCCTCGCGGCCGAAGCGGTTCAGCGCGGCTTCGAGCGGACCGGCCGGGATGTCGTATGCGCGCGTCGCGGCCGCGGGCTGCGCGGCGTTCGACACCGCGGGCGCGGCGAACGCCGAGAACAGCGCGGCGGCGGCGAGACGCGTGACGATGCGGCGCGGTGTGAACTGCGGCGCGGGCGCTTGGCCGTCTTGCACTGCGGGCGGTCGGCCGTGCCCGCGCGCGGCGCGCCGGGTGCGCGCCGCCGGTTCGGCCGGCGAGCGTGCCGGGTCCGCGAACGCGCTGCCGCGCGAATTGCGATTGCAGAATGAATCCATGATCGATGACTCGTTGACGATGGGTTGAGTGCAGCCTTCATTCCCCATGTCACGCGAACATCGAAAACAGCTCAGGCCAAGCGAAGATTTTTTCCGAAGCGCTCATTCGCGCGCGGCGACGACCGTCACCCAGTAGCGGGTCACGTATTCGACGTCGACGGGCAGCGTCTCGCGCAGCGTATCGAGGATGCGGTCGGGGTCGTCGAGCGGGTACGTGCCCGACACGCGGAGGTTCGCGACCGCCGCGTCGCAGCGCACGCGGCCCGGGCGGTAGCGGTCGATCTCGGCGAGCAGGTCGGCCAGGCGCAGGTTCGACGCGACGAGCATCCCGTCGGCCCACGCGCCCGCATCGCCGCCGATCGCGCGCGGCGGCCCGGCGAGCGCATCGCGCGTGAAGTCCGCGCCCTGCCCGGCCGCGATCACGCGCGGCTCGCCGGCCGGGCGCAGCGGCGCGACCCGCACCGCGCCTTCGAACACGTCGACGCGCGTCGCATCGCCGCGCTCGCGCACCGAGAAGCGTGTGCCGACCGGCCGCACATCGCCGTGCGCGGTCGCGATCACGAGCGGCCGCGCGACCGCGCGCGCCGCGTCGCGGCCGCTCGTCACCATGATCTCGCCGCGCAGCAGGCGCACGCTGCGCGTCGTGTCGTCGAAGCGGACGTCGATCGCGCTGTCGGTGTTGAGGACGACCGTCGTGCCGTCCGCGAGCGTGACCGTGCGCCGCTCGCCGACCGCCGTGCGCACGTCCGCGCCCCACGCGCGCCATGGCGCACAGATGCCGGCGGTCCACGCGGCGCCGCCCGCGAACAGCAGGACCGCGAGCGACTTGACCGCCGCGCGCCGCCCGCGCGAACGCGACGGCAGCAGCGCGGCGCGGGCCGCCTGCGCGCTCAGCGTGTCGGCGACGCGGCCGAGCCGTCCGTTGACCGCCTCGATGTGCCGCCATGCGGCGTCGTGCGCCGGATCCTCCGCGCGCCAGCGCGCGAGGCGCGCGCGCATCGCGTCGGTCGCGCGGCCCGAGCCGAGCTCGATCCACCACTCGACCGCGCGCCGCGCGACGGCCGCGGGCACCGCAGGCGGCCCGCCGAAGCGCTCCGCCCCGCTCATGCGGCAATCGCGAAGTAGCACTGCGCGCCCGCCTTCACGAGGTAGCGCTTGACGGTCGCGAGCGACACGCGCAGCTCGGCCGCGATCTGCGCGTGCGTCATCCCGTCGAGCTGCGCGAGCAGGAACGCGCGCTTGACCGCGGCGGGCAGCCCGTCGAGCATTCGCTCGATCTCGAGCAGCGTCTCGAACAGGATCGCGCGCGTCTCCGGCGAAGGCGCGACCGCCTCCGGCAATTGCGCAAGCGCGTCGAGATATGCGCGCTCGAGCCGCTCGCGCCGCCAGTGGTTGTACAGCACGCGCTGCGCGACCGTCGTCAGGAACGCGCGCGGCTCGGCCGCGTCGATCGGCTCGTCGCGTGCGAGGAGGCGGATGAACGTGTCGTGGACGAGATCGGCCGCGCGTTCGCCGCAGCCGAGCTTCTTCGACAGCCAGCCGTGCAGCCAGCCGCGATGACCGGTGTAGAGCGCAGCGATCTCCCGCTGCAAAGGCAGAGTGTTGGCCGGCATGGACATGATCCCCCGGACCGTCGCGCCGGGATGCTATTTTGTAAATGAGAATGATTATTATATACAAGCTTGCAACCGCGCTGCGAGCGTGTCGTCGCGATCTGTGGGGCGGCCGCCACTTTCCACTTTCCGTTCGTCTTCGCTCGTCGTGACCGCCTGCAGCGTCCGAACGCGCGTCCGCCGATGCGCTCGCTCGCCCCGCTGCACGGCTCTTCGCTCGCGGCCGCCGCTTCCGGTCACGATCACGGTCACGGTCGCAAACGCAAGCGCGACCGCATTCGCGCCTCGAACGATCGGCGTTGTCCAGCGGCCGCGGCTGCAACTTCTCCCGTTTTCACCGCGCGCCGCCGTGACCAGCCGTCCCGGGCAGCGCGCGGCGCACGCGCTCACCCGCCGTCGTCCGCCCTGCCGGCGATGGGGCCGCGCCCGTCAAGGCTTCGCGACATGCCACATGCCGCCGAAGCCGTCGCCGTTGTGCTGCCCCGGCTTCCTGTCGCCCGAAAAGCGATACAGCGGATGCCCCTTGTACGTCCATTGACGCTTGCCGCCCTCCGCGGCAATGAGGCCGAGGCCGCCGCCCGGCTTGTCGTACGGATCGGCGAGCGCCGCCGGCCAGTTCGCCGCGCAGCCGCCCATGCACGCGCTCTTGCCGGGCATCGTATCCCGGTCGAATGTGTAAAGCGTCATGCCGTCGTCGTCGACGACGATGCCGTTCGACGCCTTCGGCGGCTCCGCGAGCGCCGCGGCCGGCACCGCGCATGCGATCGCGACCAGCAGGATCTTGATCATGATGACTCTCCTTGAACGAAGAAAACGGGCGCGCCGGTTACGGATCCGCGCGCTCCCTGACGAATTCGGCCTGGATCCGCATCCGCACGTCGTCGCCGACGGCGGGCAGCCAGCGCGACAGCCCGAACGCCGTCCGGCTGAAGTGGCCGTCGGCGACGAACGCGAGCGTGTGTGCGGCGCGCGGGGTCGCGTCGCGTAGATTGGCGTCGCGCGGACTAGCGTCGCGCGGATCAGCGTCGCGCTGAACGGCATCGCGCGGACTGATGTCCCGCCGAACCGCGTCGCGCTGCCCGGCGTCGTGCGGATTGGCGTCGCGCGGACCAGCGTCGAACGCGACGGCAAGCGTGATCGGCCGCGTCGTCGCGCGGATCGTCAGGTCGCCGGTCAAGAGGCCCGTCGCCGCGCCCGTGCGCACGAAGCGCGTGCCGACGAAGCGGATCTCCGGATAGCGGGCGACGTCGAGCATCGCCGAACCCTTGACGAGCGCGGCGACGAACGGCACGTTCGCGCCGAGGCTTGCCGCATCGATCGTCACGTCGACACGGCTCGCGACGAGATCGTCGTCGGCGCTGGCAAGCTCCGCGCGCATCCGCGTGAAGCGCATCGTCAGATGCGCGTGCCAGAAATTGTCGACGCGGAACGTGACGCCGGAGCGCCGCGGATCGAGCCGGTAGCGCGGCGCCGCTTGCAGCGACGCGTCGAGCGCGACGGCCGGTTCGGCATCCGCTGCGCCTGCCGCGCCGCCCGCGCCCACACCCACGCCCGGCGCGAGCCACGCGCACACGACGCACGCGAGCGTCGCGACTGCTTTCCCGCATGAGCCGGCCGCATCCATGATCGCCTCTTCGCCGCATCGACGTCGCGCCCCGGCTCGCGCCTACCGCCATCGTTCAGGATGGCCGCCGAGCTCGCCGCAGACGTCGACCGCGATCGCGCGCAGCCGGTCTTCGGCGAGCTGGCCGGACAGCGCGTACGCAGTGTGGTCGCTGACCCAGTAGAACGTGCGCCGGTCGCCGTCGCGCAGCAGCTTGACCGCCGTCTCGCGTTGCGCGGACGCGCTCGCGTAGAGCGCGAGCCGCCCCCCCGCCGGGCTCTCGTACATGAACTGCGCGGCGGGGCCGGCCGCGCCCGGCAGCAGCCGGCCGCCGAGCAGCGCGAAGCCGTATTCGTCGAGCGACGGCGCGACGATTCGCCGGCCGATCCGCGCCGACAGCCACGCGGCGAGCGCGCCGTCGCGGCCGGCGGCGACCTCGACCGGGTGCCGCGCGTCGGGCGCGTAGACCGCGTATGCGAGATTCGCCTGGCGCGCGAAAGCCGTCTGCGCGGCGGCGGGCGCCGCAAATTGCGGCGCGACCGCGCCGCTCAGCCACCCGAGCGCGACGCCCGCCGCCAGCGCGCCGCCCGCGAACGCGGCGCGCCGCCACCAAGGCGTGCGCACGCGCAGCACGACGCACGGGCCGCCGCTCTGCGCGGCGGGATCGGCGAACAGCGCGCGCAACGCCGCGCGCTGCGCGCGATAGTGCGACGCGACGTCCGCCGCGTGCGCATCGTCGGCGAGCCGCTCGGCGACCGCGCGACGCTCCGCTTCCGGCAGCTCGCCGTCGACGAACGCCGACAGCGCGAGCAGCCCCGGTTCGTCGGATTCCGGCGCGACAGTGGGATCGAGATCGTCGCTCATCGTTGATTTCTCGCTGCGGTGAAGGACAACGGTCGTCGATGCGGCGCGTCGGTCAAAAGCGCGCGCATGTGCTCCCGCGCGCGCGACAGCCGCGACATCACCGTGCCGACCGGCACGCCGAGCACCGCCGACGCCTCCTGATAGCTCAATTCCTCGACGCACACGAGCAGCAGCACTTCGCGCTGCTCGAGCGGCAGCCGGTACAGCATCCGCTGCACGTCGCGCAACACGAGCGCATCGACCTGACCGGTCGGCGCCTCGAGCGTGCGCCACGGGCCGTCGTCTTCGTCGACGGCGAATTCGCGGCGCGCGCGCAACTGGTCGATGTACAGATGGCGCAGGATCGTCAACAGCCATGCGCGCAGGTTGCTGTCAGGGCGAAACGCACGCATCCGCGCGAGCGCGCGCTCGGCGGTGTCCTGCACCAGGTCGTCGGCCCACGCGGGATCGCCCGTCAGCGCGCGCGCGTAGCGGCGCAGCTGCGGCAGCCAGCCGACGACGTCCGTTTCGAAGCTCACGCGCAGCGCCGTCGTCAATAGCCGCCACCGCCGCCGCTGCCTCTGCCATAGCCGCTCGTCGGCGCGGCATGGCCGGACGACGACATGTCGTCCGACGACGCGCAGCCTGCGGACAGCATCAGCGCGAGCAGCGCGAATACGGCCGAAAGAACCCGTGTCGATTTCATTTCCGCCTCCCGGCGGCGCGCCTGTTGCGTTCGGGCGCCGCTCGCACGCCGCAGCGTGCGGCGCCCATGTGTACAAGAACGTTTGTCGGGAGCGCTTTATTCCGCCGCCTCCGGACGTACGTAACCACAAAGATAGGCCGGATCGTGGCGGGGACACGTGCAGGAAAACGTGGTGGAACCGTTTCGGGAGCCGGGCGGCACGCGTCGACGCCCCCCTGGCCGCGGGTGCGCGCCCGCCGAGTGGTGGCGAGCGGGTTGCCGATTGCGCGTTGCGCGTTGCGGGCGGCCATTGTGATGTCTGTCAAAATAGCGGCGCGCGATCATCCGCCCGGCGCGATACGCATGCCGATTCCGGCGGCGGTTTCGTCGGCCGCATGCAAGCGGCCCCCGGAAGCAAGGCAAAAATCGCCGATCCGGCCATCGACGAGCATGGCGGTTTCCGCGACTGCGTCGCCCGTCGCATTGGGCCCGGCGACGCCGCCCCGCGCGTGCGCGGAAGCGGCGCAAGCCGCCATGCCGAAGCGACAGCCGGCAGCGGCGTCGGCTGCGGACGCCGCGCCGCAACCGGCCCGCCCCCGCGCTCCCGCATTTTTAGCGACAATCTGATGATTTCCCGCCGCGCCGCCGCGCGCGGCCGATTGCAAGACACGCATCACGACAGCCCCGACCGCCCATGCCATCCACCGTCAAGCCGCGCACGTACGGCATGCCCGAGCGCAGCGACCGCCTCGACTTCTATATCCGCGACGAGGCCACCCGCCGGGCGATCACCGAGCCGCACCGGCACGCGTACTTTCAGATCCAGTTCAACCTGGGCGGCGACACCGAGCAGCAAATCGGCGGCGTCACGCGTCCGTTCCCGCGCGGCGCGCTCGCGTTCGTGCTGCCGTACCGCGAGCATCTGATTCCGCATCCGCCGGGTGCACACTTCGTCGTGATCAACTTTTCGCTGGCGTTCCTGCGCGCCGACCTCGATGTCGATCCGCTCGACCTCGAAGACGTGTCCGCGCAGCGCGCGCCCGAGCTCGCGCCGTTCCGCTTCCAGGAGCACCTCGATTTCATCCTGACGGGCGCGGCGTTCGACGACGCGCGCCGCCTCGCGCAGCGGATGCTCGAAACCGACCGCGCGCGCACGTTCGGCTCGGCGCCGCTGTTGCGCGGCTTCCTGCTGCAACTGATCGGGCTCGTCTGCACGCGGTATGCGGGGCCGCTCACGAAGCTCGCGCAGAACGGCGCGCACCGCGCGGGCCGCCGCGACGCGTTCGCGCGCGTGCTGCGCCACGTGCGCGCGAACCTGACGAACGAAGAGCTGACGCTCGCGGGCACCGCGCGCGCGGCGTTCCTGTCGCCGAACTACCTCGCGCACCTGATCCGCAAGGAAACCGGCAGCACGTTCACCGATCTCGTCACCGAGCGGCGGATCGCGCTCGCGCAGTCGCTGCTCGCGCACACGACACGGCGGATCGCCGACATCGCGCACGCGGTCGGCTTTCGCGACGAAGGCTATTTCTCGCGGCGCTTTCGCGCGTGCGTCGGCGTGTCGCCGAAAGACTACCGCGACGCGAACGGCGCGCCCGACGCCGCCGTCGCGCCAGCCGCCGAGGATGCGAAGGACGCCGCTGGCGCTGCCCGCGCAAACGGCGCGGTCCGGGCGGCCGCGAAGCCGCGCGCGTAGTTTTGTCCATGAAGACGACACATCCGTCGCATCGGCGCGCGCGCCGCATTGCTATCGTCGACGTGTCGCCGACGCCCGCCGCGATGCGCGGCCGGGCGTCCCGCTTCCGAAGACCGCAGCTTCCGTTTTCGCTTTCCGAAACCCTTTCAGAGACCAGAAGATGACCGATTACGTTTTCGCGCCGCCTGCCGTTCCGTCCGTCGGGATCGCCGGCTCCGCCGCGCGCTTTCCGGTGCGCCGCGTGTTCTGCGTCGGCCGCAACTACGCGGACCACGCACGCGAGATGGGCGCCGATCCGAACCGCGAGCCGCCGTTCTTCTTCTCGAAGCCGGCCGACGCGATCGTGCCCGCGAGCGGCACGGTGCCGTATCCGACGCTCACGTCCGACCTGCATCACGAGATCGAGCTCGTGATCGCGATCGGCCGCGGCGGCCGCGCGATCGCCGCCGATTCGGCGCTCGGCCACGTGTGGGGCTACGGCGTCGGCGTCGACCTGACGCGACGCGATCTGCAGGCTGAAGCGAAGAAAGCGGGCCGGCCGTGGGATTGGGCGAAGGGCTTCGACGCGTCGGGTCCGCTGACGGCGCTCTATCCGGCCGCGTCGATCGGCCATCCGCAGCGCGGTCGGATCTGGCTCGCGGTCAACGGCGACGCGCGCCAGCAAGGCGACCTCGCCGACATGATCTGGCCCATCCCCGACATCGTCAGCTACGCGTCGCGCGCGGTCGAGCTGCGCGCGGGCGACCTGATCTTCACCGGCACGCCGGCGGGCGTCGCCGCGCTGCAGCCGGGCGACCGCGTGACGGGCGGCGTCGACGGCGTCGCGTCGTTCGAATTCGTCGTCGGGGAGAAGCCGGCGGCGTGAGCGATGTCGCCGGTTGCGCGGCGACATCGGACGTATCGGCGGGAGCCTTGCCTGCAAGCGCGGCGCGCGCGCCGAGCCGACGTTCGCGCGGCGCCGTCGAGCGCGACGTCGCGCGCCGGGCCGGGACCGCGGGCACGCCGCAGTGCTCGACGCCGGCCGGCTGGCCTGTCGTCACGAACCGCCCGGATCGTCGGACTCCGATGCCCGCTGCCTCGACGGACAACGCACCGAACCGTACGAGCAAAACACGCAGCAATCACCCGGATGCGGACGCAGCAGCGCTCCGCAGGCCCTGCATTCGTAATGGAACAGACATGCGTTCTCCGGCATCGTCTCCTGCCGCGCGAAACCGCAGAACGGACAGGTCAGCACGGATTCCCGCACGATTTCGTTCATCGCTTCCTCCCCGGAGCAAGGTTCCGCTTGGCGCGGCCGGCGCCAGCTAGACCTGATTCGCGCCGCCTACGCCCCGCCGACCGTCGCCGACACGTCCGGGCGCAGCCAGCGCCGCCACAGCCAATGATCGACCGACAGCGTGCCCGCGCCGCGACACAGCAGCACGAGCAGCATCGCCGCCCACTGGATGTGCGTCGGCCACGCCTGCGGATACACGAAGATCTCGATGACGGAGGTCATGCCGAGCAGCGCCAGCGCCACAGGCCGCGTGGCCAGGCCGAGCACGAGCAGCACGGGCGCGCTGAGCTCGATCGACACGGCCGCGTACGCGGCCAGCGCCGGCGGCAGCAACGGCAGCCGGTACTCGTCGCGGAACAACGCGAGCGCCGCATCCCAGTTCGCGAGCTTCGTCATCGCCGAATTCCAGAAGATCGTCGCCACTGCCAGCCGCAGCGGAATCGCGAGCAGCCAGTAAGGCACGCGTTCGAGCCGCTGCGCGGCGCGCAACAACCCCGCTTTGCAACCGGCGCGCCAGATGCCGCCGGCTCGAATCGGGCGTGTCATGATCGCGATCCTCCATTCGTCGAGTCGATGCCGCCGTCCTGCGCCGCCGTATCGGCGAAGCATCCGCGCGACAAAAGCGTGGCGAAGAGC
Source organism: Burkholderia oklahomensis C6786 (assembly GCF_000959365.1). NCBI lineage: Bacteria > Pseudomonadati > Pseudomonadota > Betaproteobacteria > Burkholderiales > Burkholderiaceae > Burkholderia > Burkholderia oklahomensis. The sequence goes on from NZ_CP009556.1 coordinate 2,129,747, forward strand.
GCATGCGCGCCCGCCTGCGGCGCGTTCGCGAACGCGGCGTCGATCGGCTCGCCCGCGAAGAGCGCGCACGCGACGCGCCAATCCGCCTCGCCGAGCCGCAGCACGTCGACGCCGTCGTCGGTGCGCTGCGCGAGCAGATGCACGGGGCCGTCGTCGAGCCGGATCCGGCGCAGCGCGCGATCGTCCTGCTCGAGCACCGCGCGCCAGATCGCGTCGACCGGATACGCGCAGCGCAACAGCCGCGCAGCGGGATGCGGCCGCAGCCGGAGCGTGCGAAGCGCCGGCTCGTCGAGTCGCGCAAGGCGCGCGAGATCGAGCGCCGCCACGTCCGGCGCGTGCAGCGCGAGATCGACCTGCCACTCGAGACGCGCGACATCCGCCAGATACGGCACGCAAGCAGCCTCCGGCATCCGCGCGAGAAATCCGGGAAACTCGGCGCCGTACTCGTCGAGCCACGCGCTCGCCGGCAGCGATGCACGAGCGAAAAGACCGGCCGCGCCGTCGAAGAACGCTGCGCCCACCAGCCGCTGCGTCGCGGGGAACGCAAGCCGCAGCGCGTCCCGCAGCACGCTCGCGGACGTGTTCCGATAGACGCGCAGACGCGCGTCCGGCGTCAGCCCGTCCGGCAGCACCCAGTCCGCCGCGTCGGCGCCGACGCCGACGCCATCGGACAGACTGCGTCGAACGGCCCGCTGCAATTCAGCCAGCGTCGGCGTTCGCGGATTCATGTCGAACCTCCTCCAGCGCCGACTCGGCGATCGCCGCTTCCTGCATCAGCGTGTCGACGGGCGGCACGTCGGTGTCCCATTCGATCAGCGTCGGCACCGCGCCGAAGCGGCGCAGCGCGACGCGATACAGCGCCCAGACCGCGGGCGCGACGCGCGAGCCGTGATCGTCGATGCGCAGCACGCGGCCGCCGTCGAGCCGCATCGCGCGATGGCCGGCAAGATGGATTTCGCCGATCGCGGCGGGCGGCAGCGCCGCCAGATAAGTCAGCGGATTCCAGCCGTGATTGCACGCGCTGACATAGACGTTGTTGACGTCGCAAAGGATGCCGCAGCCGGTGCGCCGCGCGAGTTCCGCCAGAAATTCCCATTCGGGTATCGTCGAATGCGCGAAGCGAAGATAGGTCGACGGATTCTCGACGAGCAGCCGCCGGCCGAGCGCCGTCTGCACCTGATCCACGTGCCGGCTCACAACGCCGAGCGCCTCCTCGGTCATCGGCAGCGGCAGCAGATCGGCGAGATACGCGCCGCCCACCGTGCTCCACGACAGATGCTCGGACACGAGCGCCGGCTCGTAGCGCGCGACCGCGTCGCGCACGCGGGCCAGATGCGCGGCGTCGATCCCGTCGGCGCTGCCGACGGACAGCCCGACGCCGTGCAGCGACACCGGATAGTCGCGCCGAATCGCGTCCAGCACGCGCGGCGCGGCGCCGCCGCCCATGTAGTTCTCGGTATGCACTTCGAACCAGGCGACGGCGGGCCGCTCGTCGAGCACCGCCCGATGATGGCGAAAACGCAGGCCGATGCCCGCTCGCCCGGCAATCGCGTCGGGCGATGCGTCGTCGGGCATCGGGCGCATCCGCGCCGGGATCGCGCTCATGATCGGGCGCGCGTCAGCCGGCCTTCGGCATGCCGCCCGAGATCTTGCTGCAATCGCCCGCCGGCAGCAGCACGAACGACTTCGGGTCGCGCGCCTGGCTCGCCTGGCCGGCGCACGAATGCGCACCTTCCGCGCAGTCGTTCTTCGCGACCGCGTTGATGCCGTAGCACTTCTCGAGCTTGTTTTGCGCCATCCTTGCCATATTGTCCTTCACGACCTGCGGCATGCCGCTCATGTCCTTCATGCCTTGCGCCTGTCCGGGCACGGCCTGCATCGCGAGCGCGACGCCGATCGCGGCGGACAGCGACGAAATCGTCAAAGCGGATCTGCTCATGGTGTCTTCTCCTGAAAGGGGGCATTGCGATCGCGGGGATGCGACCTTGTCAGAAATTTCGCGCCGGCGCGACAAAAGGTTACGCGGCGCAACGACGATTTTTTTGCGCCGCGCCACCGACGCAGAGCGTGGACGACCATGACCGACGAATTGCATCATGACGGGACGCGGCCCCGGGCGAACGAGCCGCCCCCCGCCCCCAGCGCGCGAGACGACGCTTGCGCGCGTACCGCGGTCCGAGCCGACGGCTCGCCCGACTGGTCGACGCTGATGGCGCGCGCGCAGACGGGCGACCGGGACGCGTACCGACGCCTGCTCGACGGCGTCGCGCCGTACCTTCGATGCTTCGCGGCCCGCCACGGCGTCCATCCGGACGCGGTCGAGGATGTCGTGCAGGACATCCTGATCACCCTTCATCGGATACGTCACACGTACGAGCCCGAGCGGCCGTTCGGCCCGTGGCTCGTGGCGATCGCCGGCCGGCGCGTGGTCGACGCGCTGCGCCGCTCGGGACGCACGGCCGCTCGCGAAATCCCGCTCGATCCGGAGCATGAAACCTTGCCCGGTGTCGGAGCGAATCTCATGGAGGAAGCCGCCGATGCCAGGGTGCTGCGCGAGATGCTGGCCCGGCTGCCGGCCGGACAGCGCGAGGCGATCCGTTTGCTGAAGTTCGAGGAGATGTCGTTGAAGGAAGCCGCATTGGCGAGCGGGATGACCGTCGCCGCATTGAAGGTCGCCGTGCATCGCGGCATCGCGACGCTGCGCAAGCTGCTGCGACAACGGGAGAATGGCCGATGAGGTCGACCGACGCACTGATCGAATCGCTCGTGACCGATGCCGCGCCGGTCCGGCGCCTGCATGCGCCGGCGTGGCGGGCGACCGGCTGGCTGCTGTTCGCGGCGGTGCTGCTCGCGTGCGTGGCGGTCGCGCACCGGACGCGGCCCGACCTGCCGCTCAAGCTGCACGAGCCGATGTTCGCGACGCGCGTGGCCGCCGCCGCGCTGACCGGCGTGCTGTCGGCCGTCTCGGCGTTCGTCGTCGGCATCCCGGGACGCTCGCTGCGATGGCTGCTGCTGCCGACGCCCGCGCTGCTGGCCTGGATATCGACGATCGGGTACGGCTGCCTGACGGACTGGGTCGAGATCGGGCCGAACGGCATATCGGCCGGCGAAACGCTGCGCTGCTTCGCGACGCTGACGCTCGTCGGCGTGCCGCTATCGCTCGCGCTGCTGCTGATGTCGCGCCATGCCGCGCGACTCGCGCCGATGCCGGTGGCGGCGGCAGGCGGGCTCGCGGTATCCGCGCTGTCCGCGGTCGCGCTGTCGCTGTTCCATCCGATCGACGCGACGGCGATGATCCTCGTCTGGAATATCGGCGTCGCGGTGCTCGCGTCGGTTGCCGGCGCCCGGTATGGCCAGCGGCTGTTCGCGTGGGTGGCGCCCTAGCCTCGAGCCGAGACGCGCCGGATACCGGCGCTCGGCCCTCCCGGCGCGTGCGGGCGGAGCAACGTCGGACGGCGGCGAAACCGACGCCGCCCGACGCCGCCCGGCGCGCACCGCATCGCCCGAAAAACAGACGATCCGACGCGCGCCGCACCGTCTCCGACGCGAGTCCCGCGCCACGCGCATCCGGCCCGCGACCACGAACGCGATATGATGTGCGGCCTTTCATCAGATCATTCGTGGTGCTATTCATGTCTGGCAATACCCTCTGGCTCGCGGCTCCATGGGCCGCGCTCTTCGTCGCCGCGCTCGCGGCCGTCTGGTTTCCGAAGCTGCGCGCGGCGAGCATCGGCCTCGGCGCGCTCGGCTATGCGGGCGCGTTCGCGACCGGCCTGATGGCGCCCGTCGCGCTCGCGCCGATCGCGCTCCTCGCGGCCGCCGCATACGCAGTCGCGCCGCAGCGCCCCGCGGCCGTCCGCGTTGCGGGGCACGTCGTGTTCGCCGCGCTCGCGATCGCGCTGATGCTCCACTGGCTGCCGGGCTTTCACAACCCGCGCGTGATCGGCCCCGTGCGCTACACGCCCGACGCCGCGCCGTTTTCGATGTACCTGAATCTCGACAAGCCGCTCGTCGGCTTCTGGCTGCTGTGGGTGCTGCCGTGGCTCCAGCCGATCGACGACCGCGCGCGTGCATGGCGCACGGGGATCGTCGCGGCCGTCGCGACCTCCGCGGTCTGCCTCGTGTTCGCGCTCGGCATCGGCCTCGTCGGCTGGACGCCGAAGTGGCCCGACTCCGCATGGCTGTGGCTCGCGAACAATCTGCTGTTCGTCTGCTTCGCCGAAGAAGCGCTGTTCCGCGGCTATCTGCAAGGCGGGCTGAGCCGGCTGCTCGCGAACCGCGTGCCCGCCGCGGGCGCGGTCGCGCTCGTCGCCGCCGCGCTGCTGTTCGGCGCCGCGCACGTCGCGGGCGGCTGGCAATGGGTCGCGCTCGCGACCGTCGCGGGCATCGGCTACGGGCTCGCGTATCGCGCCGGCGGACTGCAGGCCGCGGTGCTCGCACACGTCGGCCTGAATCTCGCGCACTTCGGCCTGTTCACCTATCCGATGCTCGCGGCCGCACGCTGAGCGTCCTTTCGCGCGCGGCCGGTCCGGCCGCGCGTCGCGTCGCTCACTTGATCTGGTCGGCGAGCGGCTGGAGGAACTCGGAAAAGCCCGTCAGCATGATCTGCACGCCGACGCACAGCAGCAGGAAGGCCGACACCCGCATCGCGACCTTCGTCCCTTCGCTGCCGAGGTAGCGCGCGAGGAACGCCGCGCGGCTGTACGTCAGCCAGATCACGAGTGCGGCGAGCGCCGACACCGCGACCGACACGATGCTCGACAGCACGAACTCCGACAGCTTGTGCGTGCGGTTCGCGTTCAGCGCGATCGCGGTCGCGATCGAGCCGGGGCCCGTCGTCAACGGAATCGTCAGCGGGAAGAACGCGCGCGCCATCGCGTTGCGCGGCTCGACGGGCTGCGCCGCGGTGTCGCCGCCGCTCGGCACGTCGGGCTGGTTGAGCATCTGCCAGCCGGCGACGGCCACCGCGAGGCCGCCGCCGATCCGCAGCGCCTCGAGCGAGATACCGAAGAAATGCAGGATCGGCGTGCCGACGAAGAACGCGGCGAGCAGCACGATGAACGCGTTGACCGCGACCTTGCGCGCGAGCGCCGCGCGCTGCGATTCGCTGAGCGACTCGGTGCGTTCGAGGAACAGGAACGCGATGCCGAACGGATTGATGATGCCCATGAGGCCGGTGAAGCCGAACAGGATTTCGGAGATCAGGCGGTCGACGATCATCGAGAGGCCGGGAAGACGAAAGGTTGAGAGACGCCGCGCGCGCGGCCGCGCCATTGTAGAGCATGCGCGGCGCGCCGAACGGCCGGCCGACGGCATGCGCGCTCCGCAACCATCGGCGGCGCGATCGCGGCGTTTTTCGGCGTCGTCGTCGGCCGGCCCGCGCGGCATCGCGCGGCCGTCCGCCGGATATCGGTGCCGGACCGCCTGTTAGAATCTCCGCTCGCGCCCCGCCTCGACCAAGGACACTCCATGCCGATCTCTTCGCCCGCCCTCCCGCGCTGGACGCTCGCCGCCCCGCTCGCCGCCTGGCTGGTGCTCGCGCTGTCGCGCGTCGTGCCGGCCGAAGGCTTCGTCATCGCAATCGTCGCCGCCGCGCTCGCGGGCGCGGTGTTCGCCGCCGTCCATCACGCCGAAGTCGTCGCGCACCGCGTCGGCGAGCCGTTCGGCACGCTCGTGCTCGCGATCGCCGTCACCGTGATCGAGGTCGCGCTGATCGTGTCGGTGATGCTGACGGGCGGCCCCGAGAAATCCGGGCTCGCGCGCGATACCGTGTTCGCGGCGGTGATGATCGTCTGCAACGGGATCGTCGGGCTGTGCCTGCTCGTCGGCGGCTGGAAGCACGGCGAGCAGGACTTCCAGGGACGCGGCGCGACGAAGGCGCTCGCGGTGCTCGCGTCGCTGTCGGTGCTGTCGCTCGTGATGCCGAACTACCTGAGCGCCGCGCCCGGCCCGCATCTGTCGACGTCGCAGCTCGCGTTCGCGGGCGTGTCGTCGCTCGTGCTGTACGGCATGTTCGTATTCGTGCAGACGGTGCGCCACCGCGACTACTTCCTGATCGACGGCAGCGCCGCCGACGAATCCGTTCACGCGGTGCCGCCGAGCGGCCGCACCGCGCTCATGAGCATCGTGTTCCTGTTCGTGAGCCTCGTCGCGGTCGTGCTGCTCGCGAAGCTGCTGTCGCCCGCGGTCGAGCGCACGGTGCTCAGGCTTGGCGCGCCCGAAGCGGCCGTCGGCATCGTGATCGCCGCGCTGGTGCTGTTGCCGGAAGGGCTCGCCGCGGTCGGCGCGGCGCGCGCGAACCGGCTGCAGACGAGCATGAATCTCGCGCTCGGCTCCGCGCTCGCGAGCATCGGCCTCACGATCCCGACCGTCGCCGCCGTGTTCATCTCGACGGGCACCCCGCTCACGCTCGGCATCGGCGGGATGGAGACGGTGCTGCTGTCGCTGACGCTGCTCGTCAGCACGCTCACGCTGAGCATGGGACGCACGACCGTGCTGCACGGCGTCGTGCACCTGTCGCTGTTCGCCGCCTACCTGTTCCTGTCGGTCACGCACTGACGCCGCTCGCCCGCGCCGGCCTCGTTCGGCGCGCGCGGCTTCGCTCCACGCGCCCCTCTTTCCAATTCGGCGACAGGCTGCCGGGCCTGCGCCGTTCGCGTTCGCGTTCGCGTCGCGATTATTCCTCGCGCGGAACGCGGCGACCGCATCCGCGGCCGCGCGCGCTCATGCGCGCTTGCGTGCCGGCAGTGCGTCGGCGCGCGTGAGCCGGTCGAGCTCCACGACGTCCTCGGCGAGCGCGGGCGTCAACGTCGTGCGCAGATGGTCGAGGAACGTGCGGATCTTCGCGTCGAGGTAGCGGCGCGTCGCATAGACCGCGTAGACGCTCAGCGTATCGAGCCGATAGTTCGGCAGCACGCGCACGAGCCGCCCTTCGCGGATGTCGTCGAGCGCCGTGTACAGCGCGATCGAGCCGATCCCGCGCCCCGCGCGCACCGCGACCGACAGCGCATCCGGCACGTTCGCCTGGAACGGCGCGGGCGGCAGCTCGTACACGGTCTCGTCGCCGTCATCGCGCTCGAGCCGCCATTCGCCGCCCGGCGACGCCGGCGTGTCGAGCCGCAGGCACACGTGCTTCGCGAGATCCTCCGGCGTCGTCGGCGCGCCGTGCCGCGCGAGATACTCGCGCGACGCGACGAGCACGCTGCAGCTCGTCCCGCAGGTCTGCGCGACGTAGCCCGAATCGGGCAGATGCGACGCCGACACGATCGACACGTCGTAGCCTTCCTCGACGAGGTTCGGCATCCGCTGCGCGAGCGTCAGCTCGACTGACACGTCCGGATTGTCTTCCTGATAGCGCACGATCGACGACACCACGTGACTCTGCCCGAGCCCCGTCATCGCATGGATCCGCAGCTTGCCGCTCGGCCGCAGCAGCGCGTTGCGCGCCTCGGCGTTCGCGTAGTCGATCTCGGCGAGGATCGACTTCGCGCGTTCGAAGTAGCGCTGGCCGCTTTCGGTCAAACCGAGATGACGGGTCGTCCGGTGCAACAGACGCGTCTGCACGTGCGCTTCGAGGTTCGAGACGGCGCGCGACACCTGAGCGGTGGTCGCATCGATTTCCTTCGCGACTGCGGTGAAACTGCCGGCTTCGACGACGCGCACGAACAGGCGCATGTTATCGAGCATGTCCATGGGATGGGCTTCGGGTAGGGATGGGGAACGGTGGCCGGCGAGATGCGGCAAGCGCCGCTGAACGCGGCCGGAAGGCGGCTGATCGACCGGATGCGCGGCCATGGGAAGGCGGAAGGCGGGCATCGCGGGCGGCAAATTATGTGATTCGTCGGGATCAGATCGGGCGAATTGTACGCCGATGCGCGCCGGCGCGCTCGCCCGCGCACGTTTTCCGCATCCTGAAACGCCGACAGCCGGCTCCGCGATCGGCGGGGTCGGCAATTTATATCACAATGACATATAATTTCGCGCTCGGCGCGCGACCGATCGGCGCACCTTCCTTTTACGTTACGGCAGTCCGACCTTGTCTTCGTCTCTCGTGTTTCGTCATCGCCTCGCCCACCGCCTCGTTCATTGGCTCCTGCGTTTCGTCCCGATCCCGGTGACGCTCGGCTGGCGCGAACGCCTGCGTTCATGCGCGGGCGCGCTCGCCGGCATCGGCTGCGTCGGCGTGACGATGCGCGTGCTGCCGGGCGTCCCGGGCGACGTGCCGCTCCTCGTCGCGCCGATGGGCGCATCGGCCGTGCTGCTGTTCGCGGTGCCGGCGAGCCCGCTCGCGCAGCCGTGGTCGCTGATCGGCGGCAACCTCGTCGCGGCGACGGTCGGCGTCGCGTGCGCGCAGTGGATCGCCGATCCCGTGCTCGCCGCGTCGCTCGCGATCGCGTGCGCGATCGGCGCGATGTTCGCGCTGCGCTGCGTGCATCCGCCGTCGGGCGCGGTCGCGTTGACGGCGGTCGTCGGCGGCCCGGCCGTGCACGCGCTCGGCTTTCGCTTCGTCGTCGAGCCGATCGCACTGCAATCGGCGGCCCTCCTCGGCGCGGCGCTCGTCTATCACGCGCTCACCGGCCACCGCTATCCGCACGGCGGCGCGCGGCCGCAGACGGAATCGAAGACGGATGCGGCCGTGACGCCGCTGCACGCGCGCTTCGTGCGCGCCGATCTCGAAGCGGCGCTGAAAAGCCGCAGCGAATGGCTCGACGTCGCGCCGGAAGATCTCGAATCACTGCTGCGCGAGACCGAGCTGCGCGCGTACGCTCGCACGTTCGACGAGCTGTCGTGCGCGGACATCATGACGCGACCGGCGATCAGCATCGCGCCCGACACGCCGCTGCCCGCCGCGATGACGCTGCTCGACCGGCATCGGATCAAGGCGCTGCCCGTCGTCGACGCCAACGCGCGCGTCGTCGGCATCGTCACGCGCGCGGACTTGTCGAGGGCGGCGCCGTACGCGACGCCGGGCCTCTTGCGCAGCCTGTCCGCGCGGCTGCCGCGCTCGCTCGTCGGCCCGGCGTTCGTCGCGCGGGCGGTGATGAGCGCGCGCGTGCACACGGTGCGCACGACGACACCGATCGCCGAGCTCGTGCCGCTCTTCGCCGATCACGGCCACCATCACATCCCGGTCGTCGACGCGGACCAGAGGCTCGCCGGCATCGTCACGCAGGCGGACCTGATCGCCGGGCTCTATCGGCAGTCGCAAATGCGTCTCGCCGCGTAAGCGCGAGGCATCGCGAAAGGAATCGGCACGATGAATTCGAGCACGCCGGACACCATGGAAATACATCATATTATGATATATTTGCGCACTTTTCGATCACGTTGGAGCGTCGATGACGAAACCGGCACGCGAGCTGCGCAAGGCAGACTTCGAACAGCTTTCCGAATTCCGCTATCAGATGCGGCGCTTCGAGCGCTTCTCCGAGCGGGCCGCGCAAAGCGAGGGCATCACGCCGCTGCAATACCTGCTGCTGCTCCACATCAAGGGCTATCCGGCGCGCGACTGGGCGACGGTCGGCGAGCTCGCCGAGCGGCTGCAGGCGCAGCATCACGGCGTCGTTGCGCTGGTGACGCGCTGTGAAGCCGTCGGACTCGTCCGGCGCAAGCCGAGCGAGACCGATCGCCGGCAAGTCGAAGTGCATCTGGAGCCGGCCGGCGTGCGTTTGCTCGCGCGGCTCGCCGAGCTGCACCGCGCGGAGTTGAAGTCGCTGCGCGGTGCGTTCCAGGTGCCGCAGATCGATTACTGAACCGATAAGACCACGAACGTTTCCCCCGACATCATGAGCATCGCCGCCCCACACAAACGCGATTTCGCGTCGAACGCACGATTGCCGCGCATCGCGCTGCTCGCGCTCGCGATCGGCGTGCTCAGCACGTTCGCCGCATTCGCGCTGCTGAGCCTCATCCACCTGTTCACGAACCTGTTCTTCTTCCAGCGGTTCTCGTTCGCCGACCGCTCGCCCGCGCTCAACACGCTCGGGCCGTGGGCGGTCGCGGTGCCGGTCGCGGGCGGCGTCGTCGTCGGGCTGATCGCGCGCTTCGGCTCCGACAAGATCCGCGGCCACGGGATTCCCGAGGCGATCGAGGCGATCCTGTTCGGCAAGAGCCGGATGTCGCCGAAGGTCGCGGTATTGAAGCCGCTCGCGTCGGGCATCGTGATCGGCAGCGGCGGGCCGTTCGGCGCGGAAGGCCCGATCATCATGACGGGCGGCGCGATCGGCTCGCTGATCGCGCAGTTCGTGAAGGTGACGGCGGCCGAGCGCAAGACGCTGCTCGTCGCGGGCGCGACGGCCGGGATGACCGCGGTGTTCGGCACGCCGGTGGCCGCGGTGCTGCTCGCCGTCGAGCTGCTGCTGTTCGAATGGCGGCCGCGCAGCTTCCTGCCCGTCGCGCTCGCGTGCGCGGTCGCGGGCTTCGCGCGCGCCGCGTGCTTCGGCGTCGGCCCGCTGTTTCCGCTCGTGACCGCGCCGCCGTCGGCCGCCGCGCTCGGCTCGTGCGCGCTCGCCGGCCTGCTGTCGGGCGCGCTCGCGTGCGGGCTGTCCGTCGCGCTCTACAAGATCGAGGACGGGTTCGGCAAGCTGCCCGTCCACTGGATGTGGTGGCCCGCGATCGGCGGCCTCGCGGTCGGGATCGGCGGGCTGATCGAGCCGCGCGCGCTCGGCGTCGGCTACGACGTGATCGGCGATCTGCTGCACGGCCACATCGCGCTGCAGATCGCGCTCGCGATTCTCGTCGTCAAGGCGGTGATCTGGGTGATCGCGCTCGGCTCGGGCACGTCGGGCGGCGTGCTCGCGCCGCTGCTGATGCTGGGCGCGGGGCTCGGCACGCTGCTCGGGCCCGTGCTGCCGGGCGGCGAGCCCGCGCTATGGCCGCTCGTGTGCATGGCGGCGACGCTCGGCGCCACGCTCGGCGCGCCGCTCACCGCGATCGTGTTCGCGTTCGGCCTCACGCACGACGCGAACGCGCTGCTGCCGCTGCTCACCGCGACGCTCGTCGCGCACGGCTTCGCGACCGTCGCGATGAAGCGCTCGATCATGACCGAGAAGATCGCGCGGCGCGGCCATCACATCTATCGCGAGTACGGCGTCGATCCGCTTGAGCGTCATTACGTCGACGAAGTGATGACGCGCGACGTCGTTACCGTCGATGCGGACTTGAGCATCGGCATCGCGCGGGCGCGGTACTTCGGCGCGACTCAGGCGCACCGCGCGTACCCGGTCGTGCGCGACGGGGTGCTGATCGGCTTGCTCGATCGTGCGACGCTCGACGTTGGCGGCGATGCGCGGGCAGGCGATGCGAGCGACGGCGACATGCAGGTAGCCGACATGCGGGTAGCCGACGTGCGGGTATCCGACGTGCGGGTATCCGACGTGCTTCCGCGCCGCGCCCCCCTCTTCGCGCTGGCCGACGAGACGTGCCGCCTCGTCGCGACGCGGCTCGCCGTCCATCAGATCGAGCGCCTGCCGGTCGTTGCCGATCCCGAGACGATGCGGCTCGCCGGCATCGTCTCGCGCAGCGATCTCGTGAAGCCGGCGCTGCGGCACTTCGACGATGAGCACAAGCGCGAGCGCTTCCGCCGCGCGCATCCGGCGGCATTCGTGAAGCGCCGCTTCGCGCCGACGCGCAAGGCAGGCTGAGCGTCGCGCCGAAGGCGACGAGCACCCGCACCCGCACCCGCATGGGAGGATAATCGTCCGCCATGCGAATTCGGTCTACGCACGATGAAAAAGACACTCGAACGGGAAATCGGGACGCTCCGAAACCGGATCGTCAAAACGGGAGTGACGAGCAAAAAATTGAGGCGCGGCGCTCGTCGGGACGCTGCACGAGCCCGTCGAGCCGCGCTGAACCGCTGGTTCGCCGCGATCGAGCCGGATCGCGAAGAGCCGCGGACCGCCCGCGGCAGGAATACCGCGCAGCCCGCATAATGACTGCCCCGCCCGCCGGATCTCGCAGGATCACCGATGTTTCTCACGACACCCGAACAACTCGAAGCGCACTACGGCAAGCCGAGCGATCGCTCGCTGTGGAAGGAAATCCCGTACATGAGCGACGACTACCGCGCATTCGTCGCGAAGTCGCCGTTCATCGTGCTCGCGTCGTCGGGCGCGGGCGGCCTCGACTGCTCGCCGCGCGGCGACCGCCCCGGCTTCGTCCGCGTGCTCGACCCGCACACGCTCGCGATCCCCGACCGTCCCGGCAACAACCGCATCGACACGCTGCGCAACATCGTTGCGAACGGACGCGTCGGCGTGCTGTTCGTCGTGCCGGGCGTCGGCGAGACGCTGCGCGTGAACGGCCGCGCGAAGGTGTCGATCGATCCCGAGCTGCTCGCGTCGTTCGCGGTCGACGGCAAGCCGGCGAAGGCGGCGATCGTCGTCGACATCGAAGCCGTCTATTTCCATTGCTCGAAGGCGTTCCTGCGCTCGCAGCTGTGGGATGCCTCGAAGCACGTGCCGCGCACGGAGCTGCCGTCGCCCGGCGCGATCCTGAAGAAGCTCGCGCCCGCCGGGTTCGACGCCGAGCAATACGAGCGCGAACTCGAGGAACGCAACCGCACGCGGCTCTATTGATTCGGTCGGCGGATACCAGCCACGAATGCAGCGCCGCTTGTTCGATCGCGCGGCGTCGGCGCGACGGCGATGCAAGCGTTCGTCCGATCGAGCGCAACGCAAAGCGCAGTGCGCGAGCGTTTCCGCATCGACGCAATCTCCATGCCTCGCTAACACGCGTGTCCGCTCGACATCGCGCGGCGACACGGGCAAGCGCGCTGTGCGGTAGCGAAATGACTGCGACGCGCATCGCTCGCCCGATGGCGAAACGACGGCGGAGAGAATCGGAAGGGCCGGAAGACGTTCCGCCTCTCGGGCGGGAAGACTGTTCGAAGATCGACTTTCGCTGTCCGAAGCGTGAGCCTCGTGACTTGAAAGCTGCATCAGTCTAATAAAGACTCCACGCACCGTCAGACGCGCGCCGCGCGCCAAACAATCTATGACAATCTTTGCCCGTCGATTTGAACGTGCTTAACAGTCGTCGCGCGCGGTCTTTGCCATCATTAACTCAACGAATACGAACGCGACGGGGCCACCGTCAGCATGCACCCTACGCCAAGCGGTCGGAGAACCGCGCGGCGTAGGCTGGCGGTTTCGATCGCGCCGAATCCGGTATGACGGACAGCGATTCGCGCACCGCCTTGCCTTCTTCACTCCTTCGCAGCGCCAATCAATCAATTCATCCGCAAGCACGCGCGACGCCTCGGCAACGCCGGGTCGTCGCACATCCGCGTGCGGCGCGGCCATCGCGCGCACGGCGCACTCCGCCTCGCTTGGCAAGCTCCTTAACATCTTGTTTCCGATTCGTCGGAACATCGCCGACGATGCGCACTCAGATTGGATCGTAGTACCCGTTGAAATCCGATTCACGAATCACGACCAGAGGGAGATAACGTGAAATATTTACCGTTCATCGCATTGATTGTGGCAACTTCGGCCAGCGCCGCGGGCACCGACGTCCAGAACGTGGGACAGAGCCAGAAGCCTGCGCAGGACGTCGCAACCTGCATCGCGAAGACCTGGGCCGACAAGGCGCAACAGCAGGTCGTCACGCAGGAAGTGCTCGCGAACGGTCTTGCGGCGGATGTCTATGTGCCGGGCCAGCAACCGCCGAACGGCGCGGCCGCGGTCGTGCGCCCGGCGCGCGCCGGCAACGCGAAGACGTGGGTCGGCTTCCGCGCGGGCAGCGGCTCGGCGGACAGTGCGGCCGCAGGCGACATCAATAGCTGCCTGTAAAGCCTGACGTGCCGGCCACGCCGGCATGAGCCGCATGATCCCAAGCACGCCGGCACGGCGAAAGTCGCGCCGGCGTTTCGTTTGCAGGGCGTGCGCGCATGGATCGATGCGAGCGTGCCGCGCCGTCGACGACTCGACGCGTTCTCCATCAGCCGCAGCCCCTTCACGTCGATGCCGGTCATCTCGCGCGTCGACTGTCGCACGCCTCGCGCAACGGCTCGATTGCCGAGCGCCGGCGGAACGGCCATCGAGACGGCTAACGATCCCGCTCCCGCTTCGCACGCAGCACCGCGCGCCGCTTGAGGCTCTCGTCCGACCAGACCTCGTCGGACGAGTAGTATTCGGGCACGGCGCGTGCATCGGGCGGCAGGATCACCCACGGCTGCTTCGACGACGTGAAGATGTGGATGTCGGGCGGCAGGCGATCGGGGTTGTCCAGCGTGCCGACGCGAACGAAGCTCACCGCGCCGCCGCCGCCCGCATAGTGGCTCCACACCGCGACACGACAACGCGGGCAGCGCGCGATCTTCTGGCCTTTGCCGCTGTTCGACGGCGTATCGACGATGTCGACTTCGCCGCGCAGCAGCAGCAAGCGGTCCGATTCGATCAGCGCGTTCAGCGCGAACGCCGTGCCGGTTTCCCGCTGACACCAGCGGCAATGGCAGCAGTGCACGACGAGCGGCCTGGACGTCATCCGGTAGCGCACCGCGCCGCACGTGCAGCCGCCTTCGTAGATCGGGGAATCGTCGGTTTGCATGGGTCGCCTCGCTTGAAAGGGTACGATCGCCTATGCCGCGCGCAGTCCGATGATCCTCCTTCGCGCGCTTCGTGTGAAGCGCTCGCCTCGCCGCCGCCCGTCCACGCACGTCCGCCGCGCCGCACGGCGAATCTGCGAAATCCTCGCGAACGATGGCATGATATCGACCTTGCGCGTCATTACATCCACCTGCATCCGAACATGTCGAACCTGATCGTCCACGGCGGCGCCCCGCTTCGCGGAGAAATCACGCCGTCCGCCAACAAGAACGCCGTCCTGCCCATCCTGTGCGCGACGCTCCTCACCGACCGGCCGCTGCGGCTCGTCGGCGTGCCGGACATCACCGACGTCCGCAAGATCCTCGAGATCTTCCGCACGCTCGGCAGCGACGTGTCGATCGACTACGCGACGGGCGTGCTCGACCTGCACCACCGCGCGACGGCGTTCGATCCGGCCGTCCACCGGCTGCCGGAGGAAATGCGCTCGTCGATCATGCTGGTGCCGCCGCTTCTCGCGCGCTTCGGCGTCGCGCGGCTCGAGAACGACGTGAAGGGCTGCACGCTCGGCGTGCGCGAGATCGACCCGCACGTCGAGGTGTTCGAGCGCTTCGGCGCGCGGATCGAGCGCACGTCCGATTCGCTGATCGTGCGCGCCGACGGGCCGCTCACGCCGAACCACCACTGGCTCGACTACGCGTCGGTCACGACGACCGAGAACTTCGCGCTGTGCGCGGCGTCGGCGCACGGCACGTCGACGCTCGTCAACGCCGCTTCGGAGCCGCACGTGCAGGAGTTCTGCCGATTCCTCGCGATGCTCGGCGTGCCGATCGAAGGCATCGGCACGTCGCATCTGAGCATCCAGGGCGGCCGCGCGCTCGCGGGCGGCGAGTACCGCTTCAACGAAGACTTCCACGAGATCGCGACGTTCCTCGCGCTCGGCGCGATCACGGGCGGCGACATCGCGGTGCGCAACGGCTCGCCCGAGCAGTTTCCGCTGATCGACCGGACCTTCGCGAAATTCGGCGTGCAGGTCACGCACGAGAACGGCTGGTCGCACGCGCTGCGCGACGGCCCGCTGAAGGTCAAGCAGCCGTTCACGCGCAACATCCTGACGAAGGTCGAGGCCGCACCGTGGCCGTACCTGCCCGTCGATCTGCTGCCGATCTTCATCGCGCTCGGCGTGCAGGCGCAAGGCAGCGTGATGTTCTGGAACAAGGTCTACGACGGCGCGATGGGCTGGACGGGCGAGCTGTCGAAGTTCGGCGCGCACGTGTTCCTGTCCGATCCGCATCGGCTGATCACGTTCGGCGGGCTGCCGCTCAGCCCGGCGCGCGTCGAGAGCCCGTACATCATTCGCGTCGCGATCGCGCTCTTGATGGTCGCCGCGAGCATCGACGGACGCTCGGAAATCCTGAACGCGCAGCCGATCCGGCGCGCGCATCCGCACTTCGTCGAGAACCTGCGCTCGGTCGGCGCGAACGTCGAGTGGACGAGCGGCGAGTAAATCGATGGGCGGCGTCGGCGCGGGCGCACGCAAGATCGCGCGCCGCCCTCGCCGACGCTCGCCGGCCGCCTACTTGAGCCGGCCGGACAGGAACTGCGACAGGCGCTCGCTCTTCGGGTTGACGAGCACGTCCTGCGGATGCCCCTCCTCCTCGATCCGCCCCTGGTGCAGGAAGATCACGTGATTCGACACGTTGCGCGCGAAGCCCATTTCGTGCGTGACGACGATCATCGTGCGCCCCTCTTCCGCGAGCGCCTGCATCACCTTCAGCACTTCGCCGACGAGCTCGGGATCGAGCGCCGACGTCGGCTCGTCGAACAGCATCACATCGGGCTCCATCGCGAGCGCGCGCGCGATCGCGACGCGCTGCTGCTGGCCACCCGACAGGTGCGACGGATACTTCGCCTCGACGTTCGGCGCGAGCCCGACTTTCCGCAGGTACCCGCGCGCCCGCGCCTGCGCCTCGGCGCGCGATAGGCCGAGCACGCTGACGGGCGCCTCGATCACGTTCTCTAGCACCGTCATGTGCGCCCACAGATTGAAGTGCTGGAACACCATCGCGAGCTTCACGCGCATCCGCTGCAACTGCTTCGGATCGCCGATCTTCGGCGCGCCGCGCCTGTCGCGCGCCACGCGGATCGATTCGTCGCCGAGCGTGATCGTGCCCGCGCAAGGCTGCTCGAGAAAGTTGATGCAGCGCAGGAACGTGCTCTTTCCCGAGCCGCTCGAGCCGATGATGCTGATCACGTCGCCCGCCTTCGCCTTCATCGAGATGCCCTTCAGCACCTCGTTGTCGCCGAACTTCTTGTGCAGGTCGTCCACACTGAGCTTGTACATTCGCCGTCGTCCTTGATCGTCGTTGAGCTTCGTATCGATGCCGCCGTGCGCGTCAGCGTCCCTGCGGTCTCAGGAACGCGAGCCAGCGCGCCTCCATCCGGCGGAACAGCCAGATGAGGCCGAACACGACGACCGCATACAGCACGGCCGCGATCCCGTACGCCTGAAATGATGCGTAGGTCGCCGAATTGACGTCGCGCGTGACTTTGAGGATGTCGGGCACGGTCGCCGTGAACGCGAGCGTCGTCGCGTGCAGCATCAGGATCACTTCGTTGCTGTAGCTCGGCAGCGCGCGGCGCAGCGCCGATGGCAGAATCACGCGCGTGTACAGCTTGAACCGCGACATCCCGTATGCGAGCCCCGCCTCGATCTCGCCCGGCGACGTCGACTTGATCGCGCCCGCGAAGATCTCGGTCGCATACGCGCATTCGTTCAGCGTGAAAGCGAGCAGCGTGCAGTTCATCGCGCTTCTGAAGAAGCTGTCGAGCCACGCATGATCGTGCACGACGCTCAGGCTGTAGATGCCCGTGTAGCAGAGCAGCAGTTGCACGTAGAGCGGCGTGCCGCGGAACACGTACGTATAGAGCCAGACCGCGCGCGACAGCAAGCGGTTGCGCGACGCGCGCGCGATCGCGAGCGGCACCGCGAGGCAAAAGCCGAGCCCGATCGACACGACGAGCAGCCACAGCGTGATCGCGAGGCCGCTCAACCGGTAGCCGTCGCTGAACAGGTAGTTCTGCCAATATTGACCGATGATCTGAATCACAGCGCCAGCCTCCGCACACCCGCCGAATAGCGTTTTTCGAGGTACATCAACACGAGGTTCGACAGCGTCGTGATCGCGAGATAGATCGCGCCCGCCGCGAGCGTGAAGAAAAAGAAGTTCAGCGTGCTCTTGCCCGCGTCCTGCGACGCCTTCACGACATCGGCCAAGCCGATGATCGACACGAGCGCGGTCGCCTTCACGAGCACCTGCCAGTTGTTGCCGATGCCGGGCAGCGCGAAGCGCATCATCTGCGGGAACATGATTCGTGCGAACACGCGCCACGAGCTCATCCCGTACGCAAAGCCCGCTTCGAGCTGACCGCGCGGCACCGCGAGAAACGCGCCGCGGAACGTCTCGGTGAAGTACGCGCCATAAATGAAGCCCAGCGTGACGATGCCCGCGACAAACGGGTCGATGTCGATCTGATCGACGCCGAGCATGTCGGTCGCGTCGTTCAGCAGGATCTGGATCCCGTAGAACAGCAGCAGCATCAGCACGAGATCCGGCACCGCGCGGATCAGCGTCGTGTAGAACGTGCCGACGCCGGCCAGCACGCGATTCGGCGACAGCTTGGCCGCCGCGCCCGCGAGCCCGAGCACGAGCGACGCGGCGAGCGAAAGGACGGCAAGCTTGACCGTTTCGACCGTGCCGGCCCAGAGCAGCGGACCGAAGCCTTGAAAGAGCATCTGCGATTTCCTCGATGTGCACGGGCGCGGCACGCCGCCGCCGCGAAGCGGGCGCGCAACCTGTCCGTCGGATTTCCGGGAGCTTACGAACGGCTTCTGGCGGCGATTTCAGCCGCGCCGAAGTTGTATGTACAACTTTGCGCCGTCCAGTTATGGGCGGCAATCAGTATTTCTATCTAATGTCCAATCGGACGCATCGTGCTCGAGCGCGATGCGCGGGCCGCGGCTCGCATTCGTCCGGATCGCGAAACGAATCCGCCGCACGTGAACGATCCGGCGCGCTCGCCACGCCGCCGGCCCATGAAAAAAGGGCTTCGGCCGAAACGCCGAAGCCCTCCCTATCCCGCATCGCGCGACACGCGTCGCGCGCGTCAGAACGTATGCATCATCCCGACATACGCGCCCGTTTGCGATTCGCCCGCAAGCGGGCTCGTGTTAGGCGTCGCGTCGCGCGGCGTCGCGAGCAGCGAGAAGTTCGAATTCCCGCCGTTGCGCGCATAGGCGACCGTGCCGTACAGGAAGGTCCGCTTCGACAGGTTGTAAGTCGTCCCGAGCGCATACATGATCGCGTGGCCGGACGGATCGTGCGACGCGTCGCTGCCGTCGCCGCCGCGCACGCGCACGTAGTAGCCGCCGCCCGTCACCGCCCATTGCGGATTGGCCTGATACGTCGCGCCGAGCCAGAAGTGATCGGCGCGATCGGCAAGGCCCGCCGGCGTATCGGGCGCCGAGTAATGCGTGTACGCCCCCTGGATCTTGAACTTCTGCACCTTCACGTTCGCGCCGATGAAATACTCGCGCGAGCTCGAGAAGATGTTGCTCATCCGGCCGTTGCTGTCGCGCAATTCATCGTACATGCCGCGCACGTCGAGCATCGGCGAGTGATACGAGAGCATCACGCCGTCCGAGCGGCCGAAGTCGCCGGGCGCGCCGTAGTTGAAGCCGCGCGACTGGTTGCCGAATGCGTACTGCGCCTGCACGTCGAAGCCGCCGAACACCGGGCTGTGATATTCGACGTTGTTGCTCGTCTGCTGCCAGTTGCGCCCGCGCACGAGCGACGCCGACGAGAACGCCTGCTGGACGAACGGATCGAATTCCCACACGCCGTCGCTGTCGATGAAGAGGTTGCGGCCCGCCTGCAGCGTGCCCCACGTGTCGTTCTTCAGGCCGACGTACGCGCGCCGCGACCACATCCGGCCGCCGCCCGTCGTGCCGTTCATCACCTGGAACGCGGTCTCCAGGTTGAAGATCGCCGACGTGCCGCCGCCCAGATCCTCGACGCCTTTCAGGCCGAACATGCTGGTGCCCCAGTCGCCGCTCTCGGCGCTCCAGCGCGACGAACTGCCGCCCGATGGATTCGCGATGTGATTCAGATATTCGATGCCACCGTCGACCCGCCCGTACAGCGTGACGCTCGTTTGCGCGCAAGCGAGCGCCGGCCCGGCTGCGACGATCGCAGCCATCATTTTCTTCGAATGAAAACCCATTGTTCTCCGCCTATTGTCTTCTCTCAGGTTCCAAACACGTCCGGCACGCCGCTCAACCGCGATCGAGCGAATAGCGCCCGGGGCCAGCCGCGCACAGGGCGAACAGGCCGCCCGTGATCGCGATGTTCTTGTAGAAGTGGATCATCATGTTCATCTGCTCGGCGGCAGGCATCGACCAATAGTGATGGCCGATGATCGCGGTGCCGATCGTGTAGAGGCCGAGCAGCAGCGCGAGCGGCCGCGTGTAGAAGCCGATCAGGATCGCGATGCCGACGAAGAACTCCATCACGACCGCGACGACCGCCGCGATCGACGGCAACGGCGCACCCTCGGCCGCCATGAACTGGACCGCGCCCGAGAAGTTCAGCAGCTTCTCCCAGCCAAAGATCACGAACAGGATGACGAGCAGAATGCGGGAAAGCAACAGCAGAAGGTCTTTTTGAGGCGCAAGGAAGGTTTGTCTCATTGTCGTCTGAAGCGGGAAGCGGGCGCCGCGCGCGAGGCGTCACGCACGTGCCGGTTGCGAACCGAGGCGGCTCACGGCGCGCGCCGTGAGCCGCCTCCCTGTCGACTGCGACCTGCCACCGGACAGCCGCCCGGTGCGATGCCGTCCTCCCCCGATCGCCGGATAACGACTCGTACGTTACTGCGTGGCGCGCAGCTTCGCAACGTCCTGCTCGGTCACCTTCGCCGCCGGATTGCCGAACTGGACGGCCAGGTAGTTCGTCAGCGCGGCGATCTGCGCATCCGACAGCTCGTGGCGGAACGCCGGCATCCCGACGTCCTCCTTGCCCGCCTTGCGCGCGACGCCGTTCAGGATCACCTGCACGAGGTTCGTCGGATTCGGCGCGCCGACCGTCGAGTTGTGGAAGAGCGGCGGGTAGTAGCCGTCCGGCGTGCCCTTGCCTTGCATCTGGTGGCAGCTCGCACAGTTGCCGAGATACAGGCGCGCGGGATCGATGCCCGTCGACGCGAGCGCGACGCCGCGCAGCCGGATCCCGTCCTCGGCCGGCTTGCCCCATGCGGCGCGCGCCTTCGTGCTGCCGTCGGCGACGGCGGGCACCGTGCGGATGTACGTCGCGATCGCGCCGATGTCGGCATCGGTCATCTGCGAGAAGCTGTGCTCGACCGCTTCGGCCATCGGCCCCGCCGCCTGCGCGAGACCCGGCACGCTGCCCGTGCGCAGATACTGGACGAGCTGCGGCTGCGACCAGCCGCCGATCCCCGCGTTCGTGTCCGACGTGATGTTGTAGCCGTCCCAGCCCGACAGCACCGAGCCCGCGAGGAAGCTGCCGCCCGTTTCGTCGAGCGACTTCTCCTGCAGCGCGACGCCGCGCGGCGTATGGCACGTGCCGCAGTGCGCGAGGCCCTGCACGAGATACGCGCCGCGGTTCCATTCGACGCTGCGCTCCGGCTTCGGCTGATACGCGCCGTCCTTCAGGAACAGGAAGTTCCAGATCTTGAGCGGCCAGCGCATGCTCAGATACCACGGGATCTCGTTCTTGCGCGCCGGCTGCTTCACTGGTTCGACGCCGTGCATGAAGTACGCGTAGAGCGCCTTCACGTCGTCGTCGGTGACTTTCGCGTACGACACGTACGGCATCGCCGGATACAGGTTGTCGCCGTTCTTCGCGACGCCGTGACGCACCGCGCGCTCGAAGTCCGCGAACGTCCAGTCGCCGATGCCCGTTTCCTTGTCGGGCGTGATGTTGGTCGTGTAGATCGTGCCGAGGACGGGCGCGCGCATCGGCAAGCCGCCCGCGAACGGCTTGCCGCCCTTCGCCGTGTGGCACGCCATGCAGTCGCCCGCGACGGCCAGATAGCGGCCTCGCTCGACGAGCGCCGCATCGGCGGCACGCACGGCCGCCGCAGGTGCGGTGGATGCGGCAGGCGCAGACGAAGCCCCGAGTGCGGACGAAGCCGCGGCGGCGCGCGTGCCGGAAGCGGCGGCGTCCGCCGCACTCGCCAGGCCGGGCAACGCAAGGCAGCCGGCCAGCACGAAGGAAAGCGTTCGTTTCAGCATCAGATTTCCTTCTTCAACTGGTCCGAGATCCGCAGCGCGAGCGCCGCGATCGTCAGCGTCACGTTCACCGTGCCGACCGTCGGCATCGTCGCGCTGCTCGAGACGAACAGGTTCGGATGGTCGAACGTGCGGCAGTCCTTGTCGACGACCGAATCGCGCGGATCGGCGCCCATGATCGTCGCGCCGGTGATGTGGTTGTTCGGCGCGAACTCGTCGTTGAACGCGACATCGGTGCCGCCGAGCACCTTCGCGGCGGTCGCATAGACCTCGCGCGTATGCACCGCGCCCCGCTTGACGTAGTCGTCGATCGCGTAGGTGATCTCCGGGCGCGGGATGCCGATCGCGTCGGTCGCCGTCTTGCTCGGCACGATGCGGTTCTCCGGCTGCGGCAGGATCTCGTGGAAGCAGTCGAACTGCACGTAGCGCGCGGAGCGGTCGCGGATCTGCGCATCGAGCTCGGCGGGCTTCATGAGCTTGCCCGCCTTGAAGATCTTCTGCGTCTCCTGGTCGATGCGCGACAGGTTCGACAGGTGGATCTTCTTCGCCGCTTCGGTCGCGCGGAACGCGCCGTCGCGAAAGCCGATCAGCGACGTCATCTCCTGCGGGCCGCGGCCCGGCCACAGCTTCTCGCTCGCGTAGAACGACACGCCCGTGCCCGGGTGGTCCATCAGGTTGCGGCCGACCATGTCGGAGCGGTTGCCGACGCCGTTCGGGAAATCGTGGCTCGTCGACATCAGCATCAGCTTCGGCGTCTCGATGCCGTTCGCGGCGAGCACGAAATACTTGCCCTCGACACGATGCTCGACGCCCTTCGGGTCCTTGTAGAGCGCCGCGACGATCTTCTTCTGCGGGCCGACTTCGAGCTTGTGGACGACCGCGTTCTCGATCAGCTTCGCGCCCGCCTGCTCGGCCTTCTCGACGTGGACGATGCCGTTGTACATCGCGCCGATCGGGCAGATCGGCATGCAGTTGTTGTTCCCGCAGCAGGTCGGACGGCCGTCGTACGGACGGCTGTTGCGCGCGACGGGCTCGGTCACCACGTGGTACTTCGGGTCGTGGTTGTTGAGCGCGGTCTTGATCGTCTGCTCGTTGTAAGACAGCGGCAGCGGCGGCATCGGATACGGCTGCTTGCGCGGCGACAGCAGATCCTCTTCGGCGCCCGGCCCCCAGACGCCCAGTTCTTCCTCCGCGCGCTGGTAGTAATGCTCGAGATCGTCGTACTGGATCGGCCAGTCGCGGCCGACGCCGTAGACGGTCTTCATCTTGAAATCGTTCGGGATGAAGCGCCACGCGGACGCGGCCCAGTGCCACGTCGTGCCGCCCACCGCGCGAATGTACTGCGAGTTGAACTTGTGCTCGCCCTTCAGGACCAGGTAGTCGTTCGGCGGGCCGTACTCCGGATGCGGCGCCCACGGGCTCGACGGATACGGCGCCATGAAGTCCATCTTGTCCGGCTGGTTGCGGAAGCGCTCGACGATCTCCCAGCGCGGCATCCGCGGGCCGGCTTCCAGCAGGATCACCGACTTGCCCGCCGTCGCGAGCTGATGCGCGACGATCGCGCCCGCGACGCCCGAGCCCACGACAACGACGTCCGCTTGTTGTGTATCGGCCATCAGGCTTGCCTCTCGGTCGGTTTGTCGGCCCAGAAGCCGGGTTTGTTGGGGCAGTACGAGCGGATCACGAGCGTGTCCGACACGACGCCGAACATCAGCGCTTCTTCATAGGTGATCACGACGTTGTCGACGATGCCGAGATACCACGCTTCGAGAATGCGCAGCGCGAGGGCTTCCTGATCGGGCGTGAGCGTGTTCGCGGCGAGCGCGCCCGCGAGCTTCGGCAGCCCGTCGCCGAGCTCGAACGAGCCTTTTTGCAGCGCGCGCAGCAGCCGTTCGCCGACCGCGCGGTTCAGGCCGGTCTTGCCGGTCAACGCTTCGGACAGCGTCATGAACGCATCGAGCGGCGCGGCGCTCGGCGCATCGGCGAGCGCGCGCAGCGTGAGCGAGCCGGCGAGGCCCAATGCGGTCAGCGCGAGCGAGCGCTGCAGCCATTGGCGTCGGGTGAGCCCCCCACCCATGGGCTCGGCCGCGTCGCCCGAGCGACGCGCGTGGGGATTGGTGTCGTTATTCATCGTTCCTTCTCTCAGGCGCCGGGCTCGGGAAAACGAGTCTTGATATTTCTCAAACTACGGCGCGGACCCGAAATGTACGCGTTCATCGTCAATTGAACAATCCCTTTATAGTTCATCGATTCGTTTTGCACTCCCTTGTAATGCGGGTTCCGGCTGTTTTTTCAGTTTCGGCAAAAAACTGTTTCGCAATATGGAGTTGCGGCATCCGGACTATCCGGAATAGACAGCAATGCGATGTGACGGGATCGTGAAGCTGCGTGCCGATTGCTTCGACACGCGCGCGGCGAGGCGAGCGATACGCGGAGCCGGCCGCGAACCCGGGCGCGGCAGCGCCGACGGCGGTCGAGCGGCAAGCGACCGAGCAAGCGGCCGGCGCGGCGAAGCGTGTCGCGCCGGCCTCCTGCGAGCGGGCATCGTATTCAGTACTGCACGCGATCGCCGGGATTCCTGAAGCGCGCGCGCTTCTCCGCCGACAACGGATGACTCAGGTTCAGCCCGCGCGGCGAAATCGGCTGCATGAACTACTTCTCGTCAAGCTTCTCCGCTTCGCCCGACGTCCGCATCTGCGCGATCGTCGAATCGACGAGTTTCTTGAGCTCGGGATCGTCCCTGCGCAACATGCACGCGTAGTTCCCGTGGACGACCGACGTGCCCGCGAAATCGCCGAAGTCCTTGATGCCCGAGCCTTTGCGCGCGCCGAAGCGAGGATGCCGTTTAGGAAGATGCCGTTCGAGAACGCCGCCTGCCGCTGCCGTTCGAGCGTGTTCGTCGTCGGCCCGCATTCGAAATCGCTCGCGCCGTTCTGCACGAGCGGCACGCGGCTTCGCGACGGGATCGGCATGCCCTTGACGACGTGCCCGGGCGACTTCAATTGCCGCTTGATCTCGTCGACGATCTTCGCCGCGATGTCGCGCGAATGGCCGATGTCTGCTGCTGATTGTCGAAATACGAGAACGGCACCGACGATTCGCGAATGCCGAATCCGACGACGGCCGTCCCCTCGATTTTCTTGAGCGAACCGGTAAGTTCCTGCGCACGGACGGCGCCTGCAGCCATGCGGACGAACGCGGCAACGAGCCAATTGAAACGAACGCGCATGCCTTTCTGCGAAAGTCAAACGAAAAGCAAGCGTAATCCGTTCAAAAAATCTACGGCGGGCCGTGCGTTGCGGCAACCTGCCGGCCGCATGACGCCGCCGTATTCCGGCGATGCACCGAAAACGCATTCGCTCACCCGTTTGATACGGCCGTTCTCCGTTTACCCCGCCTATCTCAAAATTCCACTCAAATCAGGCCGCGCATTACATCAAAAGTGCTCATGTATTTGTGCGGCAAGCGACTATATTTTCGGAAAGACCATCAAGAATTGTTAAGCGCAGCCGTTACTCACACCAGTACCTCCGATCAGGCGCGCACGAGCCCATCGGAATCCGGACAAGACCTGGCGATGTATCGGGATGCAAATCGAAGGACGAGGATGCTCACGGACTTCTCACGCCACGGGCCTTGACCGCATTGACCGCGCACGCGGTTTCGAAACCAAGGGTGGAGAGGCACCATGAACAACAAACGTAGCAATCCTGATCAGACGCGGTTTGGCCAAGCCCGCGCCCTCGCCGGAATTCTCTCCATGTCCCTCCTCGTTCCGCTCGCCGGTTGCGGCGGAGGCGGCGGCGGGGACGGAGGCAGCACCCCATCGGCAGCCGCACAGCCGACTCCGGCACCTGCTCCGACGCCGGCCCCGACATCGGGCTCGTCGCAATCCGCGACTTCTTCGACTTCGACGACGGCCTGCCCCGTCACGCAAACCGCATCGGCCGCCGCAAGCGCTTCCCTGTTTTCCAGCACCGTTCAACAGGACGCGCCCGTCGACCATCTGATCGTCAAGCTGCAAAACGCATCGGCGACGACGGCGTCGGGTGCGCGGATCATGGCCGCGACGGACGACGCGGCGCGTCTCGACGCAGTGATCCAGCGCGTGATGTCGCAATGGAGCGTGAAGAGCGGCGCCGTGCGCTCGTATGCGCAAAGCATCGCGCAGACGAGTGCCGTGCAGGTCGAGCGGACGATGTCGGGCGGCGCGGCGCTGCTCGCGCTCGGACTAAAGATGAACGCGGATGCCGCCAGCGCGCTCGCGCAAACGTTCGCGGCCGATCCGGACGTCGCGTACGCGGAGCCCGACCGGCGCGTCTTCGCCCGCACCATGGCGACCGATCCGAACTACGCGCAGCAGTGGAACTACTTCGATCCGACGGCCGGCATCGATCTGCCGAACGCATGGAACGTGACGACCGGCTTGCCGACCGTCGTCACCGCGGTGCTCGACACCGGCTATCGCCCACATCCGGACATCATCGCGAACCTGCTGCCCGGCTACGACTTCATTTCCGACATCAACACCGGCAACAACGGGCACGGTCGCGGCCCGGACGCGACCGATCCGGGCGACTGGGTCACGCAGCAGGAGCTGACCGATCCGTCGAGCCCGTTCTACAACTGCGCGAGCGGGCCGTCGAACAGCAGCTGGCACGGCACGCAGGTCGCCGGCATCATCGGCGCCGCCGCGAACAACGGCATCGGCATCGCGGGCGTCAATTGGTACGGCAAGATGCTGCCCGTGCGCGTGCTCGGCAAATGCGGCGGCACGACGAGCGACATCGCCGACGCGATGCGCTGGGCGGCGGGCCTCCCCGTCACCGGCGTGCCGACGAATCTGACGCCCGCGAAAGTCATCAACCTGAGCCTGGGCGGCAACGGCCCGTGCGGCGACACGTTTCAGCAGGCAATCAACGACGTCATCGCACAAGGCGCGACCGTCGTCGTCGCGGCCGGCAACGACGGCCAGGCGACGACCCAGGATCGCCCCGCGAACTGCAAGGGCGTGATCGCGGTCGGCGCGACCGACAGCACGGGCCAGCGCGCGTGGTACAGCAACTTCGGCTCAGACATCACGCTGAGCGCGCCGGGCTCGAACATCCTGTCGACGACCAACGCGGGCACGACGGTGCCGACGTTCGACGCGTACGGCACGCACAGCGGCACGAGCCTCGCCGCGCCGCAAGTGGCGGGCGTCGCGTCGCTGATGCTCGCGGCGAATCCGAACCTGACGCCCGCACAGATCGCGCAGAAGCTCGCAAGCACCGCGCGGCCGTCGCCGTCGACGACGTCCTGTCTCGCACGCGCGCCGGGCGCGGGGATCGTCGACGCTGGCGCAGTGGTTGCGTCCGCAACGAAATAGCCGCGCGAGCCGCACGCGATCACGCAGCGGCCGCCCATGCGGGCGGCCGCTTGCTTCGCCGCCGCGCGACGACGCGCATGCGCCGCACGAACGAATGCGTGAACCGTGTAAACCTGCCGTAAAAAGCTTGACGCTTCGCACGCCGACCCTTTACCATCGCCCCGTCTTGATACTTGGAGTGTTCCGTGAACACCGATGCGAGTTGTAGTCGGTCCTGCACCGGCTTGACTGCTGACTGAGGCATTCGCGCAGAGCCCCACGCTTCTGCCGCATCCCGGCCAGCAGGATGCGGCGTCTTTCCGGCCATTCCGGCCCGATCTTCCCGCCACGACTTTCTCGAATGAACGATGCATGCGCCGCTATGCGCGCGTCGCGCTCGTCCGTTCTCGCCATCACGGCCTGCGCCGTGCGTGCGCATGCGCTCGCGCATGCATCGTTTTCGCATCGACCCGTGATTCGCGCCCTTCATTCCGGATGCCTTGCCGCGTCCGGCCGACGATCGACAGGAGTCCAGATGGAAGCAGACGACAGTAGCCGATTACCGCTCGCCGGCGTCATGCCGGGCGGCGCGTGCGCCGCGTCGGCTGGGCCGGCGAGCGATTCCGATTTTCCATTCATTCAGCCGAACGCGCGCGACGCGAAGCGGCGGGAGACGCTCGTCCATCGATAAAGACGACGCTCCCCGCTCGCCGCGCGCGACACACGGAGCGTCCGATGACACAACGCACTCCTTCAAAGAACAAGCAACGCGGGTTCCTCCATTACGGCGCACGGGGCGACGGCGACGATCGCCATCCGATGCGCATCGAATACGAATCCGCGCAACCGCTCGCCGACACCCTCAACAATCTCCGCACGAGCGAGCGCGGCCTCACGACATCCGACGCCGAGGATCGCCTGCTGCGCGACGGCCCGAACGAAATCGCGCACGACAAGCCGCCGCACTGGAGCCGGCAGCTGCTGACGTCGTTCAACAACCCGTTCGTCTACGTGCTGCTCGTGCTCGCCTCGATCAGCTTCCTCACCGACGTCTACTTCGCCGCGCCGGACGATCGCGACTACGTCAAGATCACGATCCTGCTCGCGATGATCACGATCAGCGTGCTGCTGCGCTTCGTGCAGGAATTCCGCTCGCTGCGCGCCGCCGAGAAGCTGAAGGCGATGGTGCGCACGACGTCGACCGTGCAGCGCCGCAACGACGACGCGAGCGCGCCGGTCAAGCACGACGTGCCGATGCGCGACGTCGTCGTCGGCGACATCGTGCATCTGTCCGCGGGCGACATGATCCCCGCGGACGTGCGGCTGATTTCGTCGCGCGATCTCTTCATCAGCCAGGCGGTGCTGACGGGCGAAGCGCTGCCCGTCGAGAAGTACGACACGCTCGGCGCCGTCGCGCAGAAGTCCGCCGAGCCGGCGAACGGCAACGGCAATAGCAATGGCGGCGGCGACGCCGGCCGCGACGGTTCGCTGCTCGATCTCGCGAATGCGTGCTTCATGGGCACCAACGTCGTGAGCGGCACGGCGACCGCGGTCGTCGTCGCGACGGGCGCCGACACGTATTTCGGCGCGCTCGCGAAGAACGTCGTCAGCCACAAGCGGGTCGAGACGAGCTTCGATCGCGGCGTGTCGAGCGTCAGCTGGCTGCTGATCCGCTTCATGCTCGTGATGGTGCCGGTCGTCTTCATGATCAACGGCTTCATGAAAGGCGACTGGCTGAGCGCGCTGACGTTCGCACTCGCCGTCGCGGTCGGCCTGACGCCCGAGATGCTGCCGATGATCGTCAGCGCGAACCTCGCGCGCGGCGCGGTCGCGATGGCGCGGCGCAAGGTCGTCGTCAAGCGGCTGAACTCGGTCCAGAACTTCGGCGCGATGGACGTGCTCTGCACCGACAAGACGGGCACGCTCACGCAGGACAAGATCATCCTCGAGCATCACCTCGACGTGTCCGGCCGCAAGAACGAGGACGTGCTGCGCCTCGGCTGGCTGAACAGCTTTCACCAGAGCGGCCAGAAGAATCTGATCGACATCGCGATCGTCAATCGTGCGAATCAGTTCGGCGAGCGG
Organism: Burkholderia oklahomensis C6786; assembly: GCF_000959365.1. Classification (NCBI taxonomy): domain Bacteria; kingdom Pseudomonadati; phylum Pseudomonadota; class Betaproteobacteria; order Burkholderiales; family Burkholderiaceae; genus Burkholderia; species Burkholderia oklahomensis. Next base: position 2,159,028 of record NZ_CP009556.1, read on the forward strand.
ATCAAGCCGCAGGGCTATCGCAAGATCGACGAGCTGCCGTTCGATTTCGTGCGGCGGCGCCTGTCCGTCGTCGTCGAGGATCCGCGCGGCGTGCATCTGCTCGTCTGCAAGGGGGCGGTCGAGGAGATGCTCGCGGTATCGACGCACGTTCAGGACGACGAAGGCGTGCGCCCGCTCGATTTCGTCGAGCGCAAGCGGCTTCTCACGCAGGCGAATGCCTACAACGAAGACGGCTTTCGCGTGCTGATCGTCGCGACGCGTTCGATCCCGCGCGGCGACGAACGCGGGCAATACCGGACGGCCGACGAGCGCGACCTCGTCGTGCGCGGCTTCCTGACTTTCCTCGATCCGCCGAAGGAATCCGCCGCGCCGGCGCTCGCCGCGCTGCGCGAGAACGGCGTCGCGGTCAAGGTGCTGACGGGCGACAACCCGACCGTCACGCTGAACGTGTGCCGGCAAGTCGGCCTCGAGCCCGGCAAGCCGCTCCTCGGGACCGAAATCGAAGCGCTCGACGATGCGGCGCTCGAAAAGGCGGTCGAGCGCACGACCGTATTCGCGAAGCTCACGCCGCTGCAGAAGGCGCGGATCGTGAAGGCGCTGCAGGCGAACGGCCATACGGTCGGCTTCCTCGGCGACGGGATCAACGATGCGCCCGCGCTACGCGATGCCGACGTCGGCATCTCGGTCGACAGCGGCGCGGACATCGCGAAGGAGACGGCCGACATCATCCTGCTCGAGAAAAGCCTGATGGTGCTCGAAGAAGGCGTGATCAAGGGCCGCGAGACGTTCGGCAACATCCTCAAGTACCTGAACATGACCGCGAGCTCGAACTTCGGCAACGTGTTCTCGGTGCTCGTCGCGAGCGCGTTCCTGCCGTGGGAGCCGATGCTCGCCGTGCAGATGCTCGTGCTGAACCTCGTCTACGACACGTCGCAGATGCTGCTGCCGTGGGACAAGATGGATCCCGAGTTCCTGAAGAAGCCGCGCAAGTGGGAAGCGAAGAACATCGGCCGCTTCATGCTGTGGGTCGGGCCGACGTCGTCGGTGTTCGACATCACGACATATGTGCTGATGTGGACCGTGTTCGGCGCGGGCGCGCTGTACCACGCGCAAGGCGGCGCAGGCGGCCAGCTCGTGATGAACTCCGGCTGGTTCGTCGAGAGCCTCGTGTCGCAGACGATCGTCGTCCATCTGCTGCGCACGCGGAAGATCCCGTTCCTGCAGAGCACCGCGTCGCTGCCCGTGTTGATGTCGACGACGATCGCGATCGCGATCGGCTGCTGGCTGCCGTTCTCGCCGTTCTCCGAAGCGCTCGGCTTCATCCGTCTGCCCGGCAGCTACTGGCTGTGGCTCATCGCGACGATGGCGGGCTACATCATGCTCGCGCAGATCGTGAAGACGCTCTACGTCCGTCGCTACAAACAGTGGTTCTGACGCGACGCATCCCTTTCGCATCCGGCCGCGCGCGGCGCGCGCGCCGGCCGCTCGTTTCATCGAAGGTGACGATATGAAAAGAATGCTTCCGCTCGCGGCCGCGGGCGCCCTTTTCGCGCCCACCGGCGCGCAAGCCGACCACCCGTTCACGTCCGACGACACCAACACGCAAGGCGACGGTAGCTGGCAGTACGAACTGAACGTCGAGCGCACGTCGAAGCAGCCCGACATCGGCCGCCAGCAGCTCTGGAACACGACGCTCACGCGCGGCTTCGGCGAGCGCGTCGATCTGTACGTGCAGGCGCCGTACACGCACGTGCAGACACGCTCCGACGAACAGGGCTCGGGCTTCGGCGACGTCGAAATCGGCGCGAAATGGCGCGTGCTCGAACGCGGACCGTTCAGCATCGCGGTGAAGCCGCGCTTCACGATGCCGACCGGCAACGACGCGCGCGGCCTCGGCAACGGCCGCGTGAACGCAGGCGCGATGCTGCTCGCGCAGTACGACATCGCACGCGTGCAACTGCTCGCCAATGCGGGCCTGATGTACCAGGCGAACCGCCAGGACGGCCTCACGTCGATCTGGCAGGCATCCGGCGCGGTGATCTACCGCGCGACGGACAAGCTGCGGCTCGGCATCGACGTCGGGATCGCGCGCAATTCCGAGCGCGGCGCCGGCGCGAATCCGGCGTACGTGATCGCGGGCGCGATCTACACGCCGCGCGACTGGCTCGATCTCGACATCGGCTATCGGCGCGGGCTCAACGATCAGATCTACGATCATTCGTTGATGGCGGGGATCACGGCGCGGTGGTGAGCCGGGGCGTCGCGGCATGACGGCGGGGCGGTCCGCGGACCGCCCCGCTCCTGTTTGCGCCGCCCGTCGAATCTCACCCGCATGCGCGTCGTCGATCCGCAAGCGCGCCGTTGCGTCAGGCGCCGCCACGCGCCGCAGCGGCGCCGCCGAAAAGCGCATCGCACAATTCCAGCCCCTGCGCCGTCAGCATCGCGCGGCCCGTGCCGTCGTCGCGCAGGATCGTCTCGGTCAAGCCGGCCGCATCGAGCTGCGTCAACGTGCGTCGCAGCGTGCTCATCGGCACGCGCGCACGCTTGCCGAGCTTCGCGAGCGACCACGGCGCGCCGCGCGCTTCGTCGGCCGCATCGCGCAATCGCAGCAGCACCGCGACGATCGCCGGATCGAGCCCGCCATCGTCATGCGAGATCGCATCCCGTCCGCCGACCTCCGCCGGACCGCTCCACTCGTTCCGCTCATCCCGTTCGCCGTGATCCGCTTCCATCATCGTCGTCCCGTTCCGTCGCCGACCGGGCGCGCGCCGCGCATCGCCCCATCCGTCATCCCTTTGCGCACACCGCCGCCAACCGGCCGAGCGTCTTCACCGCCTCCTCGATCTGCGGCGACCACGGGTAGCTGTAATTGAGCCGGATGAAGCGCCGATATGCGTCCGTCGTCGAGAACATGTGCCCCGGCCCGAGCGTGATCCGCTGCGCGAGCGCGAGCCGGTACAGCTCCATCGCGTCGACGCCGCCCGGCAGCTCGACCCACAGCACGTAGCCGCCGCGCGGCTGCGACAGCCGCGTGCCGTCCGGAAAGAAGCGCCGCACCATCGCCGCCATCATGCTCGCCTGCTGCGCATAGAGCTTGCGAATCCGCCGCAGATGGTGGTCGTAGCCGTCGTGCTTCAGATACTCGGCGATCGCGAGCTGGTCGATCGCGGGCGTCGCGAGCGTGTTCAGAAACTTGAGCTTTTCGACCTGATCGCGGTAGCGCCCCGGCATCGCCCAGCCGATCCGGTACGCGGGCGACAGGCTCTTCGAGAACGACGCGCAACGCAGCACGAGCCCACGCGAATCGAACGCCTTCAGCGTGCTCGGCCGCGCGGCGCCGTAGTACAGCTCGTGATAGACGTCGTTCTCGATCACCGGCACGTCATGCCGCGCGAGCAGCTCGACGAGCGCGCGCTTGCGCTCGTCCGGCATCAGGAAGCCGAGCGGGTTCTGGAAGTTCGGCATCGCCATGCACGCGGTAATGCGCTCGCTCGCGAGGATCCGCGCGAGCGCGTCGATGTCGATTCCCTCGCCCGGATGCGTCGCGACCTCGATCGCGCGCATCCCGAGCCGCTCGATCGCGTGCAGCATCGCATAGAACGTCGGCGATTCGACCGCGATCGTATCGCCCGGCTTCGCGACCGCCTGCAGGCACAGATTGATCGCCTCGGTCGCGCCGATCGTCACGACGATCTCGTCCGGATCGACCGCGACGCCGCCCTCCAGGTAGCGGCGCGCGATCTGCCGGATCAGCTCCGGATTGCCGGGCGGCAGGTCGTCGATCACGCCCCAGCGCGTGCGCCGCCGCGCGATCGCCTGCGCGTGCCGCGCGATCCGCTGCGCGGGGAACGGCGTCGCGTCCGGATACGGCGAGCCGAGCGGCACCGCGTCGTCGCGCGCGATCGAGCGCAGCGTCGACAGCACGAGCCGGCTCACGTCGACGGCCGACGACACCGCGACGGGCGTCGACGCATGCAGCTCGGGCTCCGGCGCGTCGTGCCGCGCGCGCACGAAATAGCCGGACTGCGGCCGGCTCTCGATCGCGCCGCGGCTCTCGAGCACCAGGTACGCGCGCACGACGGTCGTGACGCTGAGCCGGTGCTGGCGGCTCGCCTGCCGCACCGACGGAATCCGCTCGCCCGGCCGGTAGACGCCGCGCCGGATCATCGCCTCGATGTCGTCCGCGAGCTGTTCGTAACGCTTCACCGCGTGCCTCGATTGTCCGTTTGTCGATATGTAAGAGTACAGTTTCTTGATGCAACGCACCAGAATTGCGAGCTGTACTCTTTTTGTTTCCGGCGAGGTGTGCTCCCGGCCCGCGCCGCCGTGCGCGTACGCTTCGTTCCGTCGCCGTCCCCAACCGGCGCTCAGACACTTCAAGACATGAAAACCAAGGAACCCGACGCGCGCATCGAACCGTACGCCCATCCGGCGGGCGGCTGGGGCGCGCTCAAGTACGTCGCGATCAACCTGTTCAAGGAAAAGGTATCGGGCGGCAACTACCGCGCGCTGCTGCGGCAGAACCAGCCGGACGGCTTCGACTGTCCCGGCTGCGCGTGGCCCGACCGCCAGCATGCGTCGACGTTCGAATTCTGCGAGAACGGCGTGAAAGCCGTCGCCGCCGAGGCGACCGCGAAGCGCGTGACGCCCACGTTCTTCGCCGAGCACACGGTCGCGTCGCTCCTCGAGCAGTCCGACTACGCGCTCGAGCAGCACGGGCGCCTCACCGATCCGATGGTCTACGACGCGGCAACCGACCGCTACGCGCCGATCGCGTGGGATGCCGCGTTCGAGCTGATCGCGCGGCATCTGCGCGCGCTCGGCGATCCGGACCGCGCGGCGTTCTACACGTCGGGCCGCGCGAGCAACGAGGCGGCGTTCCTGTACCAGTTGCTGGTGCGCTACTACGGCACGAACAACTTCCCCGACTGCTCGAACATGTGCCACGAGGCGACGAGCCGCGGGCTGCCGGCCACGGTCGGGGTCGGCAAGGGCACCGTCACGCTCGACGATTTCGAGCAGGCCGACACGCTGCTGATCTTCGGCCAGAATCCCGCGACGAACCATCCGCGGATGATGGGCGAGCTGCGCGATTGCGCGAAGCGCGGCGCGACGATCGTGTCGATCAATCCGCTGAAGGAGCGCGGGCTCGAACGCTTCGCGAGCCCGCAGCACCCGGCCGAGATGCTGACGATGTCGAGCACGCCGATCGCGTCGATGTTCGTGCAGCCGGCCGTCGGCGGCGATTTCGCGCTGATCAAGGGCGTCGCGAAGCGCGTGGTCGAGCTCGACGACGCGGCGCGCGAGCGCGGCGACGCGCGCGTGCTCGACGTCGACTTCCTCGCGCAGCACACGGCCGGCTTCGACGCGTTCGCGTCCGATCTGCGCGCGGAAAGCTGGGCCGCGCTGACGGCGGAAAGCGGCGTGCCGTACGAGCGGATCGACGCGCTCGCGCAAGTCTACGTGCGCGGCGAGCGCGTGATCGCGACGTGGGGAATGGGCATCACGCAGCACAAGAACTCGGTCGCGACCGTGCAGATGCTGTCGAACCTGATGATGATGCGCGGCAACATCGGCCGCCCCGGCGCGGGCCTCTGCCCCGTGCGCGGGCATTCGAACGTGCAGGGCAACCGCACGGTCGGCATCGAGGAGAAGCCGTCCGATGCGTTCCTCGACCGGCTCGGCCACGCGTTCGGCTTCGCGCCGCCGCGCGGCCACGGCTACGACGTCGTCGAGACGATCGAAGCGATGCTCGACGGCCGCATCGGCGTGTTCATCGGCCTCGGCGGCAACTTCGCGATGGCGACGCCCGATACGCCGCGCACGTGGCAAGGCCTGCGCAATTGCGGCCTGACCGTCCACATCACGACGAAGCTGAACCGCAGCCATCTCGTGCACGGCCGCGAAGCGCTGATCCTGCCGACGCTCGGCCGCACCGAGATCGATCTGCAGAACGGCGTCGCGCAGGGCGTGACGGTCGAGGATTCGATGTGCATGGTTCACGTGTCGTACGGGATGAACAAGCCGGCGTCGCCGAATCTGCTGTCGGAAACCGCGATCGTCGCGCGGCTCGGGCATGCGCTCTTCGGCGGCGGCGAAATCGACTGGCTCGGCTACATGAACGACTACGCGAAGATCCGCGATGCGATCGAGGCAGGCATCGAAGGCTTCGACGGCTACAACGCGCGGATCGCGCAGCCGGGCGGCTTCCACATGCGCATCGCGTCGCGCGAGCGCGAATGGCTCACGCCGACCGGCAAGGCGAACTTCATCGTCCATGCGCTGCCCGTCGATTCGCCGATCCGGCGCGCCCGCGCGCGCTACGGCGAGCGGCTGATGACGTTGATGACGACGCGCTCGCACGATCAGTACAACACGACGATCTACGCGCTCGACGACCGCTATCGCGGCGTGTTCGGCCAGCGGCGCGTCGTGTTCGCGAACCCGGCCGACCTCGCGATGCTCGGCTTCGACGCGGGCGAGCGCGTCGATCTGGAAACGGTGTGGGACGACGGAATCGAGCGGCGCGTCGAAGGATTCCTGATCGTCGCATACGACATTCCGCGCGGCTGCCTCGGCGCGTACTACCCGGAGACGAATCCTCTCGTGCCGCTCGACAGCGTCGGCGACATCTGCAACACGCCGACGTCGAAGTCGATTCCCGTGCTGATGCATCGGTCCGCGGCCGACGCGCAGCAGGCGGCGTGACACGGTGGCCGCATGATCGTCAGGCCGCGCGAGCACTGGTTCCGGATGCTGTTCGTCTGGGATGGTTCGGTGCTCCAATCGATTCTGCCGCAGCTCGCGCTGATGAGCGCCGTGAGCGTCGTCGCGCTGCTGACCGACGGCCGCATTCTCGGCGAGAAGGTGCCGCTCAACCCGACGCCGTTCACGCTCGCGGGCCTTGCGCTCGCGATCTTCGCCGCGTTCCGCAACAACGCGAGCTACGACCGCTACTGGGAGGCGCGCAAGCTGTGGGGCGGCGTGCTGACCGCGGCGCGCGCGCTGACGTCGCAGGCGCTCAGCTACGACGCGACGTCCGACGGCGCCGCGTTCGCGCGCGCGACGGCGGGCTTCGTGTACGCGCTCAAGCACCAGTTGCGCGGCACCGATCCGGCCGACGACCTGCGCCGCTGCCTGCCCGCTGACTGGATCGCGCCCATCGCGGCCGCGCAACATCGGCCGGTCGCGATCCTGCACGCGCTGCGCGGCGGGCTCGCCGAGCGGCATCGCGGCGGCGCGCTGACCGACACGCAGCTCTGGATGCTCGACGCGCAGATCAACGCGCTCGGCGCGAAGCTCGCGGGCTGCGAGCGGATCGCATCGACGCCGATTCCGTTTCCGTATCACGTGCTGCTGCATCGGACCGTCTACGCGTACTGCATGATGCTGCCGTTCGGGCTCGTCGATTCGATCGGCATCGCGACGCCGTTCGTCGCGGTGTTCGTGTCGTACACGCTGATCGCGCTCGACGCGATCGCCGACGAAATCGCCGATCCGTTCGGCGCCGGGCCGAACCATCTCGCGCTCGATGCGCTGGCGCGGCAGATCGAGCGCTCGCTGCTCGAATTGGCCGGCGCGCCGCTGCCCGATGAAGTGCCCGCCGGGCCGAGCTATCGGCTGTCGTGACGGCGGCGACGCCGGCGCGGCGTGCGAGTGCGCACGCCAGCGAAAGCGTGCTTCGCATGCGGCGCGCCTCACCCGCGCGATCGTTCGGACGAAGATTCGGAGCCGTTCCTTTTTCCAGGTTGCCGCAGTCATCGCGACATAACGGGCGCTCGCGATCGGTCGCGCGTTCGCTCAATTGAACGCCGCCCAGATCAGATAGACGTTCAGCGCGACGATCGCGGCCGCCGCCGCGCTGGCCGCGACGACCATCGGCCCGCGCAGCGCATAGTCGCCGAGCACCGCCCGACGGCTCGACAACAGCAGCAGCGCGACCATCGGCAGCGGCAGCACGAGGCTCAGCACGACCTGGCTCAGCACCATCGCGCGCGTGACGTCGCAGCCGAGCGCGACGATCGCGAACGCGGGCGCGATCGTCACGAGCCGCCGCACCCAGATCGGCACGCGGCGGCGCAGAAAGCCCTGCATCACGACCTGCCCGGCGAGCGTGCCGACGACCGAGCTCGACACGCCCGACGCGAGCAGCGCGACGAGAAAGAGCGCGCCCGCCGCCGGTCCGAGCAGCGGAATCAGCGTGTGATACGCATCGCCGATGTCGGCCATGCCCGGCATCGTCTCGTGGAACGCCGACGACGCCATCATCACCATCGCGATGTTCACGAAGCCGGCGACGCCGAGCGCGACCGTCACCTCGCGGTTCGAGAAGCGCAGCAGCAGCCGGCGCTCGCGGTCGTCGCGCGGCGTCGTGCGCCGCTGCGTGAGGCCCGAGTGCAGATAGAGCGTGTGCGGCATGATCGTCGCGCCGATGATGCCGACCGCGAGCGTGAGCGCCGTGCGGTCGCGCAACTGCGGCACGACGAGATGGTAGGCGGCCGCATGCCAGTCCTGCGGCGCGATCAGCAGCTCGCCGAGATAGCTCGCGCCGATCACGCCGACCAACGCCGCGATCGCCGCTTCGAGCGGCCGGAAGCCGCGCTTTTCCAGCGTGAGGATCGCGCAGGTCAGCACGGCCGTCGCGCCCATCCCGACGATGAGCGGCAAATGGAACAGCAGTCCGAACGCGAGCGCGCCGCCCAGGAATTCGGCGAGGTCGGTCGCCATCGCGGCGATCTCCGACGCCGCCCACATCCCCCAGACGACGGGTAGCGGAAAATGCTCGCGGCACAGCTCGGCGAGGTTGCGGCCCGTCACGATGCCGAGCTTCGCCGACATCGCCTGGAACACCATCGCGATCACGTTCGCGGCCAGCACGACCCACAGCAGCGCGTAGCCGTACGCGGCGCCCGCCTGGATGTTGGTCGCGAAGTTGCCGGGATCCATGTAGCCGATCGACGCGATCACGGCCGGTCCGACGAACGGCAGCGCGGCCGCGACGCCCTTGCGGCGTCCGTCGAGCGCGTCGCGCGCCGCGCGGACGGTGCGCGACGTCGCCTCGCCGGCCAGCGCGAAATCGCCGGCGGATTTGCTCATCGTGGTGGAGGAAAGCATGGTGTGTGTCCGTTCGAGTTCTGAATGGTTCCGAGTGGTTCCGAGTGGTTCCGAGTGGTTCCGAGTGGTTCCGAGTGGTTCGGAACGCGCGGCGCGGCAAGCCGGGAAGCCCGCCGGCCGCGCGACCGGGCGGCGGCCGCCGCGGCCGTTTCCGCCGCGCGCTTACGCCGGCACCACGTCCGGCCGGTTGCGCGGAAAGCGCGCGATCACGTCGGGCGCGACGTTCAGGTGCGCCTCGACGAGCTTCGGCGGCGTATGCGCGAGCCAGTCGGACAGCGACACCTCAGCGTAGCGGTCGGCCTTGAAGATCTCGAGGAACACGAGATCGGTTTTGCCCGTGTTCTGCACGTAGTGGCCGAGGCTCTTCTTCACGTAGCCGACATCGCCCGCGCGGAAATCCGCCGTCTGCGCCTTCGGGCCGGTGTCGAACACCGTCATCCGCGCCTGGCCCCGGATGTAGTACTGCCATTCGTCCGCGTTCGGGTGCCAGTGCAGCTCGCGCATGCCGCCCGGCTTCACCGTGACGAGCGCGGCCGCGACCGTCTTCGACACGTCGAAAGTCGTGCTGTCGACGATCCGCACTTCGCCGCCGCGCGTCTTCATGTTCGGCTTCATGTCGCCCATCGAGAAGATGAACGGATGCTTCGGCGCGCCGCGCGACGACGCCGACGCCCGCTGCGCATCCGCGAGCGGCCCCGGATCGTCGCCCTGGAAGATCCACCGGTTGTCGAGCGGAATGTTCCTGAACGCGTCGGCGGGCACGCCGAAGTTCAGCGCGAGCACGTCGGGCGGCGTGTGGGCGATCCAGTCCGTCACCAGCAGCGTGTTGAATTCGGACGCGCGGCCGTTGTCGAACGCGAGCAGGAATTCGGCGCCGTCGACGCCGAGCCCCTGCAGCGAATGCGGCAGCCCGGGCGGGAAATACCACAAGTCGCCCGCCTTCACGTCCTGCACGGACGGCCGCCCTTCCTCGTCGAGCACGGTGATCCGGCAGCGGCCGTCGAGCATGAACGCCCATTCGGCCTGCTGGTGCCAATGCATCTCGCGAATGCCGCCGCGCGTCAGGCGCATGTTGACGCCGGAAATCGTTTCGGAAATCGCGAAATCGTCCTGGGTGACTTCGCGCGCCCAGCCGCCGTCCTGAATTCGCTTGTGCGCATTATTGAACGACGCCCAGAAAATCGGCATGCCGTTAATATCGGTCGCTGGCGGATCCTGAAAAGACGGGAATTCACTCATCAACGCCCGGTTTTTCGGGCCGGGGTCGGTCAGGCTCTGCGGATTGCGCGCATTCACCGCGCCCTCGGGCGGACTATCCGGATTGCCGAACGAAGCGGCCTTCGCGGAAACGGCGATGCCGGCGGCGGCGAGCGCGCCGGCCGTATTGGCTAGCATCTTGCGTCGGGACAGGTTCGTCATGTTTGCCTCTTCTATCGTTTCTAAAAAAGATGACTTTCGAGAAATATCGATTCGATTTTCAATGAATCGATCATCCCGCCACGCAAGTTAAATACAAGTAATCAAAAAAATTAAATGACTTGTTAAGATGAATCGATGAATTAATCTGATTCCCTTTAGGTTTGTAATATTCGGGGGCCGGCGCGGCGCGTTTTGCCGCGGCGCGGCGCGGCGGCCGAGGTTTCTGAAACGCGCCCGGCAATGAGAGAATCGGGCTCGACACCCTTTTTCGACGGAGTCTCGATGAAGCACTTGCTGTCCAAGCTCGCGGCGAGCGCCGCGCTCGTCGCGCTGGCGCCCGCGTTCCCCGCGCATGCCGCCACCCCGCCCGGCATCTTCGTGATCGCGACGCAGCTCGGCGAATTCACGACGCTCGATCCGAGCGAGATCTACGAACTTGTCCCGTCCGAATACGTCGCGAACGCGTACGAGCGGCTCGTGCGCGTCGATCTGCGCGATCCGTCGAAGTTCGAAGGCAGGATCGCGCAGTCGTGGAGCGTCGGCGCCGACGGCGCGACCTACACGTTCAAGCTGCGCCCCGGCCTCAAGTTCCATTCGGGCAATCCGGTGACGGCCGACGACGTCGCATGGTCGCTGCAGCGCACGGTGCGGCTCGACAAGGGACCGGCCGGCGTGCTCGCGGACCTGGGCCTCACGAAGGACAACGTCGCGCGGAAGGTGAGGAAGATCGACGATATGACCGTATCGATCGAAACCGACCGCAAGTACGCGCCGAGCTTCGTGCTGAACGTGCTGAGCGCCGATCCGGCGTCGATCGTCGACAAGAAGCTGCTGCTGTCGCACGAGAAGAACGGCGACTTCGGCAACGGCTGGCTGAAGAACGCCGACGCGGGCTCCGGCCCGTACCAGCTCGTCAAGTGGACGCCGAACGAGAGCCTCGTGCTGCAGCGCTTCGACGGCTACCGCACGCCGTATCCGATGAAGCGCATCGTGCTGCGGCACGTGCCCGAAGCGTCCGCGCAGCGCCTCCTGCTGGAGAACGGCGACGTCGACGCCGCCCGCAACCTGAGCCCCGACAGCCTCGATGCGCTGTCGAAGGCGGGCAAGATCAAGGTTGCGTCATGGCCCGTGTCCGCGCTGCTGTACCTGAGCTTGAACACGAAGAATCCGAATCTCGCGAAGCCCGAGGTGCAGGAGGCGATGAAGTGGCTCGTCGACTACGACGGCATCCAGCGCAACATCGTCAGGACGACGTACAAGGTCCATCAGACCTTCCTGCCGGACGGCTTCCTCGGCGCGCTGAACGCGAATCCGTACCGGCAGAACGTCGCGAAGGCGAAGGCGCTGCTCGCGAAAGCCGGGCTGCCGAACGGCTTCGCGGTGTCGATGGACATGCCGAACGACTATCCGTACGTCGAGATCGCGCAGGCGCTGCAGGCGAACTTCGCGCAAGGCGGGATCACCGTGAAGCTGATTCCGGGCGACGCGAAGCAGGCGATCGGCAAGTACCGCGCGCGCCAGCACGATATCTTCATCGGCGAATGGTCGCCCGACTACATGGACCCGAACAGCAATGCGCGCGGCTTCGCATGGAATCCTGACAATTCGGACAACGCGAAGCACAAGCTGCTTGCGTGGCGCAACGGCTGGGACGTGCCGCAGCTCACCGCGCAGACCGACGCGGCGCTCGCCGAGCCGTCGACCGCGAAGCGCGCGCAGCAGTATCAGGCGCTGCAGAAGGCGGTGCTCGCGAATTCGCCGTTCGTGATCATGTTCGAGAAGGTCGTGCAGGTCGCGACGCGGCCGGGCGTGACAGGCCCGGAGATCGGGCCGATCAACGATCTCGTGTCGTACCAAACGCTGAAGAAGTGACGACGCCGGCGTGCGCTCGCGCTTGGGCTTGGGCTTGGGCTTGGGCTTGGGCTCGCGCGATCACGTCGCCGCGATTCGTCTCGACGCCGTGATCGTCGGCCGGCTCGTCGTTCGGAGTCGCATCCGAAATCGCGGCCGGCGCATATCGCCGAGGCCGGCATATACGCCGGCCTCAGCAATCTTGCGAACCCCATGCGCGCCGACGCCCACCCGTCACGGCAGCCATTGCGTCTTGAACATCAGCGTGATCCGCATCGTCGGGCATGCGCGCGACACGCCGCGCGCGACGTGGTAGACGAAGCCCGGAAAAATCAGCAGCCGGTTCGGCTTCGGATACACCGCGGACAGGATGTCGCTGCGATCCTTGTTGAAGAGTATCGTCTCGCCGCCCCAATCGGGATCCCAGTGCTCGTGCGGGTAATACACCGCCGTGCACGCGCCCGTCGCGAGCGAATCCGTATGCACCGAGCCATCGGTGCCGTAAGGAAGGCCGTTCGCGTAGCAGCTGCGCAGTTCGTGCCGCTTCAGATAGGTTTTCGCCAGTCGTTGCCAGCATGCATGCAACAGCGGCGCGGCACGCGCCAGTTCGTCGCCTGCGCCCGGCCCGACGCCGGATTGAGCAGGATCCGTCGCGCCCGCGAAATGCCGATTCCAGAATGGCTGCGTCCCCGCGCCGTCATGCGAGCGCCAGCCGTGGCTCCATTGGCCCGTCGACAGGAATCGGTGGATCTCCGCGTGCTCGCGCGGCGGCAGCAGATCGTCGACGATCGTGATGTCCTGCCAGGCGCCGGACGCGCCCGGCCGGGATGAAATGTCCATCGTGTCTCCGTGAATGTCGATGACGGCCCGATGCGCCGCCCGCGCGGCCGAAACGGCCACGCACGCGACGCGCGAGGCCCGCGCCCCGAGCGCCCGTCAGAACTTCCAGTGCAGGCTGCCTTGCACCGCATGATCCGACTGTCGGCTTGCCAGCGATCCCGAGTAGCCGACGCTCAGCAGCCCGTTCCTGCCGAGCTCGAGCGCGGCGCTCAGGTTCAGCACCGCCGCATCCTTCGCCACCGGCACGCTCGACACGGAAAACACGCTGCTCCCCGTCGCGAACGCGAGCGAGCCGACCGGCTGCCCGCCCGTCAGCGCGTGCTGCCAGCCCGCGCTGCCTTGCAGCGTCAGTTGCAGCCGGGACGTGAGGCCCAGCCGCGTCTCGCCGCGCACGCCGAGCGTCGAGAACGTCACGTCATGATTGCCTTCCTGCACGCGCAGCGCCGCCGCGCCGCCGGTTTCGGTCGTCCCGTGGTTCTTCAGATGCACGTACGCGATCCGGCCGAACGGCTCGACCGTCGCGGCGCCGAGCGCGAACTGGTAGCCGGTCTCGCCGAATACCTGCGTCGTTTCCGCGTTCAGCGTGGTCGTCTCGTTTTCGGCGGCCGCACCGTATTGCACCGCGCGGTCGACTCCGCCGCGATGCCATGCGTGCGCGGCGCCGACGCGCACGCCGAGCGCGCCGGGCTGCCAGCCCGCATACGCGCCGAGGTGGAAGCTGTCGAACGATGCGGACGACGGCTGATCCTTCAGATTCACGCCGGTGTGGCTGTAGCCGGCGAAACCGCCCGCCCGGAGGCCGTCGCGCACGGCCGCGTCCGCGCCGGCGAGAAAGCCGCCCGTCGAGTTCGTGTAGCCGTTGACGCCGCCGCCTCCGCTAGCGCCGCCCCACGAACCGAGCAGCCTCGCCCATACGCCGGGCCGGCCCGGCGCGCCGCGCACCGTCCACAAGCGGTCGAGCGCCGCGTCGCGCACCTGCCGGCTCTCGTTGATGAGCGCCGCGTAGGCCGCCGGGTAGATCTCGCCCGTCAGCTGCGCGAGCGTCGCCTGCGGCGCCTGCGCCGACGCCGCGAACAGCACGCTGTTGTAGACCGCGCTGCCCGGATTCAGAGTTTCCAGCGCATCGGCGACGCTGCGCTCGTTGTCGGTGCGCGCGACGCTCGCGAACGGCGTCGCATTGCGATCGATCGTCAGGCTCACGTTCGTCGGGCCGTAGGCCAGCACCGGGTCGACGAACAGATAGCCGCCCGGCGCATCGAACCTGCCTTCGACGCCGCCCGCCGCGCTCAGGATCTCGAAGCGCCGGCCCAGCACCGAGCGCGACTGGCCGGGCGTGAGCGGAGGCGGCGCGTTCTCGAGCGCGAGCGTCACCGCGCCGCCCTCGATCCGCGCCTGGCCGCCGGCATCGATCCGGTCGCTCGCACCGCTCGGCGACACCTCGACCGCATAGGTCGAACCCTGCGCGAAGCGCACGTCGCCCGATACCGTCAGCGCGCCGACCGAATGCCCGGGCGCGACGGTGCCGTTGGCCGCCGCGGTGAGCGTGCGCATCGTGCCGTTGCCGTTCACGACGCCGCCGTTGCCGACCGACACGCCGCCGCTCGCGCCGTCGAGCGACGCCCGGCCGCCGTCGACCGTCACGTCGGCGGTCCGGCCCGTGATCGCCGCGACGCCGAGCGCACCGACCGCGACGTTGCCGCTCGTTCCGCCGAGCGACGCAAAGCCGCTCGCCACCCGCACGTCCGCCGTCGTGCCGGTGACGGCCGCCGAGCCCTGCCGGTCCACCGACAGGTTCGCGCTCGTCCCCGCGATCGTCGCGACGCCGCCGTTGACGGCAATGTCGGCCGCACGGCCGTTCACCGTGAGCCGCCCCGCCGGATTGACCACGGCGCCCGCCGCGATCGATCCGTCGATCCTCAGCTCGCCGCCGTCGACCGTCGTCAGCCCGCGATAGGTGTTCGCGCCGGCAAGCGTCAACGTGCCGCCGCCCGACTTCACGAGGCTGCCCTGATACGCGCGCGCCTGATAGGCCGCCTCGCGCGCGGCGCCGACCGCATAGTCGATCCTGTCGCCGTCGCTCGCGCCGGCGGGCAGCCCGCGCTCCCAGCCCTTCGTCCTCAGCGTATCGAGCCACGCCCGGTGCTCGGCGTCGTCCTCCAGCTTGCGCGCGGCGAGCGCGACGTCGGAGATGTCGTTCGACCACACGTCCGCGACGCCCGACGGCAGCGCCGCGTCGAACGTGCCGAGCAACTGGCCAGGACCGTTCATCGCCTTTCTCAGATCGACGAGCCCCCAGCCGCCGAACGTGTTCGGCACGTTCGACGCGCCCGGCTTCGCCGGATGCACGGTCGAGAACAGCCCGTTGTTGGTGTAGTCCGGCCGGCTCGGGTCCGGCTCCATGTTCTGCGCCGTCGTGAACATCACGGACAGCGCCTGCTCGCTCGTCATGTACGGGAAACGCTCCATGATCAGCGCGAGCGCGGCCGACGCGTGCGGCGCGGCCGCCGACGTACCGTTGAAGTTCGCATAGGTCGCGCCCGTCGGCGCCGCCGGGCTGCCCGAGTACGACGTGGACGGCACGCCGGTCGGCGCCATCACGCACCACCACTTCGCGATCCCGCACTTGTTGTAGACCTGGCCGCTCAACTGGTCGTAGCCCGTCGTCGTCATCCAGTGTCCTTCGAGCTCCGGATGGAAGTACGCGTACGCGCCGCGCAGGCTGGCGTTGTCGTAGCCGGTGTTGCCCGCGCTGAAGTTGTTGATCACGCCGTCGCGCGACACCTTGGCGGCCGCGTCGAGCCATGTGCCCTGGCCGGTGCGGATGCGAACCGCCTCGTGCAGCTTGTACGCGTCGGCGACGTGCTTCGGCGTGCTGTAGTTTTCGTCGACCGGCTGCGAGCCCCAGCTATTGCTGATGATCCGCACGCCTTTCGCGGCGAGCGCGTCGTAGACCTCGGCGAAATACTTCGCGTCCGACGCGGGAAACTTCGGATCCGACACGCCGAACCGGAAGCCGTCCGTCGCGTTCGTGTTGCCGACGAACACCTTCGCGTCCGGCGCGACGCCGTGCATGCCGGCGCCGTCGCGCGCCCCGCCGACGACGCCGCTCACGAGCGTGCCGTGATTGTTGTTGCTCGCGTTCAGCACGCCCGATACGCCCGCCGCCGTCACCGGAACGAACCGGCTGTCGGACAGTTCCGGATGCTGCGCGTAGTAGCCGGAGTCCAGCACGCCGATCGAGACGTTCGCGCCGGTGTAGCCGGCCGCATACGCATACTCGGCGTGCATCGCGCCGAGCCCCCACTCCTTCGTGAACTCCGGCGTGCGCCAGCTCGCCGGATCGCCTCGCCGGCCCGGGTCCTGGTATGGCGCGACGGGCGCGGCCTGCGTCCATCCGGGGCGGGCCACGGCCGCGGCGGCGGCGGCGACGACCACGGGAACCAGCAGCTTCGACCCTGCGCGCTTCATCGTTCTCGGATATTTACGCCGGGCCATTGAGGTTCTCCTCGTTTTCCGATTTATTCGTCCTTCCAATACGGATCATTGATTTTTCTCCTTTTATTATTGGCGGCTCAATTGCCTTGCCTCACTCTCTTCGTACGCATGTCCGCCTCCCGGCGACCGGCCTCGTCGCCGCGGCAGCTCAGTCCCGGCTTGGCGCGCGCCCACGGCCAATGGCGCGCGTCGCCGAACCGGCACCGTCCGCTCGCTTGCTCTGCTTGGAACAGGCGGTTAAACGGACGGCGATTTACATTAAAATGTAATGTTATGTAATGCGATCGAAATGAGACACGAACAAAAACATCCGCGCAATACTTCAGCCGCAATTCGTTACTCAATGGATTTACGTCGCCAATAATTGGACGCTATGAATAGCGAAACTCAATAGATTTTTTAATGTGGCGCGCCGTATTTTGTCTTTGTTAGATAGATGACAATTCCATCGATTCCGACAATCAATTAACACGCGCATCCATGCCCCCCGCCTTCGCCCGGACCGTCGAAGCCCGCTTTGCCGAACTGACGCCCACGGCAAAGCGCATCGCGAGCTACATGCTCGCGAATCTCGACCGGCTCGGCCTCGAAACCGCGGATCAGATCGCCCGGCAGACCGGCACGAGCGGCATCTCGGTCGGACGCTTCCTGCGCAGCGTCGGCTACCGCAATCTCGACGACCTGAAGCGCGAACTGCGCGGCACGACCGAGCGGCCATGGATGATCACCGACCGCCTCGACGAATACCGCCGCGTGACGAGCACATTCGCGCCGGCAAGCGACGAGGCTGCGCCGGTCGGCGCGCCCGGCCCGCTCGACGATGCGCTCGCGCGCGAGCTCGACGCGATCCGCCACGTGTACCGGCTCGCGCGCACGCCGGCGTTCGCGCAAGTCGCGGACCGCGTCGCGCAGGCGGATGCGGTGTTCATCCTCGGTATCCAGTCGACGCGCGGGATCAGCAACGCGTTCCACAGCTACCTCGAATATCTGCGGCCGCGCGTGTTCTATTCGGACGGGATGTCGGGCTCGTATGTCGATTCGCTGAACGCCGAATTCGCCGATCCGTACTGCATCGTCACCGACACGCGCGCGTATTCGCGGATCGCGCGCCGCTATTGCGAGGCGGCCGTCGCGCGCGGCGTGCGCTTCGCGCTCGTCACCGACGTCTACTGCCCGTGGGCGCGCGAGCTGCCGTGCGACCTGCTGCAGGTGAAGACCGACATCGGCCAATTCTGGGATTCGCTCGCGCCGCTCACGTGCCTGTTCAACCTGCTGATCAGCGCGGTCGTCGACCGGCTCGGCGATGCGATCGACGCGCGCGTCGCCCGCAACCGCGAGCTGCAGCGCGAGCTCGATCAATTCGAACCGTGATGCCGCATCCGATGACACGTCCACACCTCGTCGAAATCACGCCTCGCACGCACGACGTCGACATCGACCTCGTCTACGCGACCGGCCGCAACTTCACCGGCCGGCCGATCTACGCCCGCGCGCACTGCCTGCTGCTCGAGCCCGCGGAAGCGGCGCTGCGCCGCGCGACGGCGATCGCCGCGCAGATCGGCATGCGCCTGCGCATCTACGACGCTTACCGGCCGCCGCAGGCGCAGCAGGTGTTGTGGTCGTTCCTGCCGGACCGGAACTTCGTCGCCGACCTCGGCCTCGGCTCGAATCACAGCCGCGGCACCGCGCTCGACCTGACGCTCGTCGACGCGCACGGCGACGCGCTCGACATGGGCACGGGCTTCGACGAGATGGTGACGGCGTCGCGCCATTTTCACGACGGCCTGCCCGAGTCCGTGCAGCGCAACCGGCTGCTGCTGCTCGGCGTGATGCACGCGGCGGGCTTCGCGCACATTCCTGAAGAATGGTGGCATTACGAGCTGCCCGGCTCGCGCGCGTTCCCACCGATCGACAACGCGGCGAGCGGATCGTGGCGGCTGATGTGACGCCCGCCCGCGCCGCCCGCGCCGCACGCGACAAGCCTGCCGCGCCCGCCCGCAACCGGGTCGAAGCCCAGGCCGCCGCCTTCACTCCGAATCCCTGCCCCATGGAGCGCGTATGAAACTCTCGATGCCCAAGCTCGTCTCGGCGCTTGCCGCCGCTTCCGTGATCGCGGCCGCCCCGGCCCTCGATGCCCACGCGGCGACGCCGAAGGACATGTTCGTGATGGCCACGCTGCTCGACGAATTCACTTCGCTCGATCCGGGCGAAATCTACGAGCTGGTGCCCGAGGAATACGTCGCGAACACATACGACCGGCTCGTGCGCGTCGATCTCGCCGATCCGTCGAAGTTCAACGGCGACGTCGCGCAGTCGTGGACCGTGAGCCCCGACGGCCTCACGTTCACGTTCAAGCTGCGCGCGGGCCTCAAGTTCCATTCGGGCAACCCGCTCACGGCCGACGACGTCGCATGGTCGATCCAGCGCGCGGCGCTGCTCGACAAGGGGCCGGCCGCGGTGCTCGCGGGCATCGGCCTCACGAAGGCGAACGCGCTCGCGAACGTGACGAAGATCGACGATCTCACGGTCTCGGTGACGACCGACCGCAAGTACGCGCCGACCTTCGTGCTGAACGTGCTCGGCTCGTGGCCGGCGTCGGTCGTCGACAAGAAGCTGCTGCTGTCGCACCAGCAAGGCAACGACTTCGGCAACGGCTGGCTGAAGACCCACGAGGCGGGCTCGGGCGCGTACCGGCTCGTCAAGTGGACGGCGGGCGACAGCATCGTGCTGCAGCGCAACGACGGCTACCGGCTGCCGCTCGCGATGAAGCGGATCGTGCTGCGGCACGTGCCGGAGGCGGCGAGCCAGCGCCTGCTGCTCGAGAGCGGCGACGTCGACGCGGCGCGCGACCTGAGCCCCGACGATCTCGCGGCCGTCGTGAAGAGCGGCAAGGCGAAGGTCGCGCCGTCGCCGCAGGCGACGCTGCTGTACCTCGGCCTCGACACGAAGAACCCGACGCTCGCGAAGCCCGAAGTCCAGGAAGCGCTGAAATGGCTCGTCGACTACAGCGGAATCCAGAGCCACGTCGTGAAGACGACCTACAAGGTTCATCAGACGTTCATGCCGGAAGGCTTCCTCGGCACGCTGAACGCAAATCCGTACAGGCTCGACGTCGCGAAGGCGAAGGCGCTGCTCGCGAAGGCGGGCGTGCCGAACGGCTTCACGGTCACGATGGACGTGCGCAACGATTATCCGTACACCGAAATCGCACAGGCGGTGCAGGCGAACTTCGCGCAGGCGGGCGTCAAGGTGCAGCTGATTCCGGGCGACAACAAGCAGACGCTCGCGAAGTACCGCGCACGCCAGCACGACATCTACATCGGCGAATGGTCTGCGGATTACATCGATCCGCACAGCAATGCGCAAGGCTTCGCGTGGAACCCCGATAATTCCGATCAGTCGATCTACAAGATGCTCGCGTGGCGCAACGCCTGGAACATCCCGCAGCTGACCGCGCAAACCGACGCGGCGCTCGCGGAACCGTCGGCGGCGAAGCGCGCGCAGCGCTACCAGGCGATGCAGAAGGACGTGCTCGCGAAGTCGCCGTTCGTGATCCTGTTCGAGAAAGTCGCGCAGGTCGCGACGCGGCCCGGCGTGAGCGGCCTCGAAGTCGGCCCGATCAACGACCTCGTGTCGTATCGCAATTTGAAGAAGCAGTGACGCGGCAACCGGATAAGCGACATGTCGACACCCGCCACCACCCTCGAAGCGCTCCGCACGCTGCCCGCGCGACGGCCCGGCGTGCGCTGGGCGCTGCGCATCCTGCGCTGGGCGCTCACGCTCGCCGTGACGTTCGCCGGGCTCCTCGCACTCACGTTCGTGATCGGCCGCAAGGTGCCGATCGACCCGGTGCTCGCCGTGCTCGGCGATCGCGCGTCGGCCGAAGCCTATGCGGCCGAGCGCATCGCGCTCGGGCTCGACAAGCCGCTCGCGACGCAATTCGTGATCTACGCGCGCGACGTGCTGCACGGCAATCTCGGGATGTCGCTGCTCACGTCGAACCCGGTGCTCGACGACATCATGCGCGTGTTCCCCGCGACGCTCGAGCTCGCGACGCTCGCGACGCTGATCGGCATCGGGCTCGGCGTGCCGCTCGGCGTCGCGGCGGCCGTGAAGCACAACCGGCCGATCGATCACGTCGCGCGCTTCGTCGGCCTGATCGGCAACTCGGTGCCGGTGTTCTGGCTCGGACTGATGGGGCTCCTGCTGTTCTATGCGCGGCTGCACTGGGTCGCGGGGCCGGGACGGCTCGATCCCGTCTACGACGGGATGGTCGACACGCGCACGGGCAGCCTCCTGATCGATTCGGCGCTCGCCGGCGAATGGGATGCGTTCCGCAACGCGTTCGCGCATATCGCGCTGCCCGCCGCGATCCTCGGCTACTACTCGGTCGCATACCTGAGCCGGATGACGCGCTCGTTCATGCTCGATCAGCTCAGCCAGGAATACATCGTCACCGCGCGCGCGAAGGGGCTCGCCGAGCGCCGCGTGATCTGGCGGCACGCGTTCGGCAACATCGCGGTGCCGCTTCTGACCGTGATCGCGCTCACGTACAGCAACCTGCTCGAAGGCTCGGTGCTGACCGAGATCGTGTTCGCGTGGCCCGGCATCGGTTCGTATCTGACGGGCGCGCTCCTGAACGCCGACATGAACGCGGTGCTCGGCTGCACGCTCGTGATCGGGATCATGTTCATCACGATCAATCTGCTGACGGATGCGCTCTATCGCGTGTTCGACCCGCGCGCCCGCTGACGCGGTGCGCCCCCCGCCCGACCGACCGATTTCGCCATGAACGCTTCATCCGACCGCTCCACCCCGAACCCCGCCGCGCCGACGCTGCGCGCGTGGCTGCTCTGCGACGCGCCCGCATCGCGCCGGCAGGCGACGCTCGGCCTCGCGTACCGCCGCTGGCGGCGCTTCGCCGGCAATCCGCTGAACCTGCTCGGGCTCGCGATCCTCGCCGCGCTCGTCGCGGTCGCGATCGTCGCGCCGCTCGCCATGCCGCACGATCCGCTGCGCCAGGTGCTCGCCGACCGGCTGCTGCCGCCCGGATCGCCGTCGCACTGGCTCGGCACCGACCAGCTCGGCCGCGACATCCTCTCGCGCCTGATCGCCGGCTCGCGCCTCACGCTCGGCATCGCGATCCTCGTCGTCGCGATCGTCGTGCCGATCGGGCTCGCGATCGGCACGACGGCCGGCTACTGCGGCGGCCTCGTCGACAGCGCGCTGATGCGGATCACCGACGTCGCGCTCGCGTTCCCGAAGATCGTGCTCGCGCTCGCGTTCGCGGCGGCGCTCGGGCCGGGTGTCGTCAACGCGGTCGTCGCGATCTCGATCACCGCGTGGCCCGCGTATGCGCGGCTCGCGCGCGCGGAGACGCTGCGCATCGCGAACGCGGACTTCATCCACGCGGCGCGGCTGCAAGGCGCGTCCGACCTGCGGATCGTGCTGCGCTACGTGGTGCCCCTCTGCCTGTCGTCGGTGATCGTGCGCGCGACGCTCGACATGGCGGGCATCATCCTGACCGTCGCGGGGCTCGGCTTTCTCGGGCTCGGCGCGCAGCCGCCGAGCCCCGAATGGGGCTTCATGGTCGCGTCGGGCCGCAACGTGCTGCTCGACGCGTGGTGGGTCGCGACGCTGCCGGGCGCGGCGATCCTCGTCGTCAGCATCGCGTTCAACCTGCTCGGCGACGGTCTGCGCGACGTCTTCGATCCGCGTCATGGAGCCTGACATGACCGCTTCCGCCGTTTCCCCGGGCACGCCGCCGCTCTGCGAGATCGAAGGACTGCAGATCGGCTTTCGCACGCACGACGGCACGCTCGTCGAAGCGGTGCGCGACCTGTCGCTCACGCTCGCGCCGGGCGAGCGGCTCGGCATCGTCGGCGAATCCGGCTCCGGCAAGTCGCTGACGGGGCGCGCGCTGCTCGGCCTGCTGCCCGCCGCCGCGCAATGGCGCGCGCGGGCGCTGCGTTTCGACGGCCGCGATCTGCTCGCGCTCTCCACGCGCGAGCGGCGCAAGCTGTGCGGCAGCGCGATGGGCATGATTCTTCAGGATCCGAAGTATTCGCTGAACCCGGTGATGACGGTCGGCAAGCAGATGGCCGAGGCATTCCGGCTGCGCGAGCCCGGACTGCGCGGCCGCGCGCTGCGCGAGCGGATCGTCGATGCGCTCGCCGCGGTCGAGATCCGCGATCCGGCGCGCGTCGCCGACGCCTATCCGCACGAGCTGTCGGGCGGGATGGGCCAGCGCGTGATGATCGCGATGATGGTGTCGACGGGCCCGCGCCTCTTGGTCGCCGACGAGCCGACGTCCGCGCTCGACGTCGCGGTGTCGATGCAGGTGCTCGCGGTGCTCGACGACATGATCGCGCGCCATCGCACGGGCCTCGTGTTCATCAGCCACGACCTGCCGCTCGTGATGTCGTTCTGCGACCGCGTCGCCGTGATGTACGCGGGGCGCGTCGTCGAGACGTGCGCGGCGCGCGATCTCGTCCACGCGACGCATCCCTATACGCGCGGCCTGCTCGCCGCGACGCCGCCGCTGGCGGACCCGCCCGACGCGCTGCCCGTGCTCGAGCGCGATCCGGCGTGGTTGACGGAGGCCGCACGATGAGAAGCGCACCGATGATCGAAGTCCGCGACGTCTCGATCCGCTTTCCGACCCGCACCGGCCACGTCGACGCGGTGCGCGGCGCGAATCTCTCCGTCGGCGCGGGCGAGGCGTTCGGGCTCGTCGGCGAGTCCGGCTCCGGCAAGTCGACGCTGCTGCGCGCGCTCACGGGCCTCGTGCCGCTCGCGGGCGGCACGCTGTCGATCGCCGCGCGCCCGATCGAAGGCAAGCTCGATCGCGCATTTCGCCGCGACGTGCAGATGGTGTTTCAGGATCCCTACGCATCGCTGCATCCGCGCTTCACCGTCGACGAGACGCTGCGCGAGCCGCTCGCGATCCACCGGCTGCCGGACGCGGACGAACGGATCGCGCGCGCGCTCGCCGAAGTGGGGCTCGGCCCCGCGTTCCGCTTTCGCTATCCGCATCAGCTGTCGGGCGGGCAGCGGCAGCGCGTCGCGATCGCGCGCGCGCTGATCGTCGAGCCGCGCGTGCTGCTGCTCGACGAGCCGACGTCGGCGCTCGACGTCTCGGTGCAGGCGGAGATCCTGAATCTGCTCAAGCGGCTGCATCGCGAGCGCGGGCTGACGATGATCCTCGTCAGCCACAATCTCGCGGTCGTCGGGTTCCTGTGCAGCCGCGTCGCGGTGATGCGCGACGGCGCGATGGTCGAGCAGCTCGGGATCGAGGACGTGCGCGCGGCGCACGTCGGCACCGAGTACACGCGGACGCTGCTGCGCGCGACGGAAGGCTATCGGCGAGCGGGCTGACGCGCGAGCAGCCCGGGAGTCATCCCGTCGAAGCTCGTCTCGCCCCACACGCAGCGCGCGCGCAATTCCGCGCAACGCACGTTTGCGATGTCGACGCCGAAGCCCGCGAGCTTGCCGTCGGGCATCTTGTATTCGAGCGGCGATAGGTCGGATCGACGGCGAGCCGGATCTCCTTGCCGGCCCCGTCGGCGGCATGCGCGGCGCCCGTCGCGGCGCCGAACGCGAACAGCCACGTCGCGACGGTCTTCCTCATGTCGTGGCTTCTCCTCGTATAGGTCGTCGCATGCGGTGCGCGCATCACGCGAGATAGCGCTCGGCGAGCCGCACCCAATCGCTCGCGCCGAACGGCAGGCTCGCGGGCGTCGCGACGCCCGATGCCCGGCGTGCCGCGCCGCCATCGCGTCGTTCCGGCGGCAGCCGTCATGAGCGAATGCGTCGGCCACGGCACATGGCCGCTTGCGGCGCGAGCATCTCGCCGCGCGAACGGCGCGCGCGCATGCGTCCGTTCGACGCAGCGCCGCCGTGCGCCTTCGCTTCGCGCTCGTCGGCGACGCAGCCCGAACACCGCAACCGCACGCGCGGCCGCGCCGCCTTGCATTCGTCGTGCGCCGCTTCTATCTTGAATAGCGTCGGCATCGTTCGACAGACATCGATCTGTTCGTTGTTGACGCAACCTTCTAACCCGTTCGCATCAAGTTTTCGCATGCACTGCCGTTTACGCATTTAGCTTCGCAGCGTATCCGCAGCCTGCCGTTCGGAACGTTGCGGGGCGCTCATTCGCGTGGAGCACTCTATGCAACGTTCATCGCTCATTGCGTCCAGCCTGTTGGCCGTGTCGATGTTTGCGCTTTCCTCCGTGGCCCACGCCCAGCAGACCGGCATCATCCGTTTCACCGGCATGATCGTCGAGCCGCCGTGCTCGTTCTCGGTCGCAGGCGACGCCGGCGCGCGTGCGCAGCTGCGGCCCGCCTGCCCTCGTCCGGCGAAAGGCTCCGTCACGTTCGTCGATCCGCAAAGCGGCGCGGCATTGCGCACGGTCAAATTCACCGAGCAGTCACGCACGATTCCGCTGCCCGCGGCGCAGCCCGGCGACGCGCGGCGCATCGTCGCCGTCGTGTCGTATCTGTAGAGGCAGCCGCGCGAAGCACGTCCGCCGTTCCGCGGCGCCCGGCGCGATTCTCGTCGTGGTCGAACCGGACGAGCCGTCCGGTCAGTCGCGATTTGCATCGAGCCACGCGCTGAAGCGCCGGATCTTCTGCTGTTGCGCGACGCTGTCCGGATAGACGAAGTAATAGCGCGCGCCCGTTTTCAGCACGATGTCGAGCGGCGTCGCGAGCCGCCGTGCGGCGAGATCCTCGTCGCTCAACGTCAGGTCGCCCAGCGCGACGCCGAAGCCTTGCGTCGCGGCGCTCGTCGCGAGGTCGAGCGTGTCGAAGCTCGGCCCGCGATCCGGGTCGACGCCGGCCGCGCCCGCGTACTCGAGCCAGCGGCGCCAGTCGCGATGATCGCGCGTCGGATGCAGCAGCGTGTGGTGCGCGAGATCGTCGACGCGCGCGAGCGGCTTGTCCTTCAGCAGGTCCGGCGAACACACGGGCGTGAGACGCTCGTCGAAGAGCGGCACGGCCTTCATGTCCGCGCCGGGCGACGTCCCGTAGACGATCGCCGCATCGAACGGCTCGCTCTGGAAATCGACGTCGTGCCGCCAGGTGGTCGTCATCTGCACGTGCAGGTCCGGATGCTCGCGCTGGAACCGCATGATCCGCGGCAACACCCAGCGCATCATGCAGGTCGGCACCTTCAGCGCGAGATCGGTACGTTGGCGCGTGAGCTTCCGTGAAATGTCCTCGATCCGCGCGAAGCTCTCGACGACGACGGGCAGCAGTTGCTCGCCCTCCGCCGTCAGCGTGAGGCCGCGCGCGTGGCGCATGAAGAGCGGAAAGCCGTAATGCGCTTCGAGCGATTGAATCTGGCGGCTGATCGCTCCTTGCGTCACGCACAGCGCGTCGGCGGCGCGCGTGAAGCTGCGATGGCGCGCGACCGTCGCGAAAATCTGCAGGGCGTTCAAGGGCGGGAGGCGGCGCATGGCGGTCGACGGCGGAGCGGAGACAACACGGGGACGCGCAGGCGATGCGACGGGCGATGCCTGCGGGCAAGCCGTCACGATAAGCGAAATGCGGGCGTTGCGCGAGCGTTCGGGGCGCGCAGCGCTCGACGAGGCGAGACGGGAAGCATGCGACGCGCGGCGACAACCGCCGCCGTCGCGTGGCTCGTGCGAGCGATGCGGGCGTCGCCGGTATATAACGTCATGACGGACGATTGCCGGCGTCGGCGACACGATTCGGATCGTGCGAAAAGGGAAAGCGGCGCGGCCTCATTATCGCGATGGAGGTCCGAATCGCCGTCCGCCGAGGGCGGACAGGACGCTCGGCGGTACAGGGCGGCTCGCGCTGCGCGCGAGCGCGGCGCCGCCTGATCGCAGCGGCGGCGTTCGAATCGCCGTCGCCAACGGTGGACGGAAGACTCTGCGGTACACAGCATTTCGCGCTGTGCAAGAACGCCGCGCCGCCCGATCGCGGCAGCGGACGTTCGAATCGCCGTCGCCGAACGGGGGCACGCTGCCCGCGCCCGTTCGCGACGCACGTTGCGTGCCTCAGGACGGCCCGCGTCGCAACGAACACGGCCAAGCGGACCGACCGACATCGCTTGCATGCATGCCGGCGAGCACCGAAGCCGATCGTGTGCCGAACCGCCTAACCGAAACGCCGATGCCCGACGCATCGGCATGGCGCGCGGCACCGCTCGCACGACGCGTCAAGCCATCCGCCCGCCCACGCATCGGACACGCTCGAACGGCGTGCCCTCCGGCGCATCGTCAGCCGAATGTCCGCGCGGCGATCCGCGCCGCCGACGCGAGCACGTCGTTGCGCGCCTGCGCATTCTTGTCGCGCATCGTCGTGTAGATGACGATCACGATCGGCGCGCGGCTCGGCGGATACGCGACGCCGATGTCGTTCCCCGTCCCGAAGTCGCCCGTGCCCGTCTTGTCGGCGACGCGCCAGTCGGCCGGCACGCCCGCGCGGATCCGCGCGGCGCCTGTCGTGTTGCCGAGCATCCACGTATCGAGTTGCGCGCGCTGCGCTGCGCCGAGCGCATCGCCGACGAGCAGGCGGCGCAAGCTCGCCGCCATCGCGGCGGGCGTCGTCGTATCGCGCTCGTCGCCGGGAATCGCGGTGTTCAGCTCGGTCTCCCGGCGGTCGAGGCGGAACGTCGTGTCGCCGATCGAGCGCGCGTACGCGGTGACGGCCTGCGGACCGCCGAGCAGCGCGATCAGCAGGTTCGCCGCGGTGTTGTCGCTGTACTGGAGCGCCGCCGCGCAAAGTTCGGCGACGGTCATCCCGTCGCCGACGTGCTTTTCGGTGACCGGCGAATAGCTGACGAGGTCGCGCTTCGCATACGGGATCCGTCGCTGCAGCAACGTGGCGTCACCCGCGCTGCGCGCGAGGATCGCGGCCGACAGCATCGTCTTGAACGTGCTGCAGAACGGGAAGCGCTCGGCGGCGCGATGCGCGATGCGCGCGCCCGTCGCCGTGTCGAGCGCGACGAAGCCGAGGCGGCCGCCGAACGACGACTCGAGTTCGCTCAATTGCCGCTCGGCGGCGGCGACGCCGTTCGAGTTGCCGATCAGCGGTG
Organism: Burkholderia oklahomensis C6786; assembly: GCF_000959365.1. Classification (NCBI taxonomy): domain Bacteria; kingdom Pseudomonadati; phylum Pseudomonadota; class Betaproteobacteria; order Burkholderiales; family Burkholderiaceae; genus Burkholderia; species Burkholderia oklahomensis. The sequence goes on from NZ_CP009556.1 coordinate 2,186,814, forward strand.
CACATGCGCCGATCAGCGGCGCGAAAACGGCCGCGGCAAGTAGCGAACGGCGCAACGGAGAATGGTTCATAAGCGAATAGCGGGATGGTGAACGGTGGCGAACCGGGCCGCGCGGCACGCGCGCCCCCGATATCGCGGCCCAGGAGCGTATCAGCTCCCGCTGCTCGAAACCGTGTGAATTTGTAGCCGCGCACGCGCGCGGCAGCTCGAATCGGACGATGCATCAGATTCGCCGCGCATCGCCCGCCTCTCGTTCGCACGGCACGCGTGCGTGCGCGACCGCTATCCCTGCTGCCGGCCCGGCAGGTACTGCATCGGATTGACCGGCTTGCCGTCGCGCCGCACTTCGAACAGCATCCCGGCGCGCGCGCTGTCGCCGATTCCCATCTCGGCGATCTGTTCGCCCTGCTGAACAACGTCGCCCGTCTTCACGAGCACCTTGCGATTGTGCGCATACGCGGTCAGGAAATCCGCGTTGTGCTGGACGAGGATCAGCGTGCCGTAGCCGTTCAGGCCCGTGCCCGCATACATCACGCGGCCCGACGCCGCCGCGCGCACCGGATCGCCCGCGTGTCCGACGATCCGGATGCCGCGGTTGCGGCCGGGCTGGAACGTTTCGGCGATCGCGCCCTTCGCCGGCCACGCGAGCGCGATCGACTGCGCATGCCGCTTCGTTTCCCGCACGACGCGGCGGTCCGCCGCGCGATCGGCGGCGCTTTCGGGCGTCGAAGCCGGCTGCGACGCATCGGCAACCGACGACGACGGATTCGTGCCGCCGGCCGGCGCCGCGCTCGCCCCGTTTGCCGAATCGTTCGTGCGGGTCGCGTCGGCATTGCCGGGCGCGCGTGCGGAATTGGCGCCGTGCGCCGCCTGCGAGGCGGCCGCGCTTTCCGCGCCGGGCGGCGCAATCCGCAGCACCTGCCCGATGGCGATTCGGGTCCGGCGGCCCATGTGATTCCACGCCTGCAGGTCGCGCACCGTGCAGCCGTTCGCGTCGGCGATCGCCGACAGCGTGTCGCCGCGCTTCACGACGTAGCGCGTCACAACGGGCGCCGGCGCGGCGGGCTTGTCCTGATGCTGCGCCGCATCGCCGGCCGGCGGCGCGGCGGCCGCCTGCGCGGCGCTCGCCGACGAAGCGGCAGCCGCCGCACCGGCGAGCGTATCGGTAGGCGTGACGGGCGACGTGGTTGCGCAGCCCGCGACGACGAGCGCGGCCGCCATGCCGGACAGCCACGCGACGCTGCGGTCGATCTCGCTCTTGCTCATGCTCGGGACGACTCCGGTCATTGAATTTTTCGAGCATCTCAAAAATCGCCGGGAGCGCGTGTAACCGGATGCAAGAATGATGACAAAATCGCAGCGAGCATTGTGGAATCGGAAATTAAGCCAGCCAAGTCCTATGAAAAACGAAATAATTCACCGATGCGGCACGAATAATCGCGACCTCGACGCCCGGTGCAAAACACGCGTTCGCCCCGTCAAAAATGCCGATCCGAGCCTATTTCAGTCGATCGGACGCGTTTTTCCGCGTACGGCGTCCGGCGATCCGCACGCGCGGCGCCCCGCTCTTGCAGCGGCGGATTCGTGCGCCGAACCCTCTGCGACCGTTCACGTCACGGCTGCGGCGCGACCAGCGTCGAATACGCGAAAGCGACGCCGCAGCAGAGAAAGAAGATGTGCAGCGCGATCTTCAACGCCAGGAGCCAAGACGGGTTGCTTCGCATGCGCGCCTCCGGATCGACGAACGAGCGGACATGATGCGCGGCAATTCGTCGCACGAAAATGCGGAACCGACGAAGCGGAGCTCAGGCACGGCCTGAACGCGACGCGCCGCAATCCTGTTACCGTATCGGCCATTACAACGACAACGCAAGCCCCATGCGATTCGATCTGACCGATCTGCGACTTTTCCTGCACGTCTGCGAAGCCGGCAGCATCACGGGAGGCGCCGAGCGCGCGCACATGACGCTGCAATCCGCGAGCGAGCGGATTCGCGGCATGGAAGAAGAACTCGGCGTGCCGCTGCTGCAGCGCGCGAAGCGCGGCACGCGCGCGACCGAAGCCGGCCGTGCGCTCGAACACCACGCGCGCGTCGTGCTGCAGCAGATCGATCACATGCGCGGCGAACTCCAGCAGTTCGGCGCCGGACTGCGCGGCCACATTCGCCTCCTCAGCAACACCGCGGCGCTCAGCGAATACCTGCCCGACGCGCTCGCCGAATATCTGCCGCGCCATCCGAAGCTGTCGGTGAGCGTCGAGGAGCGCTCGAGCCAGGAGATCGTCCATGCGATCCGCGGCAAGACGGCGGATTTCGGAATCGTCGCCGATTCGGTCGGTCTCGACGGACTCGAGCAGATGCCGTTTCGCGAGGACTGGCTGATCGCCGTCGCGGCGCTCGACCATCCGTTCGCCGCACGCGAGCGGGTCGCGTTCTCGGAACTCGTCGACGCCGACTTCATCGGGATGACGGACGGCAGCGCGCTGCAGGTCCACCTCGCCGAACAGGCGAAGGCGCTCGGCAAGCGGATCGACTACCGCGTGCAGTTGAAGAGCTTCGACGCGATTTGCCGGCTGATCGAGCGCGGCGTCGGGATCGGCATCGTGTCGCGCCATGCGGCGCTGCGCGCGCAGCAGACGATGCAGATCCGCCTGATCGAGCTCGCCGATCCGTGGGCGCACCGCCGGCTGACGATCTGCGCGCGCAGCTTCGACGAATTGCCGAAATACACGCGCGATTTCATCGCGTTTCTCGCGCACGATCCGGGCAAAGACGAGTCGTTCGCGGCTTGATCGGTTGCTCGCCGGTCGCCGGTCGCCGGTCGGCGTTCGCTCGGCGCGGCGCTTCGGCTCGGGGCATCGCCGCGAATCGACTATGCGTCGCGCCCACCGCCATGCGACACGGCAAGCGTCGCTTGATGAACGATCTGCCGGGGCTCGCTCGAGTCGAGCGAATTTTGTCGGCTGATCTGCGCAGCAAGCAGCACGGAAAGACGTGGATTCCCGCACGCTCGATCCGAACCGCCCGGCGGACGAACAGCAAATGCGGTTAGCGGTTAGCGGTTAGCGAAGATGCACGGCATCGCGCCGGCGAACAGTTGATTCGCACGCGTATTCGCTTGCCGCCGAGAGGAAACAATAGAGAAGATTCAAGCGCCGCTTGGCGATGCCCAAGCGTTTACTGCGCCCCAAAGACCGATCGAAACGCACTCGCAGCGGCGGTGCACGCCGGCACGGTCTGCGCCGACGACGCACCGGCGGGTCCGACAAGCTTCGCCGGATGAGCCAACTTCGCTTGACTGAACTACAAAGCTACAAAGCCGTTCAGCCGGCTCAAACGAGCCGGCTGAAGCCGAGCCGAAGCGAACCGGCCGCCGACGGCACGCTCGATCGCGCGCCGCCGCGTGGCCGCCCCGATCAGAACTTGTGGCGGATCGCCGCGCGGACCGCGAACTGGTTCGCCGACGCCGACGGGCCGTCCGTACCGACGACATAGCCGCCGTCCGCGATCGTGCCCGTCTTGTCGCCCGCGACCTTCTGCCATGCGCCCTGCAGGTAGACGTCGGTGCGCTTCGACAGGTTGTAGTCCGCCATCAGTCCGATCGTGTGGTACTTCGGCTTCACGCTGCCCGCGGCCGCGTCGAACTTGCCGTCCGTATACACGTATTGCGCGCCGATGAAGAGCGCCGGCGTCAGCTGGTACTTGCCGTTGATTTCGAAGTTCTGGAACTTCGTCGCGGTCAGGCCGAGGCCCGTGAACGTCGACGACGGCAGATAGACCGTCGAAACCGGATTCTTGATGTCGGCCTTCGTGTACACGAAGCCGACCGTCGCCGGGCCGAACGTGTAGTTGATGCCGCCGCCGAAGATGCGCAGGCGGTCGGCCGTGAAGTTCGCGTCGTTGTCCGCGATCGCGCCGCTCGCGGTCTTGCCCGGGTTGTTCGCCTGCAGGTATGCGGCGGCGAGTTGCAAGCCGCCCAGCGTGTATGCGGCGCCGATGCTGTACTGACGGTTGTTCGAGAAGCCGGTCGCGTTGCTGAAGCTGTACGTGCCGCCGACTTGCAGGCCGTTCCAGTCCGGGCTCGCATACTTGACCGTGTTGTTCACACGGAACGAATTATCCGTGTTGTCGTTGTCGAACGGGTGCGAGAACAGCGTGCCGGCCCAGTTGCCGTTCGCGGTCAGCGGCGCGAGGTAGTCGACGACCGAGTCGTACTGACGGCCGAGCGTCAGCGAACCGAATTGCGTGTGCGACAGGCCGACGAACGCCTGACGGCCGAACATCCGTTGACCCTGGCCGAGCTTGCCGTTGTTCAGATCGAAGCCGTTTTCCAGCGTGAAGATCGCCTTCAGGCCGCCGCCCAGGTCTTCCGAGCCGCGCAGGCCCCAGCGGCTGCCTTGCGCGAAGCCGCTCGCGAGCTGGTAGTTGCTCTTGCCGACGCCGTTGACGTTCACGTTGCTCGTGTAGTTGAAGCCTTCGTCGATCACGCCGTACAGCGTCACGCTGCTTTGGGCGAAAACCGGCGCGGCGAATGCGAGGAAAGCGGCTGCGGAAACGACTTGCTTGTTCATTATCGGAATCTCCAGACCTTGTTTCGACAGCCCCGCACAAGCCAGGCTGCCATGACGCATTTGAAATTTCGGCGCCCCATTTCGGAGCATTTCGGGTGCATCCCGTCTCTACGGCCCACGTCGCGGGATTGCTGCAATGGAAGAAATACTGTCATGCAAAAAGTGCAACGTCCATGTTGGTGCATCACTTTTTTTACATTTCGTTGCGCATTGCCAACTTCCGTGTCGGGATTTCGTCAGAATCGTCTGTAACTTCGCGTAAACCCGAAACCCTGGCCTTCGATGGCACAATGCGCGACCATCGTCGTCTGAATCCGATCATGTAGCGATGCCGCTCCCCATCATGCGTCCCGTGTCCGTCCCCGTTTTCGCCGCTCCAACCTCGCACCGCGTCCGTCGCGCGTCGCGCGCACGCGACGCCGCATGAACGCCGCGCCAGCCCAACGCTACGCCGAGCTCGACTTCTTCCGCGGTCTCGTGCTGCTCGTCATCGTCGTCGACCACATCGGCGGCAGCATCCTGTCGCGCGTCACGCTGCACGCATACGCGCTCTGCGACGCGGCCGAGGTGTTCGTCTTCCTCGGCGGCTTCGCGACCGCGATCGCGTACAACTCGCTCGCCGCGCGCCACACCGAGGCCGCCGCGCGCCAGCGCTTCGTCAAACGTGCGTTTGAAATCTACCGCGCGTTCCTGTTCACGGCCGGCCTGATGCTCTTCATCACCGCGGTGCTGAACGCATTCGCGATCGACGCGCCGAACATGCCGACCAACGATCTCGAAGGGCTGCTGCACGCGCCGCTCGCCGCGCTGCGCGACATCCTGCTGCTCAGGCGACAGCCGTATCTCGCGTCAGTGCTGCCGATGTACGCGTTCTTCGCGCTTCTCGTGCCGCTCGCGCTGCCCGTCGCGCGCAGCCGCTGGTGGTGGCTGCTCGCCGCCGGAAGCGCGGCGCTGTGGCTCGCCGCGCGCAAAATCGCCGGCTATCTGCCGACCGCCGACGGCGTGCCGTGGGACTTCAACCCGTTCGCATGGCAGTTCCTGTTCGTGCTCGGCATCGTCGCGCGCTGCCAGCCGATCTATCAGGTGCTCGCGCGGCGGCCGGTCGGCTGGTTCGCGACCGCGGCCGCGATCGTCGTCGTCGCGGCGGGCGCGTATTACCGGCTGCGCATCGAGCCGTTCCCGACCGATCCGTCGATCAAGCAGAACCTCGGCCCGCTGCGGCTCGCGAACTTCATCGCGATCGCCTGGCTCGCCGCGAAGCTCGTCCACCTCGGCTGGATGCATCGAATCGCGCAAGCAATGCCGTGGATCGGCACGATCGGCCGGCAGGGGCTGCTCTGCTTCGTCGCTGGCACGGGCATCTCGCTGTCGGTCGATTCGCTGCTGTACGCGGCGACGGGCGGCTACCTGGATTGGCCGCTCGGACTCGTCGCCGATGCGGCGGCGGTCGGCCTGCTGTACGTCGTCGCGAAGCTGTACGCGCCGCTCGTCGCCCGGACGTCGGACTTCGTGCGGCAATCGCGGCTGTTGCAGCCGCTCAGGCCGCCATTGCGGCTGCCGCTGCGCCGGCCGAGACGCTGACGCCGAAAACCCGCACACGGCTGTCATCCGCTGCTGCTAGCATATCGGCGCCCATACCAATTACGCCGTCATGCGCCGATTCGTTTTGCCTCTCGCCGCGCTGCTCGCCGCCGCGCTCCATCTCGCCGCGCACGCGGCGCCCGTCAGCAGCATCGTCACCCGCACGTTCCGCTCGCCAGCGCTGCACCGCGACTGGTCGTACACCGTCTACCTGCCGGCCGGCTACAACCCGGAGGGCGCGCGCTATCCGGTGCTGTACCTGCTGCACGGCAACGCCGGCAACGCGAACGACTGGGTCACGCAGGGCCGCCTGCAGCTCACCGCCGACGCGCTGATCGAGCACCGGGACATTCCGCCCGTCGTGATCGTGATGCCGCAAGGCGGCACCGACTGGTACGTCGACCGCAAGGAGAAGATGCAAAGCGCATTCCTCGACGACCTGATTCCCGACGTCGAGGCGCACTACGCGGTGTCGAACCAGCGCGCGGGACGGGCGATCGGCGGCGTGTCGATGGGCGGCTACGGCGCGCTGCGCTTCGCGTTTCTCGAGCCCGAGCGCTTCTGCGGCGCGATGCTGCTGAGCCCCGCGATCTACGCGAACGAGCCGCCCGCGAGCTCGGCCGCGCGCTATGTCGGCGTGTTCGGCGACAGGCAGTTCGATCCGAAGGTCTGGCACGAGCTCAACTATCCGGCGCTGTGGCGCAGCTATTTCGCGCAGCCGCTGCGGCTGCGGATGTTCATCGCGGCAGGCGACGACGATCTGTCGATCCAGGCCGAGTCGAGCGTGCTCTACACGAGCCTGCGGCGCGCGCAGAATCCGGCCGCGCTGCGGATCGTCGACGGCGCGCACACGTGGGACGTATGGCGGCGCCTGATCGGCCCGGCGCTCAAGTACACGCTCGAGTGCGTGAAGTGAGCGCGACGCGGCACGCGGCGAGATCCCAGGCCGCGCAGCCGACGCTCTTGAAGAACACCGGCGCGCCCGGCGCGGCTTCGCCGGATGCGAGCGCAGCCGCTTCTTTCGCGCGCAGCGCGTCGGCAAGCGAATGCACGCGCATCCAGTCGACGCCCGCGGCGATCAGATCGCCCGCCTCGTGGCGCGCGCCCGCCGGATCGTCGACGTAGAGCGCGCTTCCCGCGATCGTCCGCGCGCCGACCTCGGCCGCGCCGGGCGTAAACGCACCGACGCCGACGACGAGCCGCCCCGTCCGCGCCGCCTCGTCGTAGACGGGCGTCGCGCTCGTCGTCGACGTGATGATCGCGTCGAGCGAATCGGGCAGCGCGTCGCCGTCGAGCGGCTCGAGCGTCGGCAGCGCCGCGCGCAGACGCTCGCAGAACGCCGCCGCTTGCGCGGCCGTACGCGCCTTCACGCGCACCCGCGAGCCGGGAAACAGCGCGGCGAGCGCGTCGACGTGATGCGCGGCCTGCGCGCCGGTGCCGATCAGCAGCACGTCGCGCGGCGCGGCGGGCAGGAACGTGCGGATCGCGAGCAGCGTGACCGCGGCCGTCCGGCGGCCGGTGACGGTCGGGCCGTCGAGCGCGAAGAGCGGCTCGCCCGTCGTCGGATCGACAACGCTCACCTGCCCCTGGATCGTCGGCAAATCGCCGCCGCGATTGCGCGGGCACACGGTCACGAGCTTGTGGATCGCGAGATCGGACGCCGACGCGGGCATCGACAGCATCACGCCGCCTTCGTTGAGCGGCACGACGAGCCGCGCCGGGCTCGCGATCCGGCCGTCGGCTGCGTCGAGCGCGGCCGTACGCAGTGCATCCACCAGCTCGGCGAACGGCGTCAGTCGCGCCGTCTGCGCCGCGTCGAAAACCGCTGTCGTCATCGTTTGTCCTCTTGAAGAGAGCATCGGCTTCGGGTTCGTGAATCTGTTCGTGGGCTTTCAGGTCGTTCGGCGTCGCGCTTCGGCTTCGTGTTCTTGGCGGTATCGATTCGGCGGCTCGGCGGCTCGGCGGCTCGGCGGCTCGGCGGCTCGGCGGCTCGGCGGCTCGGCGGCTCCAGTATCGCCGATCAGCGATGGTTCGCAAGCGGACGATCGCCACCGCGTTCGCGATGGGTCGGCGCTGCCGTCGCGTCGCCGCGAGCCCGATGCACGATCCGGGCGGCGCGGCGCACGACGCCGTCATTGACCGTCACTCACCGTCATCGGGCACGCCGAGCCCCAGCGCATCGATCACTTCGCGCGCATTGCGGAACGCCTCGACGGCCGCGGGCGCGCCCGCGTACAGCGCGCTGTGCAGCAGCACCTCGCGGATCTCGACGAGGCTCGCGCCGTTGTTCAACGCGCCGCGGACGTGCCCCTTGAGCTCGTGGCCGCGGCCGAGCGCCGCCAGCATCGCGCACGTGCACAGGCTGCGCGTCTTCAGATCGATGCCGCCGCGCTGCCACGTGCTGCCCCACGCATGCTCGTTCAGCCAATCCTGCAACGGCCGCGAAAAGCCGTCCAGGTCGCTCATCGCACGCTCGACGAAGGCGTCGCCCATCACCTGCGCCCGGCGCGCCTTGCCCCGCTCGCGGTCTGCTTCGCTCATGCTGCTCTCCTTTCTCGAAAGGGATGCTCGTAATGGATTCCGGGTCGGCTCAGATGCTACACGGCTTCGATCCCGGCGCCCGCGCTTCGCGGTCGAGGTCTTCCCCCATTGCGGCGACATCCGGCGGCGCGCTTCCGTTCGGCGCGCCGCCGGATGTCGTACGAGCAAATTCCGGATGGTCAATGATTCACATCACGAATATCCAGTAGGCAAATCGACAGCCGCAGCCTAGACTCATTCGATACCGCGCGCGCCGCGCCCTGCGCCCATCGCCGCGCCCCCGTGCGACGACGGCTGAACGCCCGTGAATACGCGTACCGCAAGGTGCCGACGACGACGCGTCGGCATTGCGTCGCACGTCGCACGAGTGCCGAAGACAGGATATCGAAGACATAAATCAGGAGATCCGACCTTGGATGATGCCGATGCGCGCCGCGTGACTTCGTTCAGTCACGAAGGATTGACTTTCGATGTCGTCGATACGGGCCCGATCGACGGCAAAATCATCGTGCTGCTGCACGGCTGGCCGCAGACGGCGAAGTGCTGGGCGCGCGTCGCCGCCGCGCTGAACGCCGACGGCTACCGGACCGTCGCGCCGAACCAGCGCGGCTACTCGCCGGGTGCACGCCCGCACCGGGTCGCCGCGTACCGGATGCCGCACCTCGTCGGCGACGTCGTCGCGCTGATCGAGCGGCTCGGCGGCGGTCCGGTCCACGTCGTCGGCCATGACTGGGGAGCGGCCGTCGCCTGGGCGCTCGCGGCCCAGCACCCCGCCGCGGTGCGCACGCTGACGACCGTGTCGGTGCCGCACTCGGGCGCGTTCATGCGCTCGATGCTGAGCAGCGACCAGTTGTTCCGCTCGTACTACATGGGCCTCTTCCAGTTGCCGAAGCTGCCGGAGCTGTTCGTCACGCGCGGTCGCAAGCTGTTCGAGAAAATGCTGGCGCGCACCGGAATGACGCGCGACGAAATGGACGCCGTCTACACCGACATCGTCGACGCGGGGGCGCTGACGACGTCGCTCAACTGGTACCGCGCGATGGCGCTGACGCCGCCCGGCTATCTGTCCCGCAAGGTGTCGGTGCCCGTGCTCCACATATGGGGCGAGCGCGACGCGGCGTTGTCGCGGCGCGGCGCCGAGCTGGCGCGGCACTTCGTGAGCGGCCCGTACCGGCTCGAGGTGCTGCCGCACGCGACCCACTGGATCCCCGAACACGACGCCGACAGGCTCGCCGCGCTCATACGCGAATCGATCGCGATGCGGCCTGACGCAGCGCCCGGCGATCTCGCCGCCGCGCCGGCGAACTGACCGTCGATGTCGGATCGGCCGATTCGCGCCGAGCCTGAAACGGCGCGCATCTGATCACTTGAGGCGCGGCGGCGAGTCGATCGGCGCGCGACGCTTCGGCGCGCGTCCGCGATGCGGCGCGCATCGCCGCTACCGCTACCGCTACCGCTACCGCTACCGCTACCGCTACCGCGCCGGCGCTTCGGCCGTCGGTCGGCGAACCGTTCCGCTGGCGAACGAACCGACGAAGCATCCGCGATCCGGCGCATCGAGACATCACGAGACATCACGAGCCTCGCGTGCCGCCGACCGCGCACGCGCGCCGTGCCGGAGGTCCGCCCGCCGCGCCCGCTCAGTCCGCCGCGTCGATGCCCGCCCGCTCCATCGCCCGCGTCGACTGGATCACGACGAGCGTATCGCCCGCCTCGATCCGGCACGGCGAGTCTTCGTAGAACGACAGGATCTTGCCCGCGCGATCGAGCCCGACGACGAGCGCACCCGTCACCGCATTCGACATGCAGCCGATCTCGTGCGCGGCGGCCGGCCGCTCGACGAGCGTCGCGCGGCCGCGCGTCGACAGCATGTCGTTGACGAACGGCACGATGTAGCGGCTCTCGACCGCATCGGCGAGCAGCAGCGCGCCGATCTTCGTCGACGACACGATCACGTCGGCGCCCGCCTGCCGCAATTGCCGCTGGTACAGGTTCTCCTGGATCCGCACGACGATCTTCGTATCGGGCGCGATGCTGCGCACCGACAGCGTGAGCAGGATCGCAGTCGGATCGTCGGTGACCGAGATGATGACCGCCTTCGCGCTGCGCACCTGCGCCTGCTGCAGCAGATCCTCCTGCGCGGGATCGCCGCAGAGGCCCGTCACGCCGAGCGCCGCGGCCGCCTCGAGCGCCTGCTCCTGCGAGTCGATGACGATCAGCGTGGCCGGATCGACGCCGCTTTCGAGCAGCTCGCGCACGGCGATCGAGCCGCTCAGCCCATAGCCGCAGATCACGACGTGATCGCGCAGATTTTTTTGCAGGCGCTTCATGCGGAAGTCCTCGATGACTCGTTGAATCACAAATTGATAAGCGGTGCCAAGAAAGATGAACCAGATGCCGATGCGGATCGGCACGATGAAGAACGCATCGATGAGGCGCGCACGTTCGGTGACGGGCACGATGTCGCCGTAGCCGACCGTCGCGACCGTGACCATCGTGAAATAGACGAGGTCCGCGATGCTCATCGGCGCGCTCTTCGTCGAGTCGCGCAGGCCGTCGCGATCGAGATACAGCACGAGGAACGCGAGCATGCACAGGCCGATCACGAGCGCGAGGCGAAACACCAGCGTGCGCAGCGGCGACGCGGCGGGCCGCGTGAACAGCGTGCGCGGACGCGGCGCCGTCCACGGCGTGCGCGCCTTGCGCAGGCGAAAGCGCAGCGATTTGCGGTAATCGGAAGGCGACGCCAATGATTTTCTCCAGAACCGGGCGTCGCGATTTTACGCTGCCGGGCGGTGCGGCGCGCGGCGGAAACCGCCGTCGCGCGCCGCGCGTCATGCTCGAACGCGCGCCATTTGACGATGTTTGACGCCCGCCGCATCGCCGGCAGCGGCGGGGCTATCATGCTCCCCGTCGCGAACCGTCATCGGCGCAACGGTCATCGGCGCTACAGCATGCTTCTCGGCCGCCGCATCGTCCCGTCGACGAAGCGCGCCGCGCGAAACGCGGACAGATCGAGCGACGTCGCGCCGGTATCGACCCACTCGGCGAGCAAGCGGCCGACGATCGGCCCCATCGCGAAGCCGTGCCCGCAGAACCCGGTCGCGATCGCGAGCCCGTCCGGCGCGCGCGGCGCGTCGATGACGGGAATGCCGTCGGGCAGCACGTCGATGAGGCCCGCCCACGCCTCGACGATCTGCGCGTCGCGCAGCGCCGGAAAAATCGTCTTCAGCTTCGCGAGCGCACGCGGCGCATGCGCGGGATTCGGCTGCGGATTCGGATCGCGCGGCTCGATCGCGGGCGCACCGCCCGCGAGCCGCGTCTTCAGATCACGCCACGCCGCACCGTTCAGATGAAAGCGGAATTTCTCGCGCTGCGTCCACAGTTCGGGCAAGAAGACGCTCAGTCCGCGCAGGTGGCCGAGCGTGACGTCGACGTCGACCTGCATGTCGTCGGCGAGATTGATCGCGCCGTTCGCGCGCTGCCGGATGCCGAGGCCGTGTCCCCAGATCGTCGACGCGGACACGGCGGGCAGCGCGTTCGTGCGCATGCAGGTGCCGCGCACCGCCTGCTGCGGCAGCCGGATGCCGACGCCGTCGAGCAGGCGAAAGCTCGTCGCGCCGGCCGCGCAGATCACGCGCCGCGCCTTCACGGCGCCGCGCTCGGTGACGACGCCCGTCACCGCACCGCCCGACGTGTCGATCGCGGTCACGCCGCAGCCTTCGAAGAAGCGCGCGCCGGCATCGACCGCGCGGGCGGCGAACGCCGCGGCGGCGCGGCGCGGCTCGGCCTGCCCGTCGCTCGCCGTGTAGAGGCCGCCGAGCGCGGGCGCGGCGAGGCCGCTCACGTGCGCGTCGATCTCCGCGCGCGTGAGCGTGCGCGTGTCGAGCCCGTGCGCGCGAGCGACGTCGATCCATTGCACGAACGACGCCCAGTCTTCGTCGTTGTCGGCAATATAGAGACAGCCGCCCTGCCGCCATTCGAGATCGGCGCCGAGCTCGCGCTCGAGGCCTGCCCACTGGCGCATGCCGGCCATCATCAGCGGCACCTCGGCCGCCTCGCGGCCCTGCTGGCGCACGAAGCCCCATGCGCGCGTCGATTGCTGTCCCGCGATGCGGGATTTGTCGAAGACGACCGCCTTTATCCCGCGCAAACCGAGATAATAGGCGGCCGCGCAGCCCATGATGCCGGCGCCCGCGATCACGACGTCGGCTTGCGTGGGAAACGGTTCGTCGGCGCGCGCGAGCGTCTTGTGAAGCGGATAGGTCGTGGTCATATCGGAAGTTCTGACGAAAACGCCATCGGCGAAAACCCGTCACAGTAACCTGAGGAAACACCTTTCACAGAAAAACGCACACTAGTGCGCAGAACGAACTTTGTTTTGCGGTAAAGTTATCTTTTCCATGCGTGGCCGGTCGGCTCGCTTCATCCGGCGGCATCCAACGATGCCGTACCGTGCGCCTCGAGGCGCTCCGTTCTGAATCACTCGATCCGATCCGTTCCCGTAGTATGGCCAACGAAGCAATCACCACGGATTCCCTTGCCGTCGCCGAGCGCGTACGCGAACTGATGACCCGTCACGGCATCGGCAAGCGTCAGCAGACGACCGAGCTCTGTCGAATTCTCGACCTGAGCTTTTCCCAAGGGCATCGCAAGCTGCGCGGCAGCAGTCCCTGGACGCTCGCGCAAATCAAGAAAGTCGCCGAAGCCTATGGCGAGCCCGCCGCGCAGCTGTTCGGCGCGCAGGCCCTCGATCCCGGCATGGTCGGCGCATGCGCGCGCGACGCGGTGCTGTATGCGGGCATCGCCGAGATTCCATGCACCGCATGGATCGGCGGGCTGCTCGACGCGGGCGCGCGCCCCGAGTTCGTCGCGTACGAGCAGCAGGGCCGCTGGCGCGTGCTGCGCCACACGGGTGTCCTCTATCAAAACGCGTACGACGTTCACAAGATCGAGATCTATCCGCGTCGCGCCGAAAGCGACAGGCTGCTCGTCGCCGTGATCGACGCCGACAGCGTGAGCGCCGGCGAAGTCTGCCGCTATCTCGACGAGCAAGGTTTCGTGACGGCCCGCTTCGGCGGCGTCGATGCCTTCGTCGACGCGCTGCAGGGCCAGGCGTTCGACGCGGTCGTCACCGAGTGGATGTTCGACGGCCGCACCGCCGCCGATGCGATCCAGGCCGTGCGCGCGTCCGACAATCCGGGCGCGCCGATCTTCGTGCTGACGGGCGACCTGCTGACGGGCCGCGCAAGCGAGACCGAGATCAGCGAGGTGATCCGCGTGTACGACGTCGTCTGCTACGAGAAGCCCGCCCGCATGGCGATCCTGAGCGCCGATCTCGCGAAGCGCCTGTCGCGCGCGTGACGGCGGCGGCGCGCGGCATGCGCGCCGGTCCGCGGGTGTCGGGCATGCCGCAGCCGCGTTGGCCGCGACCAATTTTGAGATAGCCCTCCCTCTCGCGAAATCGCGACGATTCGTCGCCGACGAATTGCAGGTGACGACGCATGTACATTTGCGGCATTTGCGCGTTCTCCACCCCTCTTCCACGTGCGTCGCGTCTCTCCCGCCGGTCGTTCGTCGCGTCGACCGGCGAGCGCGCCAGGCCGCTCCGCATGCCGAACGCGTACATCGACGTGACGTCGTGCGTGTGACACGCTCAACACGCTCGCATCGATCGACGCGGATAGGCGTCCGCGGCTTTGCTTCCACCATCTCTTCTGCGTGATTCGCCGCATGCGCCCGCACCCCATCGAGCGCCGACTTCGTCGCGCACTGTCACGCCCCGCAAAGGCACACCGCCGGGCGCACGTCGATGCATGATGCATGCACAACGCGTCCGCACCGATTCGTCAATGCCGCCTTCCCACCCTGCGTCGCCGGACTAACTGGCCCGGCGCCAATCGCCGCGCGTCCTGCGAACCGCGCCACACGCGCGCCACGCCACGCGCGGCTGCGTACAATAGCCGGCGATCCTTGCCCATCGCACGCACTGTCAGGACCCGACATGGCCTGCATCATTCCCGACGACTGGAAGAACCTCGCCGCCACGGGCGCGGCGGAGCGCGAGCGCGAGACGCTCGCGACGCTGGAACGGACGCTGCCCGACGCCTACACCGTCTATCACGGCGTGCACTGGACGCGCGCCGATCAGAATTTCTCGGTGTTCGGCGAAGCGGGCTTCGTGATCGTGAGCCCGGCCGGACGCGTGCTGGTGATCGAGCAGAAGGCGGGCTTCCTGCGCGAGACGCCGAAGGGGCTCGTCAAGGTCTATCTGCAGACCGAACGCAACGTGTCGATCCAGCTCGCGCGCACGCTCGAGAACCTGCATCGGCGGCTCACCGCCGCGTTCGGCGCGGGCGCGTACGGCGTCGAGGAACTGCTGTACTGCCCGGACTACACGGTGAAGAATCCGGCGATCGCGGGCGTCGCGCCCGCGCGGATCGTCGACGCGCCCCGCAGGCACGAACTCGCCGCGCGCATCGTCGACGCGCTGCCCGCCGACGAGCCGCCCTTCCCGAGCGCCGCGAAGATCCACCATTTCCTCGCGGACGAGCTGTCGCTGACGCCGGACACGAGCGTGCTCGTCGGCCAGGCGGACACGCTCGTCACGCGGCTGTCGGGCGGCCTCGCCGCGTGGGCGCGCCGGCTCGAGTTCGCGCCGTTCCGGCTGCGCGTGATCGCGACCGCGGGCTCCGGCAAGACGCAGCTCGCGGTGCAGGCGATGCGCGACGCGATCTCGGCGGGCAAGCGCGTGCTGTACGTGTGCTTCAACCGGCCGCTCGCCGATCATGTCGCGCGGATCGCGCCCGAAGGCGCGAAGATCGCGAACTACCACCAGCTCTGCGACTGGGTCGCGCGCGACGGCGGCCACGTGCCCGACTTCGGCGCGCGCGACGCGTTCGCGCAACTGGAGGCGCGCTTCGCGCAAACGCCGATCGCCGAGCGCTGGCGATTCGATACGCTGATCGTCGACGAAGGCCAGGACTTCCAGCCGCCATGGGCGGACGCGCTCGAGCGGCTCGTCGCGCCGGGCGGCGCGTGGTGGTGGCTCGAAGATCCGCTGCAGAACCTGTACATGCGCGACAGCGTGCCGCTGCCCGGCTGGGTGACGCTCAAGGAAACGACCAACTATCGCAGCCCGCGCGACATCCTCGACTACGTGCGCGATGTCGTCGGCGGCGTCGAGCCGCTCGCGGCCGGGCTCGCGTCGGGCAGCCCGTTCGGAGGATCGGAGATCTCGATCTCCGCGTACGATGCGGCGGACGCCGATTCCGCCGCGCAAGCCTGCATCGACGCGACGAAGCGCGCGATCACGCATGCGCTGGCGCTCGGCTTTCGCAAGCAGGACATCGCGGTGCTGTCGTTCAGGGGACGGGAGGGCTCGGCGTTCACGGCGCTCGACCAGCTCGGCCCGCACCGCGTGAAAAGCTTCACCGGCAAGTACGACCTGTTCGGAAATCCGGAATACCGGGAAGGCGACGTGCTGCTCGATTCGATCTATCGCTTCAAGGGGCAGGCGGCCCCGTGCGTGATCCTGACCGAAGTCGACTTCGACACGTTCGACGCGCGCGCGGCGCGCAAGCTGTTCGTCGGCGCGACGCGCGCGACGATGAAGCTGATCGTCGTCGCGTCGCGACGGGCGGCGGAACGGATCGCGCCTTCCGTGTAAAGGAGAAACAACGCCGGGTGACGCCGAACTGCGCCAGATGATGCCTGACGCGCGGCGCAGATCGATTATCCCGCGCGCCGGCTCATGGAAAAGTCAAGCGGCGCAAACGTCAGGCGACGCGGAACGCGCCGACCGTGCGGCGCAGCCCGTCCGCCTGCTCTTCGAGCGACGCGGCGGCGGCCGCCGCCTGCTCGACGAGCGCCGCGTTCTGCTGCGACACCTGATCCATCTGCGACACCGCGCGGTTCACCTGCTCGATGCCGTCGCGCTGCTCGTTCGACGCGGCCGAGATCTCGGTCATGATGCCCGTCACGCGCGCGATCGCGCGCTGGATCTCCTGCATCGTGTCGCCCGCCGAGCCGACGAGGCGCGAGCCCGTCGCCACCCGCTCGACCGATTCGCCGATCAGCGCCTTGATCTCCTTCGCCGCCGATGCGGAGCGCTGCGCGAGCGTGCGCACCTCGCCCGCGACGACCGCGAAGCCACGGCCCTGCTCGCCCGCGCGCGCCGCCTCGACCGCCGCGTTCAGCGCGAGGATGTTGGTCTGGAACGCGATCCCTTCAATCGTGCCGATGATGTCGGCGACCTTCTGCGAGCTCTGATCGATCTCGGCCATCGTGCCGACCACCTCGCCGACGACCGTCGCGCCCTTCGTCGCGATGTTCGTCGCGCTGTCGGCGCAATTCTGCGCTTCGCGTGCGTTGTCCGCGTTCTGCTTCACCGTCGCGGTCAGTTGCTCCATGCTCGCCGCGGTCTGCTGCAGCGCGGCCGCCTGCTCCTCGGTGCGCTGCGACAGATCCGTGTTGCCGGCCGCGATCTGGCGCGTCGCGGTCGCGATCGACTCGGAGCCGTCCGTCACCTTGCGCACCGTGTCGGACAGGCTGCGCTGCATCGTCGTCAGGCCGCTCACGAGCTCGGCCATTTCGTCGTGCGACGTCCAGCGCAGCTCGGTCGTCAGATCGCCGTCCGACAGGCGGCGCAGGTGCGTGAGGATCCGCACGAGCGGCTGTGAGATCGCGAAGTGCAGGCCGATCGCGCAGCCGAGGCACGCGGCGAGACCGAACACGATCCCCCCGCCGAGCGCGAGCCGCAGCCACGCGTACATCCGCTCGGCGTCGTCGTAGGCCGCCTTGCCGTACGCGGCGCGCGCGTCGTCGAGCGCGGTCGTCGCCTTCGTCCACGCGACCGACAGCGGCGGCGCGACCGTCATCATCAGACGATCGGCGTCGTCGCGCCGGCCCGCCTTCAGCGCGTCGATCATCGGCTTGAGCGCATCGTCGACGAGGGCGCGGCGCGCGGCGTTCGCCTGACCGGCAAGCGCCTTCTCGTCGTCGCTGCGGGGCAGCGCGTCATAATCGCGCCAGCCGCGGTCCGACGCGGCCAGGTACTGCTCCGCCTTCGCGATCGTATTCGCGGTGTCGGGCGCCTCCGGATGCAGGATCACGCGATCGAGCGTCGTGCGCGTGATCGCGAGATTGAGGCTCGCCGACGCGAGCGCCGTCTTCGCCGCGAGCTGCCGCGTGTACGCGTCGTCGAGCGCGGCGTTCGAGTTCTGCATGCTGAAGAAGCCGATCACGCCCGTGATCGTCAGCAGCACGGCGACGAGCCCGAGCGTCGAGAAGATCCGGGTGCGAATCGAAAAGCGGGAAAAAAAAGCGTTCATGACCAGGAAGAGTCGTAAATGGTAGCCGCCGGTTTGGGGGACAGTCGCCGGTATTACGGCCCCGCGCCCGAAAACTTGAGATGCATCAGGCGGTGCGGCGACTTGCCGCGGCGCGCCGCCTGGCGGGCCACTGTCACGGCTCGTAACCGCTGGAACGCTTTGTGACGAAGCAGATATTGACTAGTCAATCGATTGTTCCTACATTCCGTGTCGCCCCCAACGACAACACGACTCCCCATGCCTACCGAATCCTCCGCGCCGTCCGCCCCGGCCGACGCCGGCCGCCCGGGCGCGTCCGTGCAGCTCACGATCGCCGCGCTGCTGCTCGTGCTGCTGCTGTCCGCACTCGATCAGACGATCGTGTCGACCGCGCTGCCGACGATCGTCGGCGAGCTCGGCGGCCTCGAGCAGCTGTCGTGGGTCGTCACCGCGTACCTGCTGTCGTCGACCGTCGTGCTGCCGCTGTACGGCAAGCTCGGCGACCTGTACGGGCGCAAGATCGTGCTGCAGGCGGCGATCGTGCTGTTCGTCGTCGGCTCGGCGCTGTGCGGGCTCGCGCAGGACATGACGCAGCTGATCGTGTTGCGCGCGCTGCAGGGGCTCGGCGGCGGCGGGCTGATGGTCGTCACGATGGCGGCGATCGCCGATCTGATTCCGCCCGACGAGCGCGGCCGCTATCAGGGGATGTTCGGCGGCGTGTACGGAATCGCGACGGTAATCGGGCCGCTCCTCGGCGGGTTTCTCGTTCAGCACCTGTCGTGGCGCTGGATCTTCTACATCAATCTGCCGCTCGGCGTGCTCGCGTTCGCGGTGATCGGCGCGGCGTTCAAGCCGCACACCGCGCACGTGCGGCACCGGATCGACTACGCGGGCGCCGCGTTCCTCGCGACCGCGCTCACCTGCGCCGTGCTGTTCACGAGCCAGGGCGGCACGATCCTGCCGTGGTCGTCGCCGCAACTATGGTTCACGCTCGCGCTCGGCATCGTCTCGACAGCGGGCTTCGTCTACGAGGAACGCCTCGCCGCCGAGCCGATCATGCCGCTCGCGCTGTTCCGCCACCGGACCTTCGTGCTGTGCAGCCTGATCGGCTTCGTCGTCGGTCTGTCGCTGTTCGGCTCGGTCACGTTCCTGCCGCTCTATCTGCAGGTCGTCAAGGGCTCGACGCCGTCGGAAGCCGGCATGCAGCTACTGCCGCTGATGGGCGGCATGCTCGCGACGTCGATCGCGAGCGGGCGGCTGATCACGAAGCTCGGCAAATACCGGCTGTTCCCGATCGCGGGCACGTTCGTGGCCGGCGCGGCGATGCTGCTCCTCGCGACGCTGTCGCTCGATACGCCGCTGCGCGCGATGTATCTGTACATGGCGCTGCTGGGCGGCGGGCTCGGGATGGTGATGCCCGTCATCGTGCTCGCGGTGCAGAACACGGTCGAGTTTCGGCATCTGGGCGTCGCGACGTCCGGCGCAACGCTGTTTCGCTCGATCGGCGGCTCGCTCGGCGTCGCCGCGTTCGGCGCGCTGTTCTCGAACGGGCTGCACGCGCGGCTCGCGGCCGCGCTGCCGCCCGACACGGAGCTGCCGCCGTCGCTCGGCCCGTCGGCCGTGCGCCAGTTGCCCGACACGGTGCGCGGCGCGTATCTGCACGCGTTCGCGAGCTCGCTGCACACGGTCTATCTATGGGCCGCGGCAGTGATCGCGATCGCGTTCGCGCTCGCGTGGTTCGTCGAAGACGTGCCGTTCAGAAAGAGAGCGTGACCCGAGCCGCCGGCGCATGCGGCGGCCCGGTCGATCACTTCGCGTCCCGCTTGCACGGCTGCGGGAAGAACTTCAGTTCGTGGCCGACGCGCAGCGCGTACACGATGTTGTCGTTGTCGAGGAACGCGACCCGCGCGCCCGTCGGCACGTCGCACGGCGATTTCTCGTACATTTCGAGGTGGTAGACCGACTTCTCGGCGGTGTCCGTCATGAAACGGTCGTAATCGCCGAGCATCCGTTTCGCGCAGAACATCACGACGCCGGCAAAAATCGAAAAGCCGACCAGCCGGAAAATACCCGTGATCCACGGATACGCACTCTCGTCCCGCTTCAGCAGCCCGGCCGAAAAGAACGCCTTGGCCCCCGCGTCCATCACGAAAAAGAACAATCCGTAAATCGGCAGGAACAGTACGGACGCCGCATACAGCGTCATCAGAATCAGCAGCGCGATGAACGGGATCGACAGGATCGCGACGAAGATTTCGGTATGAGGGAATTTCGACGGATCGACGCCCGCGACGTCGTTGATCCGCTGATTCGCGAGCGCGATCGCGAAATTGGTGAGGCCCGTGAACGCGAGCAGCAACAGCCCCTTTCCGATGTGCGTCGCATAGATCCGCTTGTACAGCGTCAACGCGTCATAGACCATCCCGCCGAACCAGAAGACGAGCGCGAGCATCAGCAGACCGATGAAATTCCACGCATGGTGAAGCGGATACGTCGCGAAGAACAGCAGCACGGCGAGCACGCAATTCAGGTAGAGCTTCTGTCCCGTGTCGAGCTGCTTGTAAATGCGTTGCAGCGCCGTGAAGGCCTTGTGCAGGCGGGGCATTCGCACGTCGGCCGGGGCGGCCGCTTGCGCTTGCGCTTGCGCGGGTGCGGGTGCGGGCGGCGTCGCGGTCGACGTTGCCGGATCCGGCGTGCCCGCCGTGCCGGCCGACATCGATGCGGTTGCGATCGCCGGTCGAGGTTGCGACGCACAAGTCCGCTCGAGTTGCACTCGATCGACGGGCGCCGCCCTCTTTGCAACCGGCGCGGTTGCAACCCCATCGTGCAAATGCTTTGCATCGCGCTTCGATGTGACGGCTTGCGAAGCGTGTTTGGATTCGCGCGCGCCGGGCTTGCGAAGCGCATCGTTCTTCTTTTGAAATTCGGCCGGTTTGCTGTTTTGTTTATGCATTTCGTTCAAGTCATCGCTGACATTTTTTCGCGACGCGCTCAAGTCGAACGACAGCGCCTGTTTCCCGCCGCACGTCGCGCATCTCGGAACGGCCGCGGATTATAAGGCTGCCGACGGCGTCGAGCGCAATCGCATGGCATCCTCGATCGAATCGATATTTGTCTTCGACGCCGCTGCGGGAAAATCGAAATGCGAAGGGCCGCTCGTCGCGCGCACGGTATCCGTGAGTCCGAATCCCGGCGATCGCCTCCCTTGCTTTGCGGACATTTTTGAAGACGCGCATAGTATCGATTCCATCATTCCCGCCCCGTTTTGCGATGAAGACCTCCAACGCGCCCGCCCTTTCCACCGCCATCGTCCGCGACGCCGCCGAGCGCGACCTCGAAGCGATCCAGGCGATCTACGCGCATCACGTGCTGACCGGCGTCGCGTCGTTCGAGGAAACGCCGCCGTCCGTCGCCGATCTGCGCGCGCGACGCGAAGCGGTGCTGCGGCACGGCCTGCCGTATCTCGTCGCCGAACTGGACGGCGCCGTCGCGGGCTACGCGTACGCGACGCCGTACCGGCCGCGCAGCGCCTATCGCTACGCAATCGAGGATTCGATCTACGTGAACGACGCGTACCGCGGCCGCGGCATCGGCCGCGTGCTGCTCGCCGCGCTGATCGAGCGTTGCGAAGCGGGGCCGTGGCGGCAGATGATCGCGGTCGTCGCGGACGGCGGCAGCGGCGGCTCGACGTCGCTGCATCGCGCGCTCGGCTTCGAGCCGGTCGGCACGCTGCGCGCCGTAGGCTTCAAGCACGGCCGCTGGATCGACACCGCGCTGATGCAGCGTGTGCTCGGAGACGGCGCACAAATGCCGCCCTCCGACGCCAACGCCTCGCACTGAAGCGCTCGGTCGCGCTAAAATCGTTGCATGCCGAAATCGAACCCAACCACTCCCGCCGACGCTGCCCCGGACGCGTCGACGTTGAACGAATACACGGTCGACGAGCTCGCGCGCGTGTCGGACACGACGGTGCGCAACGTACGCGCATATCAGGATCGCGGCCTGCTTGCACCGCCGCGCAAACGCGGCCGCGTCGGCATCTACGACGACACGCACGTCGCCCGCCTGAAGGTCATCAATCATCTGCTCGCGCGCGGCTACACGCTGTCGAACATCCAGGACCTGATCAAGGCGATCGACGACGGCCACGATCTGCGCTCGATCCTCGGCCTCGAAAACGCGATCGGCGGCCGCTGGTCGAGCGAGCGTCCGCAAACCTTCTCGCTCGCTCAGTTGATCCAGATGTTCGGCCCGCAAACGCCCGCGTCGCTCGGGCGCGTCGCCGAGCTCGGTCTACTCGAGCGGCGCGGTGTGTCGTTCATCGCGAAGAGCCCGGCGCTCATCGAAGCCGCGGCCGCGATGGTGCGCGAAGGCATCCCGGCGCGCGAACTGCTCGACGCGATCAGCATCACGCGGCCGTATTTCGATGCGATCGCACGCGTGCTCGTCGAACTCGTCGTGCACCGCCTCGATCGCTACGACGAAGGCTCGCTGCCGCCGCCGACCGACGTGCCGGCGCTCGTCGACGCGATCTGGCGGCTGCGTCCGCTCTCGTCGGTGTTCGTCGAGGGCGAGATGAACCGGGCGCTCGAAGCCGCGTCGAGCGCATATTTGGGCGGCCGTGTCGCGACGATCCTCGACAAGAAGCTGAGCTCCCAGGCGGCGCGCGACGCCGAATCCGAGCTCGAACGAACCGCGGCGAAGGACGCCCCGAAGAAACCTTAGGCGCGCACGCGTCATATTGATATCGGCAATGCTTGGTTCGCACCGGCAACCGCCCGTGCGACGATTTCCCGACCCGAGCGGCGTGCGCGCCGCTCGTTTCGTTCAACGTCGTGGAGATTGCCGATGATTCGCCCTGCCCGCTGGATTCCCCGAACCGTAGCCGCCGCGCTCGCGTCGCTCGCCGCCGTCGCCGCCTTCGCGCAAGACGACGCGGGCGGCAGGGTGCTGCGCGTTGGCTATCAGAAAGCGGGGCTGCTCGCGGTCGTCAAGGCGCAGGGCTCGCTCGAGACGCGCGTGAAGCGGCTCGGCTACACGGTCAAATGGTTCGAGTTCCCGGCCGGCCCGCAACTGCTCGAAGCGCTCAACGCGGACAGCATCGACATCGGCTACACGGGCGCGCCGCCCGCCGTGTTCGCGCAGGCGAGCGGCGTGCGCTTCGTCTACGTCGGCGCGGAGCCGCCGTCGCCGCACAACGAGGCGATCGTCGTGAAGGCCGATTCGCCGCTCAAGACCGTCGCCGACCTGAGAGGCAAGAAAGTCGCGCTGCAGAAGGGATCGAGCGCGAATTACCTGTTGCTGAAGGCGCTGCAGAAGGCCGGCGTGCGCTACGACGAGATTCGCCCGATCTATCTGCCGCCCGCCGACGCGCGCGCCGCGTTCGAGAGCGGCAACGTCGACGCGTGGGTCGTCTGGGATCCGTACTACGCGGCCGCGCAGCAGGCGCTGAAGGCGCGCACGCTCGCCGACTACACGGGCCTGCCTTCCGCATACAACTTCTACGAAGCGACGCGCGACTTCGCGACCCGGCATCCGGACGTCGTCGGCGCGGTGCTCCAGCAGTTGCGCGAAACCGGCCAGTGGGTCAACGCGCATCCCGCCGAAACCGCCGCATTGATCGCGCCGAAGATCGGCCTCGATCAGCCGCTCGTCGAAACCTGGGTGAAGCGCGTGCCGTACGGCGCGACGCCGCTCGACGGAAAGATCGTCGCGTCGCAACAGGGCGTCGCCGACGCGTTTCACGCAGCGAAGCTGATCCCGCAGAAGCTGACCGTCAGCGACAACGTCTGGACCGACCGGAACGCCGCCGCCGCGCTCGCGGCAAAATAGGCGCGGCGCCTCGCCCGCAGGCCCGGTTAGAAGAATTCGTCCGTCCCCGATAACGTCTTCTTGCCGATAATGGACGACCGTGCGGATGCCGTGCGTCGCCCGCGACGCCGACCGCGCGCCCGATAACGAGCTGCGTGCGAGGAGACCGCCCGACCGTGTTGTCCAACCTGCCCCCGCGCGCGCGCGGCTTCTGGCTTGCCGCCGCGCTTGCCGCGCTGCTGTACGGGCTGTCGCTCGGCCAAGCGCCCTATTCCGGCCAGCCTGCCGCGAAAGCCGCGCTCGGCGCGCTGCTGTTCCTTGCCGCATTGCAGCATCCGAACGCGCGCGAGCGCGCGTGGCTCGGCGCCGCACTCGCCGCGTCGGTGCTCGGCGACGTGCTGCTCGCGCTTTCCGAATGGCCGCCGTCGTTCGTCGCCGGCCTCGGCGCGTTCCTGCTCGCGCACCTCGCGTACTGCGCGCTGTTCGCGCCGTGGCGCGCCGCGCCGCGCGGACTGCGCGCCGTCGCGCTCGTCGCACTGTGGCTCGCCGCCCCCGCGCTCTACGCCGCGTTCTTTCCCCATCTCGCCGCGCTCGCCGCGCCGGTCGCCGTCTACATCGCCGTGCTCGTCGCGATGGCAAGCCTCGCACTGTGCGCCCGCACGCCCGGCCCGCAGGTCGCGCTCGGCGCGCTCGTGTTCGTCACGTCCGACGCGCTGATCGGCATCGATCGTTTTCTCGGCGCGTTTTCAGGCGTCGATTATTTCATCTGGGGTTTTTATGCCATCGCGCAATTGATCATTGCGTTCGGCGTGCTGCGTCGCAAATCAAATTAATCGAATCCGCGTCGCAATCCTTAATCTGTTGGGGATTACATGCGATTTTGCGATGCAGCATGACGATTCCCCGCGCCATCGCGCTTTCTCCCGCGCAAGCCCATTCTACGGGCGTCGGCATCCGTTGAATCCCGCGCTTAGAGGGCTGTGTCTACCCGGCTTGCGGTTTCGGCGCTCTCGATCTATGGTTACATCAATCAATGTAACAGTAAAAAATGAGCCCAAATGGAGACGCTTGGATGAACGCGCGCAATATGTCTTTCGGTCCGCTCGGCAACACAAACCACGAAGAAACCATCGACATCGCCATCATCGGCACCGGTTTTTCCGGGCTCGGCATGGCGATTCGCCTCCGGCAAACCGGCAACCAGGACTTCGCGGTGTTCGAGAAGGCGAACTCGGTCGGCGGCACCTGGCGCGACAACCACTACCCCGGTTGCGCGTGCGACGTCCAGTCGCATGTCTATTCGTTCTCGTTCGCGCCGAATCCGCGCTGGACGCGCATGTTCGCGCCACAGCCGGAAATCCGCGCGTACATGGAAGACTGCGTGCAGCGCTTCAACGTCGGCTCGCATCTGCGCTTCAACCACGAGCTCTCCAACGCGACTTACGACGAGACCGCGCATCGCTGGCGCCTGACGTTCGCGAACGGCAAGCGCGTGTGCGCGCGTGTGCTCGTATCCGGCATGGGCGGGCTGTCGCGCGCCGCGTATCCGAACATCCCCGGCGTCGAGACGTTCAAGGGCGAAGCGTTCCACTCGCAGAACTGGAATCACGACTATCCGCTCGAGGGCAAGCGCGTCGCCGTGATCGGCACGGGCGCGAGCGCGATCCAGTTCGTCCCGCAGATTGCGCCGCGCGTCGCGAACCTTGCGCTCTTCCAGCGCACGCCGCCGTGGATCATGCCGAAGCCGGACCGCCCGGTCAGCGGCTTCGAGCAATGGCTGTTCCGCAATCTGCCGTTCACGCAGAAGCTGATGCGCGGCGGCCTGTACTGGATGCTCGAATCGCGCGTGCTCGGCTTCGCGATCCATCCGTCGACGATGAAGCTCGTGCAGAAGCTCGCGCTGCGCCACATCGGCAAGCAGATCTCCGAGCCGGAGCTGCGCGCCGCGGTGACGCCCGACTACACGATCGGCTGCAAGCGGATCCTGATGTCGAACGACTATTACCCCGCGCTCACGCGCAAGAACGTCGACGTCGTCACGACGGGCATCGAGCGGATCGAGGAAGACGCGGTGATCACGACGGACGGCAAGCGCCATGAAGTCGACTGCCTGATCTACGGCACGGGCTTCCAGATCAACAACCCGTTCCCGCGCGGCACGATCGTCGGCCGCGGCGGCGTCGACGTCGTCGACGCATGGCGCGACGGCCTGCACGCGTACCTCGGCGCGACCGTCCCCGGCTATCCGAACTGGTTCATCCTGATGGGACCGAACACGGGTCTCGGCCACAACTCGATGGTCTACATGATCGAGTCGCAGATCGAATACGTGCTCGGCGCATTGAAGGCGATGCGCACCGAGCGCGCGGAGGCGATCGAAGTGCGTCCGCTCGTCGAGCTCGAATACAACAACCGCATCCAGAACAAGCTGAAGAGCGCGGTCTGGTCGACGGGCGGCTGCAACAGCTGGTATCTCGATCCGCGCACCGGCAAGAACACGACGCTGTGGCCGACCTTCACATGGCGCTTCCGGCAGGAAACCGCGTTCTTCTCGATGGCGGACTACCACGCGTACTACGCGAACCCGCGTCAAAACACGCAGCCGGCGCCGGCGCTGCCGAGCGCCGTCGTCGCGGCGAGCTCCGCCGAGACGACCGCCTGAGCCCAGACACTACACGAGCCTACGACATGAAATCCTTTTCCAACAAAGTCGCTGCAATCACGGGCGCCGGTTCGGGCATGGGCCGCTCGCTCGCGGTGCAGCTCTCGCAACAGCATTGTCACGTCGCGCTCGCCGACAAGAACGCGGTCGGCCTCGCCGAGACCGAGCGGATCGTCCGCGCGCTCGCGCCGTCGGTGCGCGTGACGACCTGCGTGCTCGACGTCGGCGACCGCGCCGCGATGCATGCATGGGCCGACGAAACGGCCGCCGCGCACGGCCGCGTGAACCTCGTCTTCAACAACGCGGGCGTCGCGCTGTCGAGCACGATCGACGGGATGGAATACAGCGATCTCGAGTGGATCGTGAACATCAACTTCTGGGGCGTCGTCCACGGGACGAAAGCGTTCCTGCCGTACCTGAAGGCATCCGGCGAAGGCCACATCGTCAACACGTCGAGCATCTTCGGGATCTTCGCGCAGCCGGGCATGAGCGGCTACAACGCGACGAAGTACGCGGTGCGCGGCTTCACCGAGTCGCTGCGCCAGGAGCTCGACCTGATGAAGTGCGGCGTGTCGGCGACCTGCGTGCATCCGGGCGGCATCCGCACGAACATCGCGCAATCGGCGCGGCTCGCGCAGAACATGGTCGGCTTCATGGTCGAGAGCGAGCAGCAGGGCAAGGCGGACTTCGAGAAGTTCTTCATCACGACGGCCGACGAAGCGGCGCACGCGATCCTGCTGGGCGTGCGCAAGAACAAGCGCCGCGTGCTGATCGGCCGCGACGCGCACGGCGCCGACTGGCTCGCGCGCACGCTGCCCGCCGCGTATCAGTCGCTCGTCGTGCTCGCGACGAAGCTGCAGAGCGCCCGCGCGCGCCGCCGCGCGGGCCGCGCGACGCCGGCGCCGGTGCCAGTGCCCGCAACGTACAACAACGCAGGCAACCAGGGAGGAGAGCAATCATGACGACACCGCATTTGTTGCCGGTCCGGCGCGACATCCGCTTCGCGCTGCCCCCCGATCGCGTGCACGACTGGCACGTCCAGGGCACGCCCGTCACGCACTTCATGAACGCGCTGTCGCTGCTGTTCCCGGCGGGCGAGCGCTTCTTCATGGACTCGGTGCGCAACTATCGCGACGAGATCCACGATCCCGAGCTGAAGAAGCAGGTCGCGGGCTTCATCGGCCAGGAAGCGATGCATACGCGCGAGCACATCGAGTACAACGATCTGCTGCAATCGGCCGGCCTGCCCGCGCACAAGCTCGACAAGCGCTTGTGGGCGCTGCTCGGCTGGGGCAAGAAGGTGCTGCCGAATTCGATGCAGCTCGCGATCACGATCGCGCTCGAGCACTACACGGCGATCCTCGCGAATCTGCTGCTGACGGGCCACGAGCATCGGATCGACGGCTCGGTCGAGGGCTACAAGCAGGTATGGATGTGGCACGCGATGGAAGAGACCGAGCACAAGGCGGTCTCGTACGACGTGTGGAACACCGTGATGAAGCCGGGTGTGAAGACCTATCTGCTGCGCACCGGCACGATGCTGCTGACGACGCTGATCTTCTGGACAGTCGTGTTCGACTTCCACGTGCGCCTGATGTTCGCGCACCGGATGCGCCACGGCAAGCTGAAGGGGATGTGGCGGCTCGTCAAGTACCTGTACAGCCCGAAGAACGGCGTGTTCCCGAGCATCGCGCTCGAATGGCTCGACTATTTCCGGCCGGGCTTCCATCCGTGGGATCACGACAACCGGCAGTACCTGCAGGGCATCGACACGCTGCTCGCGAACATCGAAGCCGCGAACGAGCGCTATGCCGACCAGGCCGCGCCGCGCCGCGTGCCGCTTCATTCGTCGCCCGCGCAGCAGCACGCGTAAGCGAACAAGCGATGGCGTCCGTCCGCGACACGCTGACGGTCCGCTCGGGCGACGTGCGCCTTGCCGTCTACCTGAGCGGGCCGCGCAACGCCCCGCCCGTGATCCTCGTGCACGGCTATCCGGATTCGGCGCGCGTGTGGGAGCGCGTGCGCGAGCATCTCGACAAGCGCTTTCGCGTGATCGCGTACGACGTGCGCGGCGCGGGCGCATCGGACGCGCCGAAGCGCCGCGCCGACTACAAGCTGCCCGTGCTCGCGCGGGATCTGCTCGCCGTCGCCGATGCGACGTGCGGCAACCGGCCGTTTCACCTCGTCGGCCACGACTGGGGTTCGATTCAATGCTGGGAAGCGGCGACCGATCCGTCGATCGCGGGCCGGCTCGCGTCATACACGTCGATTTCGGGGCCGTGCCTCGACCACGTGTTTCGCGCGCCGCTCAATCTGAAGCAGACGCTGAAATCGTGGTACGTCGCGTTCTTCCATCTGCCGCTCGTCCCCGAGCTCGCGTGGCGCCTGGGCGGCGCGAAGCTGTGGCCGCTGTGGCTGCGCAAGACCGAGCGGATCGTCGTCGACGCCGATCCGGATCAATTGCGCAACGGACTGAACGGCCTCAAGCTCTACCGTGCGAATTTCATCGAGCGCGCCCGTCGGCCGCGCGAACGCTACGCGCAGGCGCCGGTGCAGATCATCGTGCCGCGCTACGACCGGTACGTGACGCCCGCCCTCACCCGCAACCTCGACCGCTGGCTCGGCGCCCACCGGCGCGACGAGATCGCCGCGTCGCACTGGACGGTGATCCGCGACGCGGCGCTGATCGCCGCGCGGATCGGCCGGTTCGCGGCCGCGCACGAGCCGAGGCGGCAGGCGATCGCGGCCGGCGCGAAATCCGGCGGCCAGCAACGGACGAGACAGCGCGCGAATCAGCATGCATCGGGCGGCAAGCGTTTGAGAAGCGTTTCGTAGCCGATCGCGAGTCCGTCCTGATCCGATCGTCTTCGCGCCGCCCGGCGAGGTCGCCGCCGAGGTTTTCGCAACGACACGGATCCGGCTCGATGCGCCGCTACGCCGTCCTCGCGCGCGCCGAGTCGCCGGATCGCGGATCGGGGCAGGGTCGACTGCGATCGGCGCTGCCGCTTCGCATTCGCGTGACGTCCGATGCACTGCGCGTATCTGCGCCCTCCTCGTTCGCTGCCATTCGAGCGATTGCGCACCGTGCGACATCCGCCGATCGCGCAAGTAGCCGACGAACGCCCGAACCTTCGGCGACGCCACCCGCCCGCGCGGAAACAGCGCATTGAAGTTCTGCGCCGGTTCGCTCCAGTCGCGCAATACCCGCCGCAACCGGCCGGCCTCGAGGTCGGCCTCCTACACCGCCTGACCCGATGCGGCCGGCACCGCCCCCGTCGTTCGTCAGCCGCGCTCGTCGACGCCATAGATCAGCGAGTGATGCGCGCCCGCTGCCGCCATCACGCCCGCGGCGGCCGCCAACGTCGCATTCGCCATCGGCCGCGCGACATCCCCTGCGGCGAACACGCCGGGCACCGACGTCTGCTGTCGCTCGTCGACGGCGAGATAAGGCCCTGTCGGACCGTCGTTGAAGAGGCAGGCGAGCCGCTCGGGCAGATCGCACGCCGGCACGGTTCGGGGCGCAATGAACAGGCCGGAGAGTTCCGCCGTCCTGCCGTCGGCGAGGCGGACCGCTTCGAGCGCGGGCGCGGCGCCGACGAGCGCCGCGACCGGCGTTTGCTCGACCGTCACGCCGCGAGCCGACAGCATCGCCAACTGGTCTCGCGTGGGGACGAACGCGCGCTGAGTAAACAGCGTGGTCGGCCCCCAATCCGATACCAGCATCGCCTGATGCACGGCCTGCTCGCTGCTCGCCAGCACGCCCATCGGACGCCGATCCAGTTCGTAGCCGTGGCAATACGGACAATGCAGGACGCTGATGCCCCAGCGCTCTTGCAGACCGGGCAGCGCAGGCAGGATGTCCCGAACGCCCGTCGCCAGGATCAGGCGCTTGCCCAGCGCCTGCCGGCCGTCAGCCAGCGAAACGCGAAACCCGTCACCGGCGGCCGCGGCGTCGGCCGCATCGCCTTCATCGAATTGGACCGTCGGATACGCGGCGAGCTGCCGGGCCGCGGCGGCGATCATCGCGAACGGCGCCTGCCCGTCCTGCCCGAGAAAACCGTGGGACGCCCGCGCAAAGCGATTGCGAGGCCGCTTCGCGTCGATGAGCAAGACATTGCGTCTGGCGCGGGCCAGTTGCAGGGCCGCCGCCTGCCCGGCGAAGCCGCCTCCGACGATGACGACATCGAAAATCATGAGCGTTGTCTCCTTAATGTACTTTTTAAAGTTACGAGACATCACGACGTTTGTCAAATCAAAGCACTCGCATTGTTGCGTGAGCGACGGGGTGGTAGATTTCGGTGTGATTCGAAAGGAATTCAAACGATGCCACGCGACAACCGCCTGTCCCGCATGCTCCACGTGCTGATCCACATGGATCGGCACGTCGAGCGCGCCACATCCGACGCGATCGCGAAGATGCTCGGCACGAACCCCGTCGTCGTGCGCCGGATGATGGCCGGACTGCGGGACCAGGGCTACGTCAGATCGGAAAAAGGCCACGGCGGCGGCTGGGAGCTCGTTTGCGACCTGGATGCGATTACGCTGCTCGACGTGTACCGCGCCATCGGCCAACCGCCGCTGTTCAGCATCGGCCCCCATGCCGATCAGCCCGATTGTCTCGTCGAGAAAGCCGTCGATGCGCGTATGGCCGAAGCGCTGGACGAAGCCGAAACCTTGCTGCTGGCTCGTTTTGGAGCCATCACCGTCGGCGATCTGACAAGGGACTTCGAAAAGAGGCTCGCCAATCACCAGGCCGGGAAACGGGGGAATTGCGCTGCGGCGTAGCAGCGTCGCACGCCGGCGTTCGAACAGCCGAATGGTTTGAACCATCTCACGTTGGCCGAAGGTCGCCGAGTTCGGCGCGGCCCTCCTGCGCAGACGGGCCGCGCCCGGGCCGCTGCGCTCAGCGCGCGTCGACCGGCAAACGCCTGAAAAGCGCTTCGTAATCGATGACGAGTCCGTCGCGATCGACTTCCAGTTGCGCGGTGAAGCCGCTCGCGACGCTTTCGTAGCGATAGATGCGATCCGGCTCGATGCATCGATACGCCTGCTGCATGCGGCTGACGGTCAGATCCGGGATCGATAGATAAACGACGTCGATCGGTCGCCGCTCATCGCGCGCAAGCCCGAGGCGGCGGATCGGCAGCGTGTTCGTGTATGGGGTCGCGGCGATGTCGACGTCGATGCATCCGTCGAGCGCCGCCAGCGGCTCGTCCGCCGCGTTGCGCCAGCGGCCTTCGCCGTCGCCGCGCAACTCGAACGTGGCGCCGCCCATCACCTTGACGATCAAGTGCTTCGCGCGCCAGCGCTCGTCGCAAGCGACGCGATAGGCAAGACCGTAAGCGAGCCCACCGTTCCGTCCGACGACCACGCTCTCGGCGACACTGCCGCGCGCGTGCCGCTCGAACGCCAGATACTCGATTCCGTCGTGTTCGAGCGACGCCCAGCGCACTTCTCGCATCATTCCGCTCCGCCGTCGTCTCCGTTCGATTCCGATCGTCATGCACGCGAGCATCGTCGATGCACGCATGCGGCCGTCATCACGAGAACCTCGTGCCGCTCGGCGGAGCCAGCCGCGAGCGGTTCGCGGGGCGCTACCGCATCACGCAGTCTCGCGGCATTGCCGCGCGCACCGGCTCAGCCGGCGTCCTCACTGCGCCGACCGCACCGGGGGCCGCCCTCCACAACGCGCGCACCGATGCCACTTTAGGTCGTCGCGCCGCCGTCGCGCCGTTCGGCGTCAGCCGCCGTTTCGTCGGCGCGCGCCACCGCCCGCGCGTACAGCGCCGCCGCATCGAATCCGCTCAAATCGAGCCCGAAGCGCTCGCGCAGGCACGCCGCCCATGCGTCGACGTCCGACAGCCGGGTCGTTTGCGCCGCACCCTCCGTGGTGCGCAACGTCAGCGCATCGTTGAAAAGCAGCGCGCGTGCGTCGGGCAGGATCCGGCACACGACGAGATCATGCGTGAAGAACGAGTCGGGATGACTCGACGTATACCAGTTCGCGACCTCGTAATCGATCCACTCGACGGGCTTCAGCGAAAAGCGATACAGCGGATGCCAGCCGTTCGGCGTCTCGCACTCGATTTCCAGCTCGCCCGCGACGGGCGCGTCGACGACGCGATACATGCCGTGCGGCGTCGACTGCGCGTCGTTCAGGTCGTAGCGCAGCGGCGCGGTCAGCGTCGTCGAGCCGAAGCCGACGTCGGCAAACCACGTCGCGCCGTCCAGGTCGATGCGCAGCAGCATGTGCGTCTGCGGGGTCGACTCTTCGGGCGGACGCTGCCAGCGCACGCGCGCGATCAGCGGCGTCACGCGAAAGCCGAGCTGCACGAGCACCGTGTAGAAGAGCTTGTTCTGCTCGAAGCAATAACCGCCGCGCCGCCGCTCGACCAGCTTGTCGACCACCGACTCGAGGTCGAGCGCGACGCGCGCGCCGGTGTACGGATTGAGGTTCTCGAACGGAATCGACTGCGGATGCAGCGCCTGCAGCCGGCGAAGGACGTCGAGCGTCGGCGCCGCCGTTCCGTGATAACCGATGCGGGCGAAATAACGGGAAAGATCGACTGCGTCGCGCATGTGGGCAATCCGATGGTAACGAAACGCGTCACCATAGCATCACGCGGATAACCCCACTCGACGCAAGGACAAGCGCGCCGGCCGTCGCGGCGGCGCGTCGGCGAAGCGCGTTACGGCAGCAGCTTGAGTGCCGCGGAGGCGACGGACGGCACCGAGATCCCATGGCTCGCCGCGAACTGCACGGCCGCGCTGAGCGTGCCGCCGATCGACTGGAGCTGGTTCGGCGCGTTCTGTGCGATGTACGACGCCGCCTTCAGGTTGTTCGGGTCCAGACCCGCCTGCAGCAACGACGCGGGATTCGACGCACCCAGGCTCCCGAGCCCCGATTGCAGTTGCGAATACTGCGTGACGCCTTCGCCGAGCGACGTCAGGCCCCGGGTGAACGCCGCCTTGTCGACGCCCGCGCCCGGCGCGGCGCCGTTCGCGCCGCCCGATGCGAACGCCTGCGTCAACGCCTGCGCAACCGACTGCTGCGCGCCGCCGACTTGCGACAACGCACCGGGCGTCAGCGCACTCGCGCCTCCGTTCGTCAACAGGCCTGCCGCGTGCTGCGCCTGCCCGGCCGCGCCCGTGAGCCCCATCGCCGACGCGAGGCTCGCCTGTCCCGCGAGCACCTGCTGGTTCGCGCCGACGTACGACTGCAGCATTTGCGACATGCCGGATGCGCCGGACGCGCTCGCCTGCTGTGACGCGCCGCCGCCGAGCAGCGACGCACCGAGGCTTTGCAGATCGACCTGCGCGAACGCGGCGCCGCTCGCGAGCGCACCGCCCGCGCAACAGACGAGCGCCACGCGCTTCGCGAAGCGATTGATCGTTTTCATCGAATCTCCCTGTGAATCCTGCCGAGCAGAATTGTCGAGGCGAGCGTGCGACGAATGCAATCACGGATACATATCGAAACGTATTGACAGGCTTCGCGGCGGGTACCCGTGCGGCGAGACAGGGATTCGGCCGAACACGCCGCGTGGCGTGACGGGCCGACGCTCGCCGGCGTTGCGGTTGCAACCGGCAGCGGAATCGGCGGGCGGAATCGGCGCACCGCGCGAGGTGACGGCGGCTTTGTCTCGAGCACGGCATCGCGCGCGACAACGCCAACGCTCTTCAACACTTAATTAATTTTCAATACCACCGGATATCCTATTCAATTCTTCATCTACTTATGCCTCAAATCACTCGAATCAGGCACTATAAAAAACGTCGATAGATTAATTGACCATCCTCTAAAAATTACCTAGGTTAACCATGTCAATTTCTTGAAAATTTTATTATGCATCCCTCAACAATCGATGCCGGAATCATCGCAGCAAAGCTCTACAACGAGGTCTCTCACCACCCGCCCCTATGGATGATCGATCTGTACGCGGCGACGCTCGTCCCGAAAATCGGCTTCGCGAAGACAGGGGAGGAAATCAAGAAAACGCAAAAAGACTTTCTCGAATCGAGAAAAGCGATCATTGCCGCATTGGCAACGTATCAATCCCATTCCGATTGATCCGCATTGAAATTGAACGCGACTCGTCATGACCGGCGGCCGGTGACGCAGCGCCGCCGGCCGCCGGTTCCGGACAGGCGCCGAGCATGACGCCCATATCTACAAACGCCGTCAGGCCCGGCGCAGCGCTCGCTCAGGAATGCTGACTGCACCGGGCCGATCGTTCGCGGCTCCGTCGCCGCTCGCGCGTTATTCGCTCGCAGCGAGGCCGGATCGGCGAAACGCGTTGTCGAGATCCGCGATCAGATCCTCCTCGTGCTCGAGGCCGATCGACACGCGAATCAACCCTTCCGACACGCCCGCCGCCCTGCGCGCCTCTTGCGGAACACCCGAATGCGTCGTCGACGCCGGATGGCAGATCAGCGACTCGGTGCCACCCAGGCTCACCGCCGACTTGAATAGATGCAGCGCGTTGATGAAGCGGAACGCTTCGGCGCGGCCGCCGTTCAGCACGAACGCGAACGTCGAGCCTGCGCCCTCGCATTGCCGCTTGTAGACGGCCTGATAGGCATCGTCGACGATCAGCTCCGGGTGATACACGTCGACCTTCTGATACGGATTCGTCGCCAGCCACTTCGCGACCGCCGATGCCGTGCGCGCCGCCTGCTTCATTCGCAGCACGACCGTCTCCATCGAGCGAATCAGCATCCACGACGAATGCGGATCGAGTTGCGAACCGAATGCGCTGCGCACCGCACGCACTTTCGCGACGAGATCCCTGCGGCCCGTCACGCCGCCGGCGACGAGGTCGCTATGGCCGCCGACGTACTTGGTCAGCGAGTACACCGACATGTCGACGCCGTGCTCGCTCGGCTTCTGGAAGATCGGCCCGAGCAGCGTGTTGTCGCACACCGAAATCGGGCGATAGCCGTGACGCGCCTCGAATGCGTCGAGCTCGCGTCGCATCCCGTCGAGATCGATCAGCGCGTTGGTCGGGTTCGCCGGCGTCTCGACGTAGCAAAGCCGCACCGGTCCCTGCTGCGCGGCGGCTTCGAGCGCCGCGCCGATCGACTGCGGCGACAGGCCGTCCTCGATCGGATGCGCGGTCACGCCCCATTCGCGGAAGAACTTCGCGATCAGCGTTTCGGTGCCGCCGTACAGCGGCACCGATTGCACCAGTTGATCGCCGGGCCGCAGGAACGCGAGAAAGATCGCGCTGATCGCCGACATCCCGCTCGATGTGACGACGGCCGCCTCGGAGCCGTCGAGCAGCGCGAGGCGGTCCTCGACGATCTCGAGATTCGGATGATTGAAGCGGCTGTAGACGAGGCCCGCCGCCTCGCCCTGCGGAAGCGGCTTGCGGCCCGACACGACGTCGAAGAAATCGGCGCCGTCCTCCGCCGAGCGGAACGCGAACGTCGATGTCAGGAACACCGGCGGCTTCACCGCACCCTCGGACAGGAACGGATCGAATCCGTACGACATCATCTGCGTTTCCGGATGCAACGGACGGCCGTCGATGTCCTTCTTGTGATAGCTCGAATACGTCATGCGGTGGCTCCTGTTTACGATGGATGCGATTCGATTCGCCGGCGCGCGGTAAGCCGTGCGCCGCGTCGATCGCCAATCGGCTCAGTGTAAGAAAGCTAGCAGGAAATATGCTTTCCATTTCATTCGTGCACGCCCCTATAATGAAAAGAATATTTCTTCCTTCATTTCCCTCATAAAAAAAATGGCGATCGGCATGAAGCTGGACGAAACAGATCTGAAGATTCTGAAGATCCTGCAGGAGAACGGACGCCTCAGCAACGCGGAGCTGGCCGATCGCGTGGCGCTGTCCGCGGCGCCGTGCTGGAAGCGTCTGCGCCGGCTCGAAGCAGACGGCTTCATCTCAGGTTATCAGGCGATCCTCGATCGGCGTGCGCTCGGCTACGAGATCGTCGCATTCGTCAACATTTCGCTCGACAGCCATACCGAAAAAACCTGCCGAGCGTTCGAAGCAGGCGTGATGGCAATGCCGGAAGTGGTCGCGTGCCATAACACGACCGGGCAGCACGACTATCTCGTGCAAATCGTCGCGAAGAATTTCGATACGTTCTCGAGCTTCGTATTGAATCGGCTCCGGTCGCTGCCGGGCGTCAAGGAACTGCTCAGCACGATTTCGATGCGCGAATTGAAATCGACGAGCCGGCTGCCGGCGAGTGAATTGAGGATCGCGAAGTGAGCCGGCTCGATAGTTCAGCATGCCAAAAGAATTGACGGCATAGTTCCAATGCGCATCCACGCGACTTCGGCGCGCCGACCGCCTCGAGCATCTCGGCGGTCGATCGGAGCGACCCGCGTATGGCCGATCAGCCGCGCCCGTCATGCGCCGCCGCGTCTACTCGATTCGAGCGCCGGGTAACGCGGGCCGGCGCGCATTCACCCAGTCCCGCTCCATTTCGTACGCACGCGCGAGTTGCAGCACCGCGAAATCGTCGCGCGGCCGGCCGATCAGCTGCATGCCCATCGGCAGCCCCGCCGCGTTGAATCCGACCGGCACGCTGATCACCGGACAGCCGGCGAGCGTCCACGGCACGACCGTCTCCATCCAGCGGTGATAAGTATCCATCGTGCGTCCCGCGATCGCTTGCGGCCAGCGGAGGCCGACGTCGAACGGAAAGACCTGTGCGGTCGGCGCGGCAATGTAGTCGTAGCGCTCGAAGAACGTCGTCAGCGCGTGGTACCACGCGCTGCGCGCGGCGCTCGCGTCGTAGACGTCGGACGCGCCGAGCTTGAACAAGCCCTCCACCTCGTAGATCGCTTCCGGCTGCAGCAATGCGCGCCGCGACGGGTCGCGGTAATGCATCAGCAGATTTCCGCCCGACAGCAGATGCCGGTGCACGAGCCAGGTCTGCCAGATCCGCTCCGGAGAAAACGACGGCAGCGCCGCATCGACATCGCAGCCGATCGCGCGCAGCGCGTCGAAGCTCGCCTCGCACAGCGCCAGCACGCCGGGCTCCATCGCGAGATAGCCGTTCCAGTCGCCGACCCACGCGATCCGCTTGCCGCGCAGATCGGCATCGAGCGATTGCGCGAAGCGCTGCGGATCTTCGGCGAGCGACAGCGGATCGCGCCGGTCGTAGCCCGCCTGGATCGCGAGCAGCAGCGCGACGTCGACGACCGTGCGCCCCATCGGCCCTTCGGTGCCGAGTTGCTGGACGAACACGTCGACGCTCGGCCAACGCGGCACGCGCCCTTGCGACGGTCGAAAGCCGTACACGTTGCAGAACGCGGCCGGATTGCGCAGCGAGCCGCCGAAATCGCTGCCGTCGGCGACGGGCAGCATCCGCGCGGCGAGCGCCGCCGCCGCGCCGCCGCTGCTGCCGCCCGCGCTTTTCGACAGGTCGTACGGATTGTGCGTCGCACCATAGACCTCGTTGAACGTATGCGAGCCCAGCCCGAACGCCGGCGTGTTCGTCTTCCCGACGAACACCGCTCCCGCCGCGCGCATCCGCTCGACGACGAGCGCGTCGGCCGACGGCCTCATCGTGCGGAAGATCGGCGAGCCGAGCGTCGTCACGATGTCCTTCGTCATCGCGAGATCCTTCGGCGCCTGCGGGATGCCATGCAGCCAGCCTGCATATTCGCCGCGCGCGAGCGCCGCGTCTTTCTGCGCGGCTTCGGCGAGCAGCGCATCGGGTTCGCGCAGCGCGACGATCGCGTTGACGTCGCCGTTCACGCGCTCGATGTGAGCGAGATACGCGCGCATTGTCTCGACGCACGACACGTCCTTGCGCCGGATCGCCGCGGCGAGCGCATGCGCGGGCATGTCGACGAGCGGATCGAGAGGATCGAGAGGATCGAGGGGCGCGGCGGGCGGGCGGGAAGACGGGGAAATGCCTGCGGACATACGGGTCTCCGTGTGGGTCGGTGGATACGTCGGCGGCAATGCGTGCGACGGCGTCGCGACAGCGCCGCCTTCGCCGGATGCGGACGATTATATAAACGCCTCGGATCCCGCTGCGCGGCGACCCGGCTCCGGGTGCGACCCGCTGCATCGCGGCAATTCCTCCGGACGATTCGGATAACGATCCAATTGACGATGCGCCGAATCCGCGCGCCGGCGCTACGATAGGCGGACGAAGCGAGAAGTCCCGCCTCGCGCTGTCGCGTTCAACACGGGGCTCCGGAAGCCCGGCTCGCTCCGAAGCGGAACACTGTCGAAGGCGCGAATCCGTCCCGGCCGAACCCTGTCCCTTTATGCGCATAAATTTATATTTCTTGTATTTTTTATAGCGCGACGACGTGCCGGACGTTTACAACATTTTTACGCCGCCCCCAAATTTCTTTAGGCCATGCCGACGGCGACAGGACTAGCCTACTGTCACCGCGTTACCGAACAGGTTTTCTCATGCTCAAACTCCTGGTCCCCGTCGGTCACTCGCAGCGTTCGCTGCAGGCCGTGCGGCACGCCGCCTTTCTGTATCACGAGCGATGTGCGTCCGAAGTCGTGCTGATCAACGTGCAGCCCCCTCTCGAATCCACCCGCCTCGAAGCCTTCCATTCGCTCGCGAAGCTCCGCCAGATCGAGCATGATTTCTCGGAAGGCGAACTCGCCCAAGCCATCGGCATCCTCAAAGACGCTCACGTCAAATATTCGGTCGCGATGAAAGTCGGCCCGATCGCCGACACGATCGCCGCCTGCGCGGCGGAGAACGGCTGCGACGAGATCGTCGTCGTCGCGCCGCGCCGCGATCCGCTCCACGCGCTCGCCCATTTTTTCCACCGCAGCATCCTCGACCGCCTCGTACGCATCGCGAACGTGCCTGTTACCGCCGTGCGCTAGCTAGTCGGCGCGCCGATTCGCGCACGAATCGGCCGTGGCGCCGATCGGCCGCACGCGGCGAGCTTTCGGCGCCGCCAGCGTACCGACGCACGCCGGCATCGCACCCCGTCGCGGCGGGCCTAGCGCCGCTCGCCTGCGACGTCGATCCTGACGCGTCGATCCGGCGCGAGACACGCGATCGCTTCGGACGAACGGCCGGCGGGACACCCGGCGCTCACCGGATCGGCCTTGCCGAGCCCTTGCGCGACGATCAGATCGCCCGGCAAGCCGCGCGTCGTCAGGTAAGAGCGAATCGTTTCAGCCCGGGCGAGCGACAGTTGGCGGTTGTATTCATCCGTGCCGAGCCGATCGGTATAGCCGGTGACCCGAACCGAGCGGATGTGCTGGTATTGCTGCTGCAGCGTGGCCGCGATCCGGTCCAGCTCCGCGCGCCCGCTCGGCAGCAGATCGCGCAGCGCCGATTTGTCGAACGGAAACAGCAGGTGGTAATCGAGCGTGAACTGCTTCACATTGTCGCTCGGCGCCGTCTGCACCGTGGGCGCCGGCTTCGGGCCGTCGGCGAGCGCCTTGCACGCCGGCTCCTTCCAGTACGTCGATTTCACGCGATAGTGATCGTCATACTGGATCTGGTATTGGCACGTCACGACGCCGCTCGGCCCCGGACCCGTGCGGAAATTGAACACGTAGTTCCACACGTGCACGCCGAAGATCCCCTCGCTGAAATGCGGCTCGCCGATCAGCGCATAGACCTGGTTCTTGTCGAGACCGGGACCGATCTGCCGCAGATTCTCGACATTCACGAACGCGCCCTCCTTCAGCCATGCGCTGTCGCGCGCCGGGAACCCGACCGACCCGTCCGGCGCGGTGGTCGGCGCCATTCCGCATCCCGCCAGCAGCGCCCCGCAAAATCCGGCCGCCGCCACATATTTCGATATCCTGTTCATTTTCATATTGGATTCCTTATCGTCCGGACGGCCGGCACGAGACCGGCCGTCATGCGCGACTCGCCTCACCACTGATAGCCCGCCCCGAGCACCGCGCCGGTACCGCCGCGCGTGCTGGTCGTGAGCGAGCCCTTGTACAGCCACTTGCCGTTCTCGGAGATCGTCGATACGCCGAGCGCGAAGCCTTGCTGCCCCTGCCACGTCGAGCCCGCGATCGCCACCATGCTCTTGCCCGGCGCGGTAGGCTGCGGCAATCCGGCCACGGCCATCGCCGCGGCCACGCCGCCGTTCATCTCGCGCCGCAGATGATCGACCTTCTGATCCGTGTACTGATTCGCCTGACCGACCGCATTGCCGATGCCGTTGTTCAACTGGTTCACGTTCACCGCATCGGTGCCGTTGACGCCCGGCGCGACATTGGAGATCGTCCGCTCGTTGCCGACCGAGCCGACCGACACCGTGTTCGGCGCGGTCGCGACCGAATGGGCGCCGAGTGCCACCGAGTTGTTGCCGGCAGCCGACGCGCCGTCGCCGAGCGCGACGCTGTTCGTGCCGGACGCGACACTGCCGCTGCCCGCGGCGGTCGAACCGATGCCGCTCGCGACGGGCGCCGTATAGGTCGACGGATTGCCCGTGATCCACTGGCCCGACACGGTTTGCCCGGTGTTATTGCCGTTGTTCCCGTTGTTGCCCGAGTTCGACCCGTTCGTGATGTTCCGGATCGACTGGTTCAGCTGCGC
Source organism: Burkholderia oklahomensis C6786 (assembly GCF_000959365.1). Classification (NCBI taxonomy): domain Bacteria; kingdom Pseudomonadati; phylum Pseudomonadota; class Betaproteobacteria; order Burkholderiales; family Burkholderiaceae; genus Burkholderia; species Burkholderia oklahomensis. The sequence goes on from NZ_CP009556.1 coordinate 2,227,812, forward strand.
AATCGCGCCTTGCAACTGGCCGACGTTCACCGCGTCCGTCGCCTGCGTGCCCGCCGCGACGTTGGTGATCTGACGCAGCGATCCTTCAAGGCCGACCGATACCGCGCCGAGCGCGGTCGTGAAGCTGCTGCCCGTGATCGGATCCGTGTAGGTGCCGGCCGCGCGATTCGCGACCGAACCGGCGCCGAGCGCCACGCCGCCCGCCGTGTTGACGGACGCGTTCGCGCCGAGTGCGAGCGATCGTCCGCCCGCCGCCTGCGCGCCGCTGCCGAGCGCGACGTCGCCGGCAATCGCGGGATTGCCGCTCACGCCCGCCGATGCGTTCGCGCCCTCGGCGATCGAGTCCTGACCGTAGGCGACGGCAGCCGGCCCGACCGCGACGCTATCGGCGCCCGCCGCCGTGGAATCGGGCGCGGCCGAATTCGCGTGGAAGTACTTGATCCCGCCGCCGTTCACCGCGTTGTCGATGGTGCTCGCGACCGCATACAGCTGGCTGCCGTTGACGGCATCCGTCGAGGTCGACGTGATGCGCCCCGCCGCCACGTTCGTGATCTGGCGCTCGGCGCCCGGCGCGCCGACGCTCACGACGCTCGTCGGATTCGCGCCGGCGAAGCCGGACAGCGTCAGCTGGCCGCCGGACGTCGTGGTGATCGTCGCGCTGCTGGTCGGGTTGGCCGCCGCCACCGTCGTGCCGTTGCCGAGCGCCACGGAGCCGTCGAGACCCGAGCCGATCGTCACGTTGTTGCCGAGCACGAATGCGTTGTTCGCGTTGATCGTGTTGTTGTTGCCGAACGAATACGAGCCCGTGCCCGTGACCGTCGACGGATCGCCGAACGCGCCCGCGTTCGCGCCCGACACGACGTTGCCCGTGCCGATGCTGATCGACTGACTGCCGGTCGCCTGGGCGCCGGAGCCGATCGCAATCGCGTTGACGCCGCTTGCGCTCGCATAGCCGGACAGCGCGGTCGCATTGTTGACGCTCGTCGCGCCGCCGATCGCGACCGATCCTTGAGCCGTCGCCTCGGCGCCGCCGCCCACCGCGACCGCGCCCGCCCCCGATGCCTTCGAATAGGCACCGAGCGCGTTCGCATAATAGGCGGACGACGCAGCGCCCTCGCCCAGCGCCACGGCGCCGCTCGCCGTGGCCGACGAGTAGCCGCCGAATGCGTTCGGCGCGGACACGTGCAGCGGGTCGCTGTTGTCGCCCTGTGCGAACGCGCCGGAGCCGATCGCGATCGTGCCGATGTCTTCGCGGCCGGGTATCGACTGCCCCGTGTCCTTCAGCGCCTGCGCGTTCGTGCCGATCGCCAGGCTGAAGTCCGGCAGCGCTCTCGCGCTGGCGCCGATCGCGGTTCCGCCGTCGCCCGCCGCTTCCGAATAGACGCCGAGCGCGGTGCCGAGGCGGCCGGTCGCCGCGGCGTGATCGCCGTGGGCCGAGCCGCCCTCGCCGTTCGCGTAGGCGTAGTTGCCGACCGCCGTGCCGTACAGCAGCGAGCCCGGACTGAAAGCCGGGTTATAAAACGCCCATGGGCCGGTATTGCCGCCGGGGCCGGCGTACGCGTTATAGCCCGCCGCATAGCTGACCTGCGCGGCGGCGTCGGTGGCCATCGCGCCCAACGCCGCGGCCACCGACAGCGACATCAGGCCGAGCTTCGCCGACGAAATGCGCGACGCTCGGGAAGCCGCAGCGCCTGCGTCGACGCGAGCCGCCGTCGAGCCCCTGCTTCCATTCGACCCGGCAAATTCAGATACCGCAATCAATTGGCCTCGCACCCGGCTCCAGACAACATTGTAGATTTTGTTCACTCAATATCCCCTGAGAATTCAATTCGCACGGGTCGTCAGCAGGGTAGGTATCCGATCGCCCAGTCCGCCGGACTGGCGCCATCGAAAACGGAATCACGCATTGCGATTAAAATGCAAAAATCATTTATATGATTCCCGGTGCATCAATCTCGAACCCCGATCACGCCTCGCAGGCAGGGATATTAATAACTTTCCACCTCGCCACTTCCCAAATAATCAAAAACAGTAATCCATCGAACACTGGAGAAAGAATTCGAAAAATGTAATCCAGCCAACATTACCAAAGATTCAACATAAGAAAATTCCTGCCATTCGATAAGAGTTTTAAACGTTCAATAAATAAATCAATGAAACGCGATTTATCGAACTTCAGAACCGGCGCGCGCCGCCCGCCGGAGCGATGCGAATCGCGCGGACACGCCGGCCGTCTCATTCGATGCATCTTTTCGACCGCTTTTTGCGGCAAGCGCACGAAAAGAAAAACGGCCCGAGAATTTCCCGGGCCGTCCTCTTTGCCTTGCCGAGCGTGACGGAAGCGCCGCGCTACGCCTCGAGTTTCTCGAGCACCTGCCCTTTCGTCTCGATGCCGACGAAATGCACGGTCAGCGCGGCGACGAGCGGCACCGCCGCGAGCAGGTAGAACGCCGGGCTCAGATCGCCGCCGACGATCGCGCGCGGCACCACCATCGGCGCGACGAACGACGCGATCTTCAGCCACGCGCTGCCGAGCCCGCAGCCGGCGGCGCGGATGCTCGTCGGATACTGCTCGGGCGTGTACACATAGGACGTGATGAACCCCGACGCCATCAGGCCGAGCGCGAGCGAGCAGAACGCGGCGACGACGTACACCGACGACGCGTGATAGATCCCCGCGAACACGAGCGACAGCGCGCACAGCACGAACGACCAGACGATCACCGGCTTGCGGCCGACCACGTCGACGGTGAGCGCCGACACGAGCGAGCCGACCACGCCCATCACCGAGCCGATCACGGCGAGGTTCAACGCGAGCTGCAGCGGCGCGTGATAGAAGTTCTTGTAGATCGTCGGCAGCCAGGTCGAGAGCCCATACTGGATGAATCCGCAGGTCGCCCACAGCGTCGCGACCGCCAGCGTGCGCTTCAGATAGGCGGGCCCGAACAGATCGACCATCCGGCGTTTCGGATGACTACGCATGAGCGTGTCGAACTCGCCTGCGTGCGCCACGGGAGGCAGCGGCCCCTTCACCGACGATTCGAACACATGCAGCGCCCGCCCCGCTTCGTCGAGCCGACCGCGCGCGGCGAGCCAGCGCGGCGACTCCGGCACGAGCCGCGTCAGCACGAGCGCGAGCACGAGCGGCATCCCGCCGATGAAGTACATCACCTCCCAGCCGAAGCGCGGCACGAGCCACGCGCCGAGCGCCATCGACGCGAGCAGCCCGATCGGGAACACGATCTCGTACAGCAGCACGAAGCGGCCGCGGCCGTGCGCGCGCGTGATCTCGTTGATGTAGGTCGCGGCGACCGGCAGCTCGCCGCCGAGGCCGATCCCCTGCATGATCCGCAGCAGCACGAATGCTTCGAACGTCGAAGCGAATCCGCATGCGATGCTCGTCACGCCGATCACGGCCGAGCTCCATGCGATCGCGCGCACGCGGCCGTACTTCTCCGCGAGCGCCGGGAACAGGAACGCGCCGAGCAGTTGACCGATCGCGCCCGACGCGATCAGCATCCCGACCTGATTCGGCGAGAGCCCCCACTTGTGGATCAGGAGCGGCAGCGTCGCCGCGATCGTGATCACGTCGAAGCCGTCGAAGAACGTCGCGGTGCCGATCAGCACGCGCGCGCGGATCTGCATCGCGTTCGCGGGCAGCCGCTCGAGGCGCGCGATGATCGCGCCGGGGGTCGCGGCGCTCGCCGCCGCTTCGGCCGCGGACCCGCCCGCGACGGCGCTTTCCAGTGTGCTCATGCGTGTGTTCTCCTCCATGTTGTCGTTCTCGTCGATCAGGCGAGCGCCTTCGTCGTGTCGGCCAGCGCGGCGACGTCGATCGCGCGTCCCTGGCTCATCCATTTGCGCGCGAGCTTCAGGTCGCGCGCCGAATTGATCGCGATCACGCCGCGCAGCGCGCCGTCCGTCAGAAAAAACAGCGTCGCGCGCTTTGCCGCGACGTCGCCGCGAATCACGAGCTGCGCGTCGGCAGGCAGGTCGCCGAGAATCTGCAGGTTCACGTCGTATTGATCGGACCAGAACCACGGAATCTCCGCGTACGGCGCGCGCACGCCGAGCACCGCCTTCGCCGCGGCGATCGCCTGGTTTTGCGCGTTCGCCCACGATTCGAGCCGCACCCGGCGCTTCAGCCATGCGTTCGGATGGTTCGCGACGTCGCCGCACGCGAAGATCGCCGGATCGCTCGTCGCCCCGTATTCGTCGACGACGACGCCGTCGTCGACGTGCAGCCCGGCGTCCGCGGCAAGCGACGTGTTGAGCGCGAGGCCGATGCCCGCGACCGCGATATCCGCGTCGACGGTCGTGCCGTCGGCGAGCGTCGCGCGCACGCGGCTCGCGTCGTCCGGGTGCGCATCGAGCGACGCGAGCGACGCGTTCAGGCGCACGTCGACGCCGTTCGCGCGATGCAGCTCGAGCAGGAAATCGGACACCGCGTCCGGCACCGAGCGCGCGCACAGCCGCGGCGCACCCTCGACGACGACCGCGTCGACGCCGAGCTTGCGCGCGGTCGCCGCGACTTCGAGCCCGATCCAGCCGCCGCCGATCACGAGCACGCGACGGCTCGCGCGCAGCTTCTCGCCGAGCGCGACGGCCTCGTCGAGCGTGCGCAGGTAATGAAGGTTAGGCATCTTGACGATCGCATCCGGCAAGCGGCGCGGCGCGCCGCCCGTCGCGATCACGAGCCGGTCGTATTCGACCTCGCGGCCCGACTCGGTGCGCACGACGCGCCGCGCGCGATCGATCGACGCCGCCCGCTCCGGCTGCCACGTCTCGACCGCGAGCGCGCCGAATTCGTCGGGCTGCACGACGCGCACGGTCGAGATATCCGCGTCGCCCGCGAGCACGGCCTTCGACAGCGGCGGCCGCTCGTACGGCAAATGCACTTCGTCCGCGATCATCACGATGCGCCCGGCGAAGCCTTCGCCGCGCAGCGTCTTCACCACCCAGCCTGCCGCCTGCCCGCCGCCGATCACGACGACGGCCCGCGGCGCGGCCTCCCCTGCGGCATTCGCTTGCTCAGTCATCTTTGCGCTCCGTCATGAACTTGCCTTCCGGCGCCTGCGCGTGCTTCTGCCGGCGCGTGTCGCCGTCGAGGCCGCCGTCGATCGCCCACTCGGCGAACACGGTCGGGCCCGGTTCGAACTCGCGCGGCTGCCACGCGGGCGTCAGCATGTCCTCGTCCGCGTAGTATTCGATGAGGCCGCCCGCCGGATTGCGGAAGTACCAGAAGTACGCGGACGACACCGGATGGCGTCCCGGCCCGAGTTGCGTCTCCCAGCCGCAGCGGCTGATGTGCATCCCGCCGCCGAACACTTCGTGGATGTCGCGCACCGTGAACGCGACGTGGTTCAGGCCGCGCTTGCCGTTCGGGAGCGCGAGCAGGAACAGGTCATGATGGCCGCCGTGCGGCGCGCAGCGCATGAACGCGCCGCGGCCCGGATAGCGGTCCGACGTCTCGAAGCCGAGCAGCGTGTGGTAGAACGCTTCCTGCTCGGCGAGCCGGTTCGTGAAGAACACGACGTGCCCGACTTCGATCGGCTCCGCGCGCTCGTAGATCGCGGCCGGCTGATCGACGCGCAGCGTCTCGCCCCACACGTTCGGCAGCGAACCCTTCACGTCGACGGCGCGCTTGCGCGTCACTTCGATGCGGATCGCCATGCCGTTCGGATCGATGCAGCCGATCGCGTCGTCGATCTCGTAGTGGCCCGGCTGGCCGGCGAGCCTGCCGCGCAGCGCGTCGAGCTCCGCCCGCGTGCCGACGCCCCATGTCACCTCGCGCAGCGTCGGGCCTGCCTCGAACGCGGGCGGCAGCGACGGATCGCTCGCGTCGACGACGAGCACCGTGCAGCCGTTCATCGTCTCGAAGCGCACGTGCGTCGCGTCGCGCGCGACCTCCGTGAGGCCCCAGTCCGCGAAGAAGCGGCGGCACGTCGCGAGATCGGTCACGCCGTAGGTAATCTGTTCGATGCCGAGAATGCTCATTCGATGGTCCTTTCCGTCAGTTCGCCCACGGCAGCGGCGAATCGTTCAAGCCCCAGTAGAGGCTCTTCTGCTGCATGTACTCGCGAATCCCGAGGCTGCCCTTCTCGCGGCCCATCCCGCTTTCCTTCCAGCCGGAAAACGGCGTCGAGATCGAGAACTGCTTGTATGTGTTGATCCACACGGTGCCCGCGTCGAGCGCGCGCGCGACGCGCCACGCGCGCTTGTAGTCGCGCGTCCAGATGCCGGCGGCGAGGCCGAACACGCTGTCGTTCGCTGCGGCGACGAGCGACGCCTCGTCGTCGAACGGCAGCGCGACGAGCACCGGCCCGAAGATCTCTTCCTGGCAGATGCGCGCGTGGTTCGACAGGCCGTCGAGGATCGTCGGCAGATAGAAGAAGCCCGCGTCGCGGCCTTCGCCCGTCGGCCGCTCGCCGCCGCACAGCACGCGGCCGCCTTCGTCGCGGCCGAGCGCCACGTAGCGCTCGATCGTGTCGCGATGCTGCGCGGTGACGAGCGGGCCCATCTGCGTGCGCTCGCTCGCCGGATCGCCGACGCGCAGCTTGCGCGCCGCGTCGACGAGGCGCGCGACGAACGCGTCGTAGATCGACCGCTGCACGAAGAGGCGCGAACCGGCGATGCACGATTCGCCTGACGAGCTGAAAATGCCGTACAGCACGCCGTTGACCGCGTGATCGAGATCGGCGTCGTCGAACACGATCGTCGGCGACTTGCCGCCCAGCTCGAGCGACAGCGGCATCAGCTTCTCCGCGGCGAGCCGCGCGATCCCGCGTCCGACTTCGGTGCCGCCCGTAAACGACACCTTCTTCACGCGCGGATGGCGCACGAGCGCGTCGCCAATCACCGAGCCCTTGCCCGGCAGCACCGAGATCACGCCGGGCGGCACGCCCGCCTGCTCGCAGAGACGCGCGAGCGCGAGCGACGCGAGCGGCGTCACCTCGGCGGGCTTCAGCACGACCGCGTTGCCGGCCGCGAGCGCGGGGCCGAGCTTCTGCGCGTCGGACGCGATCGGCGAATTCCACGGCGTGATCGCCGCGACGACGCCGAGCGGCTCGTGCACGCTCATCGTCATGTAATCGCCGCGCGACGGCGTCAGTGCCTCGTCGAGCGTCTCCGCGCACGCGGCGAAGTAGCGGAACGTGCTCGCCGCGCTCGCGACGAGCGCGCGCGTCTCGTTGATCGGCTTGCCGTTGTCGCGCCGCTGCAACTGCGCGAGCGCCTCGTGATTCGCGTGGATCAGATCGGCGATCCGGTACAGCACGGCCGCGCGCTGATGCGGCTTGAGGCCGGCCCAATTCGCGCGGCGCCACGCGGCGTCGGCGGCCTCAACCGCTTCATGCGCGTCGGCCGCGTCGGCCATGTGAATCTCGGTGTTGCGCGAGCCGTCGGCCGGATAGAAGTTCGGCGTCGTCGCGCCGCGGCCGCGGCGCCACTCGCCGCCGATCAGGATCTCGCCCGACGGCACGAGGGAAGAATCGAATGCAGTCATGATGATGGGTGTCCCAGCCGGTTCAGATCATTCAGATCACGCAGTGCGACGCGCGGTTGCGCAGCGCGCGGATCGCGCTGAACGCCGTGAGCGCTGACGTCTTCGGGTTGTCGGGCAGCGGCTTGCCGCTCATCTCGATCGACATCTCGCCGAACGCGCCGCGCGCCGTGATCCGGTGCACGTTGCGCGTCACCGCCGGGTCCGCGATCAGGCGCACCTTCGTCGCGTCGAGGCCGATGCCCGCCAGCGCGACCGTCGCCGCGACGTTCGCATTCTTCGGATAGAGCCGCGCCGCGTCGCGCGCGCTGCCTTCGAAGATCGTCTGCTCGGCCGTCAGCGCGCGCAGGTCGCACAGCGTTTCCGCCGGCGTGCCGAGCCAGCCGAGCGGCGGCTTGCGGCCGACGTACAGCACGTCGTCGAGGCCGCCCTGCTTCGCTGCCGCGAGCGCGTCGATCCCGCCGATCGCGCCCGACAAGAGCGTCAGCGTCGCGCCGCCTTCGTCGGCCGCTTCCGACAGCGCGTCGAGAAGCGCGAGATCGGACAGCGCGCCGATCGACGCGACCGCGCAATCGGTGCCCGCCTTCAGCAGCGGCACGACGTGGTCGACGAGCGCGCCGTGCCCCGCGCATTCGAGCGCGAACTGCGGGCGGCACGCGAGCGCATCGACCGACGACACGACGTCGATGCGCCCGCCGAGCGCGCCGCGCACCGCGTCGCATTGATGCTCGGGCACGATCACGTGCGCGACGCGCAGCGCGGCGTCGTGCTCGACCGCGCGGTAGACGGCCGCGCCGATCGCGCCGAAGCCGATCATCGCGACGTCGACGGGAGCGTGGGCGTTACGCATATTGGCGCTCCGCGGGCGTGTCCTTCTTGACGGGCGGGCCGGCGAACGCGGTCGCGAACGAGCCGACCGACAGCATGTCGACCTCGACCAGCACCGGGCCGTCGTGCGCGAGCCCTTCGTGGACGATGCGCTCCGCGTCGTCGAGCGACGTGATCCGGTGGTGCGCGAGGTTCAGGCTCGCGCAGAACTGCGCGAAGTCCGGCTGATGCAGCTCGACGTAGCAGCGGCGGCCGCCGTATTGCGCATCCTGGATGTTGCGGATCACGCCGTAGCACTGGTCGTTCATCAGCACGATCATCACGTTCGCGTTTTCCTGCACGGCGGTCGCGAGCTCGCCGACGTTCACCATCAGGCCGCCGTCGCCGACGAGGCACACGGTCTTCGCGGCCGCACCGGCGAGCGCCGCGCCGATCGCCATCTGCATCCCCTGGCCGATCCCGCCGCCCAGCGCATGCACGCCCGCGCGCGGCGCGAAGATCTGCAACAGGCGGTTGCCCCACGTGCTGTTCGAGATCGTCACGTCGCGCACCCAGTTGTAGTCGCGGCCGACCGCCTGCTGCAGTGTGTCGACGAAACGCTTGTACGGGCCGAGCCCCTTGCCGACGTCGGCGACCGCCGCTTCGCGCGCGGCCGCGAGATCGCCGGCGAAGCGCGGATCGACGGCGAGCCTGCCTTCGAGCCGGTCGGCAAGCTCGGCGAGCACGCGCTTCGCGTCGCCGTGCACGAACAGGTCGTTGCGATAGCCGCGGTTGTCGGCGAGCGCGTCGGCGTCGACGCGGAAGAGCGGTCGCGGCAGCGCGAGCTTGTACTTCAGCGTCTCGTTGCCGCGCAGCCGCGAACCGACGACGACGACCGCGTCGCACGTCTTGTAGAAGCTCTCGACGGCCGCGTGGACGTTGAACGCGCCGAGCGTCGCCGGATGATCCTCGGGCAGCACGCCGCGCCCTTGCACGCTCGTGACGACGCCGAAGCCGAGCGCAACGAGCCGCTCGACCTCCGCACGCGCGTGCCGCGCGCCGCCGCCGAGCCACAGGAGCGGCCGGCGCGCGCCCGCGAGACGCTCGGCGAGCTGCGCGACGCGCGCGCCGTCGTGCTCGCGCACCGCGACGTGCGCAGGCGCGAGGTCGTCCGGCCATTCGATTTCGGCCGCCTGGATGTCGATCGGAATCTCGACCGACACCGGGCCGCTCGGCGCGGTCATCGCGACGCGCACCGCCTCGCGGATCGTCGGCAGCACGGTCTCGACCGTGCGCACGCGATACGCGGCCTTCGAGATCGCGTTCAGCATCGACAGCTGATCCGGCGCTTCGTGGATGTACGCGAGATCCTGGTCGAGGTAAGGCGTCTCGATCTGCCCCGTGATGTGCAGGAGCGCGGTGCCGGCCGTCAGCGCCTCGACCATCGCGCCCGCCGCGTTGCCCGCCGCGGTGCCCGTGCTCGTGAACGCGACGCCGAGCCCGCCCGACACGCGCGCGAGGCCGTCGGCCATGTTGACGGCGCCTGCTTCGCCGCGCGCGCCGACGTAGCGGATCTTGCCGCGCGTATGGATCGCGTCGAGGATCGGCATGTTGTGAATGGAGATCACGCCGAAGGCGGTCTTCACGCCGCATTGTTCGAGGAAGGCGGCAATCAGCTCGCCTACCGTGGTGGTGGTTTTGTTAGACATGGCGTGCAAAGCCTCCTGATACGTCGATATGGCTGCCCGTCGTGTACGACGACAGATTCGTTGCGAGATAAAAGAGCGCCCACGCGGCCTCGCCGGGCCGGCCGAAGCGCGCAAGCGGAATGTTCTTCTTCGCGGCGAGCGCGGCCGTCCACGCTTCCCACGATTCAGCCGGATCGGCCTGCGTTTCGTAGCGCCGCCGCCACTGCCCCGATTCGACGATGCCGATCAGGATCGAGTTGACGCGGATGCGCTCGGGCGCGAGCTCGGTCGCGAGCGACTTGACGAGGCTCATCACGCCCGCGCGCGCCGACGACGTCGCGACCATGTGCGGCTCCGGCTGCAAGGCGAGCAGCGAGTTCACGCAGGTGATCGTCGGCGCGGCCGACGCGCGCAGCAGCGGCAAAAACGCGCGCGTCGGGCGGATGACGCTGAAGTACTTCAGTTCGAGCTCGTCGCGCCACGCATCGTCGGTCGTGTCGGCGAACGTCGACACGCGGCCCTGGCCCGCGTTGTTGACGAGCATGTCGGCGCCGCCGAAACGTTCGGCGACCGCCTGCGCGAACGCGTTCACATCGGCCTCGTCGAGCACGTCGCAGCGCGCGGCGAGCACGCGCTCGCGCGGGAACTGCTGCGCGAGCCGCGCCTGCGCATTCGCGAGCCGCTCGTCGTCGCGGCCGCATATCGCGACCGACGCGCCCGCGCGCAGGAAAAGCTCGGCCGTCGCGTAGCCGATGCCGGACGAGCCGCCCGTCACCACGGCGACCTGCCCGCTCAAATCGATCTGGATCATCGCAATCCCAATGCCTTCAAATAGGTGTTTTCGTCGTCGGGCCGGTAGTTCAGCCGCCGCGACAGCTCCGCCGCCGCGCGCAGCACCTTGTCGATCAGCCCGTCTGCGACGAGCGACGCGTCGATCTCCGGCCGCGGCACCGTCACCGTGACGACGGCGACGATCTTGCTCGCGTCGTTGCGCACCGGCGCCGTAACGACCGAGATGTCGCGCTCGAACGCCGAGTTGCCGATCCCGTAGCCGCGCCGCGCGTCGTCGCGGATCACGCCGAAGAGCGCGTCGACGGTCTCGGGCGTCGCCTTCGTCACGCGCTCGAGCGCCGGCTCCGGATACAGCGCGCACAACTGAGCGAGCGACAGGTCGCCCATCAGCACGTGGCCGTGCGTCGTCGCATGCGCGGGCAAGCGCGTGCCGACGTTCACCCGCACCGAGCCGAACGCGTGCCCCGCGTTCTGCGCCTTCGCGACGAACACGACGTCGCGGCCGTCGCGGATCACGATGTGCGTCGTGAAGCCCGTCGCGTCGCGCAGGCCTTCGATCACCGGCAAGCCGAGATCGGTCAGCTCGAGCGAGCTCAGGTATTCGAAGCCGAGGCGCAGCACCGCGACGCCCAATCGATAATTGCGGTCCTTGTCCGCGCGCTCGAGAAAACCGAGCGATTCGAGCGTTTGCAGCAGACGGAACACCGTCGTGCGCGGAATGCCGAGCCGCTTCGACAGCTCCGGCGCGCCGAGCACCGGCTCGCGCGGCGAGAACTCCGCGAGAATCCGCAGACCGCGCTCGAGCCCCGGTACTACGTAGTTCGAATCGTTTTTCGCGTCGTCGGCGTCTTTCAGCAGCGGTTCGCTCATGCCGCACCTCGCAGTCCGTCGCACTGACGGCAAAACGCGTCGATCAGCGCGCCATACGTATCGGGCGCTTCTACGTAGCCCGCGTGCCCCGCGCGCGGGATCACCTGCAGCCCGACGCGCGCCGCTTGCGCGATCCGCTCGCATGCGGCGGGCGGCGTGATCGCGTCGTCCGCGCCGACCGCGACCGCGACGCGGCCGCGGTAATGCACGAGATCGGTCGCGAGATCGGCGTTCGCGAGCAGGTGCGTCGCCTGTGCGTAGCCGGCGGGCACGATCCGCGCCATGTTCCAGCGCACCCATGCGCGCGCCGCGTCGCTCGCATGCGCGGACAGCATGTTCGCGCTGCGCTGCTCGGCGAGCCCTTGCGGGCCGAGCGACGCGAGCAGCGCGAGACGGCTGTCGCGCCGCTCGGCCCGCACGTCGGCGGGCGCGCCGCCATAGCCGCCCGCGGGCGAAATCAACAGCAATCCTGAAAGACGCTCGCCCGCGGCGCGCGCGAACGCACCGGCGACGATCGCGCCGAGCGAGTGGCCGACGAGCACGCAGCGCTCGATCCGCAGCGCGTCGAGCCATGCGCCGAGCGACGCCGCGTAATCGGCCGCGACGGGCGACTCGGCGGCGACGCGCGACGACGCGCCGTAGCCGGGCGCGTCCCACGCGAGCGCACGGCGCGTCGCGCCGAGCGTATCGAGCTGCCGCACCCACGACGCCGCGCCCGACCCGATCCCGTGCAACAGCACGACGGGACAGCGCTCGCCGCGCGCGTCGCCGGCCTCACGGTAACCGATCGCGCCCGCTGCGCCCGCCGCCGCGCGCCGCTCGGGAAAGCGTTCGAGCAGTTCGGCGAACGGCGTCGCGCCGATGTCGTTCGTCGTCACGGAAATCGCGCTCATCGTCGTCGTCCGTGCATCAGCGCTTGATCTTCGCGAGCGGCGAATCCGGCGGATACGTCGGCGTGATCGGCTTCGGCGAGCCGAGCATCACGCACATCAGCGCGTCCTCCTCGCCGATGTTGATTTCGGTCCGATAGACGCCGGGCGGCACCGAGATCAGGTCGCGCTCGCCGAGCACCGCTTCCCAGGTCTCGCCGTCGCGCTCGCAGATCACCTTCATCTTGCCGCGCAGCACGAAGAAGATTTCCTCGACGTCCATATGGATGTGGCTCGGGCCGATGTTGCCGGCCGGAATCACCATCGTCGAAAACGTGAAGCCGCCGGCCGGCACCGTGTTCACGTCCTTCGCGACGCCCGTGCCGCCCGTGCCCACGTAGCGCATCTGCGCGCGGCGGTATTTCGGATCGAAATCGGCCTGGAACTTCAGTGCGTCCCAGTCGTAGCGACGCGTCGCGAAGCGCGCGACGCGCCCGTCCATCCATTCGGCGAAGCTCTCGCTCGCCGGCTGGTCCCACGATTTACGCTCGATATCGGCGTCGGCCATCGTCATCTCCTTCAAGAGTGCTAACAATCGATCAATGCATCACGAAGCCGCCGTTCACGGGCAGCAACTGGCCCGTCACGAAACGCGCGGCGTCGGACAGAAGGAACAGCACCGGCCCCGTCACGTCGGCCGGCACCTGCGCGCGCGGCAGCGCGCGGCCCTGCAGGTAATACTCATGGCGCTCGGCGGGCACGTAGGCCGTCGCCTCGACTTCGGTCAGGCCCGGCGCGATCGTGTTGACCGTCACGCCGTGCTCGCCGAACTCGCGCGCGAGCGCGTGCGTCATCGCGATCACCGCCCCCTTGCTCGCGACGTACGCGAGCAGCTTCGGCGCGCCCCACAGCGCGGTGTCCGACGCGAGATTCACGATCGCGCCGCGGCCCGAGCGCGCGAGATGCGGCAGCGCCGCGTTGCACGCGAGCCACACGCCGCGCACGTTGACGTCCATCACCGCGTCCCACGTGTCGATCGACAGCTCGGTCGCGAGCCTGCCGCCGGAATTCGTGATCGCCGCGTTGTTGACCAGGCCGTCGATGCCGCCGAGTGCGCGTGCGCCTTCGTCGACGAACGCGGCGACGCTCGGCGGATTCGCGAGATCGAGCGCAATGAAACGCGCGTCGCGGCCCGCGTCGCGCAGGCGCTGTTCGAGCGCGCGGCCTTCCGATTCGAGCACGTCGCCGAACGCGACCTTCGCGCCCGCCGCGACGAGCGCCTCGACGAACGCCGCGCCGAGCCCGCGCGCGCCGCCCGTGACGAGCACGCGACGGCCGGCGAGCGCGATCGCTTGCACGGGCGCGCTCATGCGCGCTCCGCCGCTTCGCCCTGCGCCGCGCGCTGCGCATCGAGCGCGGCGAGGTGCTCCTGCGCGCGCTGCCGCAGCATCCGGCGGGCGCGTGTGATGCCGACGTCGTGCTGATACAGGTATTCGTGATCGCGCGCGTTCGGCGCCATGCTCTCGAGCACGTAGCGGTCCTGCTCGAGCACCGCCCAATGCAGACCTTCGAGGCGGTTCCGGTACATGAAGCGCCATACGTCGCGCTGCCAGCCCTCGACCTTGCGGGTGCGCCAGAAATAGACCTGGCAGTGATCGTTGTCGATCGGCGTCGCGAAGCCGATGATTCCGAAGTTGCCGCCCGGGCCGAACTTGCGCTGATACGGAATCGCGAGGCGCAGCCAGATGCAGCCCGTCTCGCCGAGCTCGACCCAGTCGAAGTTCACGTCGCGCTGGTTGGCCTTCTCGAACATCAGGCCCGTCTCGGTCTTGCGCACGCGCATGTCGGCCTGCTTGTCGCCTTCCGCCATCGAATGCGACGTCGCGTGCAGATACGCGCCGTGCATCGGGTCCATCACGTTGTCGATCGCGTATTGATAATTGCAGGTCCAGTTCGACACGCACACGAACTGCGCATACTCGGGCGCGACGAGCTCGTCCGGCAGCACGAGCGGCGCGGGCTCGCGATGCGCGTCGTCGCCGAACCACAGGAAGATCGCGCCCGCGCGCTCTTCGACCGGATACGATTTCACGCACGCCTGCCCTTCGAGCGGACAGTTCGACACGGCCGGCACCTTCGTCACCGTGCCGCCGCCGTTCACCTCGACGCCGTGATACCAGCACGCGACGTGATCGCCGAGATTCCAGCCGAGCGAGAGCCGCGCGCCGCGGTGCGGGCAGCGGTCCTCGAGCGCATGCACCTGGCCTTGCTGATCGCGCCACAGCACGATCTGTTCGGACAGCCGAGTCATGCCGACGGGCGCGCTCGACACCTGCCAGCTCGGCGCGACGGGATACCAGTAGTTGCGGATGCCGCGGTCGAGATAGTCGCGGATCGGATCGGCGCCGGGATTCGTTTGGGCGGAAGACGTCATCTGTTTGCTCCGGAAGCGTTTGAGGTCGGCTGCGTCATTCGGCGAGCGCGGCGAGTTCCGCGCAGAAGCGATCGGCGGTCCACTCGGCGCCGTCGGGCGCGCGGAAACCGATGCGGTTCAAGCCTTCGACGACGTCGACCAGCTCGGTCGCGCCGCTCTCGAACACGCGCTCGAGCGCGTCGCCGAGATCGTTCTCGTACTGCGTCGGCTCGGCCTTGCGCGTCTGCCACACGAGATTCGGCATCTGCCCGGGGATCTCGATCTGCCCCTTGCCCGCGACGTGGTTCGGCTGCGGCGCGCGCCACGGCTTCAGAAGCGGGTTGAAGTTCACGGTCGTCTCGTTCATGTCATTCCACCTTGATCTGGATTTCCTCGCCGGCGAGCCGCACCGCGTACATCTTCAGCGCGCGGCCGCCCGGCCCCTTCAGGCACTGGCCGGTCTTGATGTCGAACACCGCCTCGTGCAGCGGGCACTCGACCGTGCCGTCGTCGACGAAGCCTTGTGTGAGAAGCGCGTAGGCGTGCGGGCAGACGTTTTCGAGCGCGTACACCTCGTCGCCGACTTGATAGATCCCGATCTCGACGCCATCGGTGCGCTTGAACTCGATCGGCGAATCCTCGGACAACGCGCCGGCGTGTCCGGCGCAAACCCATTGTTCAGACATCTCACACCCTTCCTTCAAATCGACCCATTCATTTGTTCCAAATACGGAACGTTAGTTTATGGATGGTGATTATAGGAGCGTGCCTTGAAGATCAAAATAAAAAGCTGCAGCTCCTAGGGAAAACACCGAGACTCGGATTCGGCACGATGCGCGGTAACCCAGGCCCCGCCGGCGCGACGCGGCAATTTCGGGTTTTCCATTGATTTTTCATAACGTTAGCGAGATGTCGTCGGACGAATCGCGCGCATCGCCCCGATTCGAAAATTTATTTTGATCCGGCCGATTTCCGCCCCTATACTCCATTCCACCAAAGGCACGCGGTTCCATACATGGAACATTAGAAGGCCGAAATTCAGTCGTGGGAACGCGCGTGGCCGACTCTTTCGCGCGCGGCCACCGCCCGCGTCATTCGGAGCAAAGGTCAGGAGATCAGATGGTCAAGCATGCGGTAGCAGCATTACTCGGGGCGGGCGCCGTCGCCGGCGCGTGGGCGCAGAGCAACGTCACGCTGTACGGCAGCCTCGACGCCGGCGTCGCCTACGTGAACAACGTCGGCGGCGGCGCGAAGTGGTCGATGATTCAGGGCAACACGCAACCCGATCGATGGGGCCTGAAAGGCGTCGAGGATCTGGGCGGCGGCCTGAAGGCGATCTTTCAGCTCGAAAACGGCTTCTATACGAACAACGGCCAGATGGCGGCAGCGGGGACGATGTGGAACCGCCAGGCGTTCGTCGGCCTGAATTCGGACAAGCTCGGCACGCTGACGCTCGGCCATCAGACGCCGTTCAACTTCGACTGGCTCGATCCGCTGTCGACCGCGTTCCTCGCGCAGAGCTGGTACGCGTTCCATCCAGGCAACCTCGACCAGCTCGCGGACACGAGCACGGTGCCGTTCAACAACTCGGTCAAGTACCGTTCGCCCACTTACGCGGGCTTCACCGCGGGGGCGATGCTCGGCTTCGGCAACACGACGAACTTTTCGACCGGCCGGACGATGAGCTTCGGCGTCAATTACGCGAACGGCCCGTTCAAGGCGGCGGCCGTGTATTCGAACGAGCACGATCAGGCGTTCTCGATGGCGACCGTGGGCGGCATCGCCGGACCGGGCGGCACGTTCCAGGGGATGCCCGTCGCGAGCTACGTCGCGCAGAAGGCGGAGAACATGGGCGCGGGGCTGTCGTACCAGTTCGGCCCGCTGCTCGTCCACGGCCTCTACACGCGCGTGAAGCTGCAGGCGAACGGCCGCTCGGACACGTTCCAGAGCTACGACGCGGGCGCGAACTACCAGACGTCGCCGTTCAACGTGATCGCGGGCGGCGCGGCGACGTCGACGCTCGCCGGCCGCCGCTGGACGCAGCTCGAACTCGGCGACATCTACTCGCTGTCGAAGCGCACGCAGCTCTATGCGAACGTGCTGTACGAGCACGCGGGCGGCAACGCAAAGGCGGCGTTCTTCACGGCGGGTGCGTCGAGCACGGCGAACCAGGTGATCCTGCTGACAGGGATTCACCACTCGTTCTGAGCGCGGTGCGGTGCTGCGCTTGCGTGCGTGCGTCGTGGCATGCGCGCAGTGCGGCTTCGCATCGCGGCAACGCGGCGTCGCGGCGTCGCGCGCGGATGCAAAAAACCCCCGCTTCGCGCGAGGGTTTCGTCTTCTTGCAGTCGGCGAATGGAACGAGCATCGATCGATTCGCCCCGGCGGCACGGCTGCCGGTCCGTTCGCCGACCATCGCGGCGCACATCCCGCGCCGCCCGCATCCAAGCATGCGATTAAAACAACGCGACCTTGTGCCGCGCGTGCGCGACGGTCGGATCGCTGTCCAGCGGCCGGTAGTTGAGGCGCTGCGACAGATCGACGGCTGCGCCGCACACCGTCTCGACGAGCCGCTCCTTTTCTTCGGCGGCGCCGATCTCCGAGCGCGGCACCGTCGCCGTGATCGCCGCGACGATCGAGCCCGAGTGATCGCGCACGGGCGCCGTCACCGCCGAGATCCCGCTCTCGAACGCGCCCTCGCTGACCGCGTAGCCGAGACGCGCATAGTGACGCACGCGCTCGTACAGTTCGTCGACGGTCGCGGGCGTATGCTCGGTGAACGCCTCGAGCCGCTTTTCCGGATAGAGCTGGCGCATCGCATCGCGCGTCAGGTCGCCCATCAGCACGTGGCCGTGGACGGTCGCGTGCGCGGGCAGCCGCGTGCCGACGTGCACCTTCACCGAGCCGAACATCGGCGCATTGCTCTGCGCCTTCGCGACGAACACGACGTCGCGCCGGTCGCGGATCAGCAGATGCGTCGACAGACCGGTCGTATCGCGCAGGCGTTCGAGCACCGGCGTGCCGAGGTCGGTCAATTCGAGCGAGTTCAGATATTCGAAGCCGAGGCGCAACACGCCGACGCCGAGCCGGAAATGACGGTCGCCGTTCGCGCGCTCGATGAAGCCGAGCGCTTCGAGCGTCTGCAGCAGGCGAAACGTCGTCGTGCGCGGAATGCCGATCCGCTTCGACAGCTCCGGCGCGCTCAGCACCGGCTCGCGCGCGGAGAATTCGGACAGGATGCGCAACCCGCGCTCGAGCCCCGGGACGAGATAGGACGACGCGCCGCCCGCGGCTTCATCGTCGGCCGCTTCAGGCGCGGCGCCCGGGGCGGCCGCGGAATTGCGCGGATTGCCCGATGCGGCGTCGGCGGCATGCTTCGCCGCGGCTGTCGTAGTGGTTTTGGCCATGTCGGCTGCAGTGGACGGAAAGAAACCGAATCATAACGCGAAGGCTGCACGGTTTTGACGCGCCGGTGTCCCGGCCATCAACCGCTCACCCGCGAGCGGGCGCGGCGCGCGGCGGCGGGCGGCGCGATCACCCAGCGGAACGTCAGGTTGATCCGCTCGCCCCGCACGGCGGGCTCCTTCGGCACACGGTGCCGCCATTCCTGCTGCGTGCGCCCGCGCATCACGAGCAGGCTGCCGCTCGTCAGACGATACGCATGCGCGACGCCCTTCTCGTTGTGCCGCAGATCGAAGACACGTGTCGCGCCGAGGCTCAGCGACGCGATCACCGGCTCGGCGCCGAGCTCCGGCTCGTCGTCCGCGTGCCAGCCCATGCTGTCGAAGCCGTTGCGATAGCGGTTCAGCAGCACGCTGTTGAAGCGCGCGCGGCTCGTCGCCTCGACCATCCGCTTCAGTTCGAGCACGGCGGGCGTCCACGGCGCCGGCTCGTTGCGGATGCCCGAATACACGTAGACCGCATCCGCCTCGCCCTGCCACGCGGTCAGGCGCGGCAGCGGCAGCAAGCCGCGCGGCGTGCGCATCGTGTCCTGCCGCCAGGCGACCTCGTCGACGAGGCGCGCATGGAACCGGTCTGCGTCGGCGGGCGCGAGCCAATCGGGATGCCAGTCGACATCGGGTTTCGGCAAGTCGTCGAACAAATCGAACATGGTCGGTGAAAATCTCCGCATCCGGCTATCATCGCGGAATGGCGCGGACCGCACCTTGCGGCGCCGCGCCGCCCTGCTCAAATTCTAGCCGCGCGAACGCGAAGCCGTTTGCGCGCTCATCCGGATCCCGACATGACCCTTTCCGACGCCGCTCTCGATCAAATCTTGCGCACCGCGCGCACGCACAACGCCTGGCAGCCGAAACCGGTCGACGACGCGCTGCTCCATCAGCTGATCGATCTCGTCAAGTTCGGCCCGACGTCGGCGAACTCGAGCCCCGCGCGCTTCGTGTTCGTGAAGTCGCCTGAAGCGAAGGCGAAGCTCAAGCCCGCGCTGTCCGAAGGCAATCTCGCGAAAACGATGGCCGCGCCCGTCACCGTGATCGTCGGCATGGATCTCGCGTTCTACGATCACCTGCCGAAACTCTTCCCGCACGCGGACGCGCGCAGCTGGTTCGCGGGCAACGAAGCGCTGATCGAGGCGACCGCGTTCCGCAATTCGTCGCTGCAAGGCGCGTACCTGATCATCGCCGCGCGCGCGCTCGGCCTCGACGCCGGTCCGATGTCCGGCTTCGATCAAGCGGCCGTCGACGCCGCGTTCTTCGCCGGCACGCCGATCAAGTCGAACTTTCTCGTGAACCTCGGCTACGGCGACCCCGCCGGCCTGTTCCCGCGCAGCCCGCGCTTCTCGTTCGACGAAATCGCACGCATCGAGTAATCGCGCAACGGGCGGCGCGTTCGCGCGCCGCCGCCTCCCCCGTTTCTCCGCTCCCCGCCCCATGCGACGCGTCTCATCGTTTCTGCTGCGCCTCACGATCATCGGCGTGCTGCTGCACGTATACGTCGGCTTTCGTCTTCTTCCGGACCTCGCGTCGCCCGCCGCGCGCTATGCGGGCGCGCTGTGGCTCGTCGCATCGTGCTTCCTGATTCCGCTCGGAATGCTGTCGCGCGTGTTCGAGCGGCAGCCGCTCGGCGATCGCGTCGCATGGGTCGGGCTCATGGCGATGGGCTTCTTCTCGTCGCTGCTCGTGCTGACGCTCGCGCGCGACGTGCTGCTCGCGTCGCTCGTCACCGTCGACGCGCTCGCTCCCGGCGCGGTGTCGCTCGCGCACTGGCGCACGCTGACGGCAGCCGGCGTGCCGCTCGCGGCGCTTGCGGTGAGCGTCGTCGGCTTCGTCAATGCGCGACGCCGCGCGCGTGTCGTCGACGTCGACGTGCCGATCGACGACCTGCCCGCCGCGCTCGACGGCTTCACGATCGTCCAGATCAGCGACATCCACGTCGGCCCGACGATCAAGCGCGGCTATGTCGAGGCGATCGTCGATGCGGTCAACCGGCTGGAGCCGGATCTCGTCGCGGTGACGGGCGACGTCGTCGACGGCACGGTCGCGCAGCTCGCGGGCCACGCGGCGCCGCTCGGCCGGCTGCGCGCGCAGCACGGCGCGTACGTCGTGACGGGCAACCACGAGTACTACTCGGGCGCCGACGAATGGATCGCCGAGTTCCGCCGCCTCGGCCTCGAAGTACTGCTCAACGAGCACCGCACGCTCGAGCACGGCGACGGCCGGCTCGTGATCGCGGGCGTCACCGACTACTCGGCGGGTCATTTCGATCCCGCGCATCGAAGCGACCCGAGCGCGGCGCTCGCGGGCGCGCCCGTCGACGTGCGCATCCGCGTGCTGCTCGCGCACCAGCCGCGCAGCGCAACCGCCGCGGCCGACGCGGGCTTCACGCTGCAATTGTCCGGCCACACGCACGGCGGCCAGTTCTTCCCGTGGAATTTCTTCGTGCGGCTGCAGCAGCCGTTTACCGCGGGGCTCGCGCGGCTCAACGGGCTGTGGGTCTATACGAGCCGCGGCACCGGCTACTGGGGACCGCCGAAGCGGCTCGGCGCGCCGTCGGAAATCACGCGCGTGCGGCTCGTGCGCGACGGCGGGAACTAAGCGAGCGCGCTGCCTTTTATGGCGGCGCTGAACGCTGAACGCTGAACGCCGAACGCTGAACGCTGAACGCCGAACGCTGAACTCCGGCCCAAAGCGAGTACGTGCACATCCAGGCGCGCCCCCACTGGCCACATGAACTCGTGCGAAATATCGACGATTTTCGCCGCGACGTCGCCAACCCATCCGCATTCCCGCGTCGGCGCAGCCATCGCGAAACGCCGCCAGATGCCCGCCGCAGCCTCGCCGCGCCCCGCACCGCCGTCCCCTCGGGTTGACTCTCTCGACGGGTCGCGCCTAGAATGCCGGCCATCCATTCTTTCAGGAACCGTCGTGGACAGTAGCAGCACAACGTCCGCACGCCGCTCCGTCTGAACGCCTGCCTGCCGCGCCGATCCGCGCGCCGCGCGCGTTCACCGGAACGCGTGCGATTCCCCGTTTCACACAATCGCATTCATTCGCGCGCTAAAGTGGCGGGCGACGCAGTAACGCACGCGCGCCCACGAGGGCCGCTCGCGCCGCCGCGCCGCATCGCGCCCGGCGCACAAGGCATGGCAAAACACCAATGACTTTCGAATTCGCACTTCGCCTTTTCACCGCGTTCGCCTGCGGGGTCGCCATCGGCCTAGAACGGCAGATCCGCCAGCGCACGGCCGGCCTGCGCACGATCACGCTCGTCGCGAGCGGCGCGTGTCTTTTCGTCACGCTCGGCGTCCTGACGGGCAACGGAATTCCCGGCGTCACGCAAATCGCCGCGTACGTCGTCTCCGGCGTCGGCTTTCTCGGCGGCGGCGTCATCATGCGCGACAAAGGCTCGATCCAGGGCATCAACACCGCGGCGACCCTCTGGTGCTCCGCCGCGGTCGGCGTGCTGTCGGGCGCCGGCCACTTCCTGCCCGCGCTCGCGGGCACGGGCGTCGTGCTTCTGACGAACACGCTGCTGCGCGGCGTGAGCCAGGCGATCAACGCGACGCCGGTGTCGAACGCCGATCTCGTGCGCGAATACCAGATCACGGCGATCTGCCTCGCATCGGACGAAGTGCACATCCGGACGCTGCTGTCGAACTCGATGTATGCGAAGCCGCTGTCTTTCCAGAGCCTGACGAGCGAGGACGTGCCGCGCGAGTCCGACGCGCCCGAGCGCATCAAGGTGACGGCGACCCTCAAGCTGCATCCGAAGGATCAGCAGAAGCTCGAGCAGATCGCGAGCCGGATGAGCATGGAAAAGAGCATCTCGAGCGTGAGCTGGACTGCGAAGGAGGCCGAACCGTTGATGGAGTGACCGCCGCCGCGCGCTCACGGCGTCTCGATCAGCCCCATCGCGATCGCCTTCACGACGGCCTGCACCTTGTTCGTCGCGCCGAGCTTGTCGAGGATGTTGTTCACGTGGAAGTTCACGGTGCGCTCGGAGATGCTCAGGATCTGGCCGATTTCGCACGCCGTCTTGCCTTCGCCCGTCCAGCACAGCACTTCGCGCTCGCGATGCGTGAGCGCCACACCCGACTCGGGCGCGAGCTTCGGCACGAGGAAGCGGCTCATCAGCGAATGCGACATGTTCGCGAGCCAGTTCGCCTGCAGCGTCAGCTGATTGATCTCGGCGGACGTCAGCCGATCCGTGTGCCGTGCGATCGTCAGGAGCCCGAACACCCCGCGCGGCGCCCAGCTCGACTGCGCGACCCCGACGGCGAGCCCGTGATCGCGCGCGTCGTTCCACAGCGTCGTCCCGTCGCTGCGGCTTGCTTCGGGCCAGACGATCATGTTCGTGCTGAGCGCGCCGTCGCGCACGGTCGGATCGACCTCCAGGTAGTTCATCTCCTGATAGCGCTCCATCCAGCCGTTCGGATAGGTATCGAAGATCGCGACGGCCGGCTTTGAAATCGGCAGCGGCACGCGTATGCCATAGCAGCAATATTCGAAGCCGAGCCGCTTCGAATACGCGGCGATTTGTCGGAAGAGCTGCTGCTCGTTCTCTGCGGCGCTAAATTGAAGATAGGCATCTTGCCAGCGCAGTTCCATTCGTTCTCCAGCAGCTTCACGCTGTCATACTTGCTAGGTTTCAGCACGCGCGCGGACTGATACATTCCGCGGCATGAATTCACCATTGCTCCACCGCTTTCGCGGCCCATCCACCGACGGCTATGTGCGCCTGCCCTTGCACGCGCTCGCCGAACTGCAGCTCGTCCACGTATCGTCCGGAATCGATTCCGGATTGCTCGTCGAACTGCGCGCGAGCGAGGTCGACGCCCGCCTCGCCGGCTACACCGAATGGGAGCGGCCGTCGAGCGCAGGCGCAGTGCACCTCACGATCGGCTGGGACTGGTACATCGACGGCGTCACGGGCGCATTCGTCATCGCATGGGGCGACGTGCGCAGCAACGTGATGGGCATCGACAGCGACGGCGTCGACATCGGGATGGACCCGACGTCAGCCGCGCTGTCGCGCCGGCTCGCCCGGTTGAACTGGCCGGCGGCCGTCGCCGCTGCGATGCTTCGTCGCGGCGATTTTTCTTACGCAGGTCCCACCCTGCAGTGATTCGCGTCAGTGCATATTGTCCAATTTTCCTCGAACGTTGCGGATTGACAAGCGAATTATCGAATCTTTGCAGTCCGACACTGACGAATCCGCCCCGCCTCCCCCAGCCCGCCCCGCTTTCCCGACCCTGTAAGGGTTAACAGTTACCTGTCCTCGGAGCGCGCGATGTAATGCGCCCATTCCAAAGCACACGCACGAGGACGACACCATGCGAACTTTCGTTCATGGCGATGGGCGCCTGCCGAGCGACTTGGCGGCTGATCTGGGCCTTTATCGGCACCGCGTTTTCGTCGAGCAGCTCGGCTGGAAGTTGCCGTCGGCAAGCGAAGGGTTCGAGCGGGATCAGTACGATCGCGACGATACCGTCTACGTGGTCGCCCGCGACGACGACGGGGAAATCTGCGGTTGTGCCCGGCTGCTGCCGACGACCCGCCCGTACCTGCTGGAGGAGCTGTTCCCGACCCTGGTCGCGGACGACATGCCGCTGCCGCAGTCGGCCACCGTCTGGGAGCTGTCGCGCTTCGCCGCGAACGCCGAAGATCCGACCGGCGGCGGCAATCCGGCCTGGGCGGTGCGGCCGATGCTCGCGGCCGTCGTCGAGTGCGCGGTGCGGCTCGGCGCGAAGCAGTTGATCGGCGTGACGTTCCTCAGCATGGAGCGCCTGTTCCGCCGGATCGGCGTGCACGCGCACCGGGCGGGGCCTGCGCAGCAGATCGACGGGCGCATGGTGGTCGCATGCTGGATCGATCTCGACAGCCAGACGCTCGCCGCGCTCGGCCTCGACCCGGAGCTGTGCGCGCCGCGCGCCGAAGCGGCTTGAGCGCGCCCGATCGACGGTCCTCGGAACCGTGCCGTTCATCATTCAAGGAGGTAAGTACCCCGTGGACCATTCATCGGTATTTCGCGCGATGCTCCCCACGTTCGATGCCGGCGAAACCCGCATTGCCGTCGCGTACCCGTCGTTCGCCGAGCGTCTGCCGCTCGTGCGGCTCGACCGACAAGGGCTCGTGTTCCGCGCGCGGGGCGCGATGCCGCCCGTCTGCGGACTGCCTCGCTCGGCGACGCTGTACCTCGACAACGAGCCGCTGTGCACGCTGCGGCTCGTGATCCGCGAAGTCGCGCCATGCGACGGCGGCGCGCACGACCTGACGATGCAGCCGTCGGCCGCGAACGGCGACGCGCTTCTCTGGCATGCGCTGCGCAAGCGCTGCCGGCGTGCGGACGCACCGCTCGCGCAACGCGCGCCCGACCGCCGCGCGGCGGCGCCGGCACACCGGAACGGCGCCGCGAAGCTCGATGAATCGTGCGCCCAGCCCGCGATTGGGGTCGGAGCCTGCATGCGTGTGACGCGAAGCGCCGCGTTCCGCCTCACGGACCGCGGCGACGCGCTCTTTTTCGCCGATTGGCTCGAATACCACTTCGACGAATTGCGCGCGCTCGCGCAAGGCCTGTCGCCCCGGCTGCATCTGAACGAGCTCGAGCGGCATCTGACGGGCGACGAGGTCGACGTGCGCTTCGTCTACGACATCGACGGCCACGCGGACCGCCGAATGCTCACCGACTGCGCACGGCAGACATGCGACTGGATCGCAGCCGAAGTGCGCCTCCGCTTCGATCTGCCGATCGCCGAGCAGCGCTTCGGCGCGCGCAAGCCGCGCCGTGCGGCGCGGTCTACTCGTTTTCGTCGAAGTAATAGTGGCCGAACTTGAGCTGCTTCGTGCGGATGTAGCGCTCGTTCTCCTCACGCACCGGCACCGCGAGCGCGACGCGCTCGCAGACCGGGATGCCATGCCGCACGAGGGTGTCGAACTTCTTCGGATTGTTGCTCATCAACCGGACCGACGTGACCTTCAGGATCCTCAGGATCGCGGCGGCGGAATCGTACTCGCGCGCGTCGTCCGGCAGGCCGAGGTCGAGGTTCGCCTCGACGGTGTCGCGCCCCTGCTCCTGCAGCGCGTACGCGCGGATCTTGTTGCTCAGGCCGATTCCGCGGCCTTCGTGCCCGCGTAGATACAGCAGCACGCCGCGCCCCTCGGCGGCGATGTAGCGCAACGCGAGATCGAGCTGCTCGCCGCAATCGCATCGATACGAGCCGAACACGTCGCCCGTCAGGCATTCGGAATGAAGCCGCGTCAGCACCGACCGCTGCTCGGCGACGTCGCCCATCACGAGCGCGAGGTGCTCGGCATCGCCGCCCGCGACGCGAAACGCATACGACGTGAAAATGCCGTAGCGGGTGGGAAGCGTCGCCGTGGCGACGAGCGTCACGCACTCGGGCGCGGCGCCGTCGTCAGGATGCGGCGATTCAGGACGCGAAGACATCATGGAATGCATCAAACGAAAGAATTAAGGAATGTTCTGGATGGCGAGTGCACGGAGTTTACCGCTAATCTGCAAACTGGACGCACCCGCCCGCGGACACGGATTTATACTGAACGCTTCACCCGACGCGGCGGCCGCGCGCCGCCTTCCGCGAATCGCCCAGCCAAGGGAGACAGCGTATGAGCCTCACGGTCGCACATATTCTCAGGTCCAAGCCCGATTCGGGACGCACGATTCACACGATCGAAAAGTCCGATTCCGTCTACAACGCGATCAAGCTGATGGCTGAAAAGAGCATCGGCGCCCTGCTCGTGATGGACGGCGCGGACATTGCCGGCATCGTGACGGAACGCGACTACGCACGCAAGGTGGTACTCCTCGACCGCTCGTCGAAAGCGACGCGCGTCGAGGAAATCATGACGTCGAAGGTGCGCTACGTCGAACCGACGCAAACGAGCGACGAATGCATGGCGCTGATGACGGAGCACCGGATGCGCCACTTGCCCGTCCTCGACGACGGCAGGCTCATCGGTCTCGTGTCGATCGGCGATCTCGTGAAGAGCGTGATTGCCGACCAGCAGTTCACGATCGATCAATTGGAGCATTACATTCACGGGATTCCTGCCGCCGTGCATTCGCAGTAAGCACGCGCCGCCGCGGCGTCCATCAAAAAATGCCCAAACGCTGCGCGTCTGGGCAAAGCCGCCGGAATGCGGCGACGGAGGTTCGGCTCCTGTATCGCGAACCCGGCGGCATCATGCCGGCTCGCGGTTTATAGAATCGACCTCTTCACGTTTGCTGACGGGCGCCCGGCACCGCCGTGCGCGAATTCGGCCCGATCGCCTCAGTTGCCGAAGTAGACCGAATGGCCGAACGACGGCGACGTCGGCGACATGCTCGCACGGCCGCCGGATTCCGACGCGCCGGTCGGCTGTACGCCATAGCCGCTCGTGTCAGCGTGCGTAAGCGTCTGCTGTGCAGGTTGCATGCGTTGCGACGCAGCCTGGACGTTCGTCGGGTACTGGGTTTCGCCGGATTCGGGCTTGTAGCCGTTCTGCTCGAGCTGGACGAGTTCGGACTTCACTTGCTCGCGGGTCAGCGGCTGCTGCTGGTCGGCTTGCGCGAACGAAACGAGCGGCGCGGCGAGGATCGAAGCGGCGACGGCTGCATAAACGAACGATTTCATGATTAACCTCCGGAATGTTGTATTTGCGTCGCTCCAGGCACCGTTGCCGTAAGCGATTGATTCCAGTCTAGTCACCGGCACAACGCGGGGAAACCCCTAGTTCGGACATACAGCGTTGCGCCAATGACAAGAATTGCCGGCTGTATCACGATCGAAAGGTCGTTAAAAGCATCATATCGGCAACAATAGGCAGCAGCCCGGCGGAACGGCCTGCAGGCTGTCTGATCTGTCGTTTTGTTGTATATTTGTAAAGTTTGCCTCATCCGTTGCTTCATCGCCCCCGATCATGCGCACACCGATCTTCCACGCTTGCTTTGCGCGCCGCCCACGCGGTTCGCGCACGGCCGTGGCCGCCGTCGCGATGCGCTCCCTCCTTCGAAGCACGCTTGCGGCGCCGCTCGCCGCGGCCCGGCGCTTGACCTGACAGCAGCCCCAATCCCGGAGCCGCGTCAACCAGGCTCCGGGCGATCCCGCAGGTTGGCCATGCCACCCAAGCCGATCATTTGGAGACTGTCATGAAAAACAGGATTTACCAGCTCACCGAACTCGACGTTGCGCGCCTCGAAAGGCACGCGGAACGCAACCCGCGCTACCAGGAAATGCTCGATACGCTGCTCGAGCGCGCGGATATTGTCGAACCTAACAAGATTCAGGCGAACGTCGTCACGATGAACTCGCAGATCAAGCTGATCGACGAGACCGCCGGCCAGGACATGGCCTGGACCATCGTCTATCCGGACGCGGCCAATTTCGAGCAAGGCCGGTTGAACGTATTTTCGCCGGTCGGCATGGCGCTCCTCGGCGCGCGCTGCGGCGAGCAGGTGAAGGTCACCCTGCCGGGCGGCGCGGACGCGACGCTGAAAATCGCCGAGATCGTCTACCAGCCCGAAGCGAGCGGCGATTACACGCACTGAACCGGCAGCCCCCGGGCGCCCCACGGTTGCCGGAGCGCCGCCGGCCTTGTAGGCGAACGCCGGTGAACCCGTGCCGCCCCCGACACCGGATGATCAAGAAAAAAGCGAGGATGCGTACGCAATCCTCGCTTTTTTGTTTCCACGTAACACGCTCGACATCGACGCAGCGCATGAAAAAAGGCGCCCGAAGGCGCCTTTTCGAGACTGGACAAGCCAGCCGTCACCCTTAGAAGCGGTGACGCAGACCAACCGTTGCAGCGGTTTGGTTGATCGACGTGCTGAACGGCGTGTTGAGATCGCCGTTGTAGATCGACGCGTTCGCGTTCTTCGACGAACGCTGGTACACAGCCTGTGCGTACACGTCGGTGCGCTTCGACAGAGCGTAGTCGGCTTGAACGCCGATTTGGTTCCAGTGCGCGCTTTCGCCATTCACCTTGGCGTTCGTGTACGTGTATGCAGCACCCAGACCCAGAGCCGGCGTCAGGTTGTACTTCACGTTGGCTTCGTAGTTGTCCGCACGCACGGTTGCCGCGCCGTTTGCCAGGTTGTCGAGACGCGATTGCGTCCACAGCAGGCCACCTTGCAGCGGGCCGTATGCGTAGCTTGCGCCGGCGCCGTACACGCGCGAACGGCCTTGGATGCTCGCCACGTTCGAGCCGCCGATGTTGAAGCCGGTCAGCGGATCCGTTGCGCCGACGTTGTTCGCGCCCGCATTGTTAGCTTGCGAGTACGCAGCACCGATCTTCAGGCCTTGGAACTGATACGAAGCGCCCGCGCTGTAAGCACGGTTGTTCGCGAACTGCGAGTTGTTCGAGAACGAGTACGTGCCGCCGAATTGCAGGCCGGCGTAGTTCGCGCTCGTGAACTTGATCGTGTTGTTCACCGCAACGTCGCCGTTCGTGTTCAGGCGGTCGTTGTTGAGCGGGTGCGCGAAGTACGTGCCGCCCCAGGTGCCCGTTGCCGACAGCGGCGACAGGTAGTCTTGGGTTGCGTCGTACTGACGGCCCAGCGTGACGGTGCCGTAGTTGCTCGACAGGCCGACGAACGCTTGACGGTTGAACATGCCGCCACCGTTGTTGAAGCGGCCGTTACCGATGTTGAAGCCGCTTTCCAACGTGAAGATCGCCTTCAGGCCGCCACCGAGGTCTTCCGAACCGCGCAGACCGAAGCGGCTTTGGTCGACGCCCGAGCCAACCGACCACAGCGACTTGCCCGAGCCCGACGGCGTCGCGACGTTGCTTTGGTACGTGATGCCTGCGTCGAGCACGCCGTACAGCGTGACGCTGCTTTGTGCGTGTGCGACGGTGGCGAACGATGCAGCAACTGCTGCAACAATCAGAGTCTTGTTCATGCGTGGAGCTCCCTTTTTAAAAAGGTAGGCCTTGCGACCTCGTTTCGATAAACGGTCTGCAACCGCCCGGAAGCGCCACATCGGCTTGCGAAACTACCTGCATGGCCGCGCCCGGATGGTTGCCCGTTATGGGAACCGTGAGTTTAGGGGTGTACCCTAGGGCCGCCATTCGCGAATAAAGAAATAAGCTTTTCCAGAACTAGAAATAATAGAAATGCCATTCTCTTATAAGTATTTGTTTTGTATGCCGTTTTTGACCTCTTGACACCGTCTTTTTGGCGGGGTCGGTACGAGCATTCTTCTGTGTCAGCGTCTTGACGGTTGCGTATAAACAACAAACGTCTACGCGCCGAATTAACGAGATCGGTATTTTTTACTCGTTTTAACGCAATCGCCGTCAGCGGAAAGAAAGGCTATCGACAAGCAGACATCAATAGGTTCGGATGATTTTCCGTTCCGCGCGGCCATCGAGCACCGTAACAGCCGTTACAGGATTCGTAACGATAGACGGCGCGCGACGCGTTAGGGTCGAATCTGCGGCGCCGCTTTGGCTCGCGCCGCATCCGGTTCACTAACGGAGCTACCATGAATCGACGCCATTTTCTTCGCACGCTCTCGCTCGCCGGCACCGCGCTTGCCGGCGGCCTCGGCTTCGGCGCCGCCGCGACCGCTCAGCAGCCGCCCGGACCGCCGCAGTCGCCGCCCGGCTATCGGCCGCCCGATTACCGCCCGCCGATGCAGCCGCGGCCCGCCCGGCCGCCGTATCCCGGCCGTCCGAACCAGCCGCCCCCGCCGCTTCGACACGAACGTCGTCCCGCGCCCCCGCGCCCGCGCGGCTATGTGTGGACAAACGGCTACTGGGGCTGGCGCGGCGGCCGGTACGTGTGGATCCCGGGCCGCTGGGTCGCGCAGCGCCCCGGCCATCGCTGGGTGCCGGGCTATTGGCAGCAGCGGGGAGGAACGTGGATCTATATCGATGGGCGCTGGAATTGAGCGCGGTCCGGAGCGCACGGCTGCCTTCCGCGAAGCGTGTTGCGCGCGGCAGACGCCAACCCGAGATTTTCGACGAGCCGCGCGCGTGCTCGCCGCCCGGCGCACGGTTCCGGTTCATCCGGCGATCGTACGAGCGCGCCCGCGGAAGGCAGCCCGCCGCCCGTCGCCACGCGGCCCCGGCCGCTATCGCGTCGATTGCAAGTTTCCATCGCCCCTAGTCAATAGAGTGTTGCTGTTTATATCGCAATTGGCCGATATAAGCTTCGGAAACTGACGATTCGCACGATTTGATTCGCACGATTTCACCGCCTTGTCCATGAACATCGACGTCGACGCAATCCACAAAGCGCTCGCCAGCCCCGTCCGCCGCGCAATCCTCGCGTGGCTGAAGGAGCCGGACAAGCACTTCTGCGCATCGCACGCGGGGTCGTTTTCGCACGGCGTCTGCGCGGGCCAGATCGACGCGCTGTGCGGACTGTCGCAATCGACCGTGTCCGCGCATCTCGCGACGCTCGAGCGCGCCGGACTCGTCACGTCGACCCGCGTCGGCCAATGGGCGTTCTTCAAGCGCAACGACGCGGTGATTCAAGCGTTTCTCGATTCGCTGCATCGCGGCCTTTGACATCCGCCCATTCGCCGCAAGGGCTTAGCCACACTCGAAGAGGTCTCCTCATGCCTTCTCTGTTCGATCCGCTGACCATCGGCGACCTGACGCTCCCGAACCGCATCATCATGGCGCCGCTGACCCGCGCCCGCGCCGGCGACACGCGCATTCCCAACGCGCTGATGGCGCGCTATTACGCGGCGCGCGCGTCGGCGGGGCTCATCATCAGCGAGGCGACGTCGGTCACGCCGCAGGGCGTCGGCTACGCGAGCACGCCCGGCATCTGGTCGCCGGAACAGGTCGCGGGCTGGCGGCTCGTGACGGATGCCGTCCATGCGGCCGGCGGCCGCATCTTCCTGCAGCTCTGGCACGTCGGCCGCGTGTCCGACCCGGTCTTCCTCGACGGCGCGCTGCCCGTCGCCCCGAGCGCGATCGCGCCCGGCGGCCACGTGAGCCTCGTGCGCCCGCAGCGGCCCTACGTGACGCCGCGCGCGCTCGAGCTCGACGAGATCCCGGGCGTCGTCGCCGCGTTCCGCCGTGGCGCCGAGAACGCGCGCGCAGCCGGTTTCGACGGCGTCGAAGTGCATGGCGCGAACGGCTATCTGCTCGATCAGTTCCTGCAGGACGGCTCGAACCGCCGCACCGATGCGTACGGCGGCTCGATCGAGAATCGCGCGCGCCTGCTGCTCGAAGTGGTCGACGAGGCGATCGACGTCTGGGGCGCGGCGCGCGTCGGCGTGCATCTGGCGCCGCGCGGCGATTCGCACACGATGGGCGATTCAACCCCCGCCGCGACGTTCGGCTACGTCGCGCAAGCGCTCGGACGCCGCAACATCGCATTCCTGTTCGCGCGCGAATCGTTCGGCGGCGATTCCCTCAGCCCGCAGTTGAAGGCAGCGTTCGGCGGACCGTTCATCGCGAACGAGAACTTCACGCTCGAAAGTGCGCAGGCGGCGCTCGAAACCGGACGCGCGGACGCGGTCGCGTGGGGCAAGCTCTTCATTGCGAATCCGGATCTGCCGCGCCGCTTCGAGCTGAATGCGCCGCTCAACCAGCCGAACTCCGCGACTTTTTACTCCGAAGGCGAAACGGGATATACGGACTATCCGGCGCTGGAAAGCGCGGCGTGAGACTGTCTCGGGAACGGGCCGCCTGGTCGTGGGCGGTTCGGGGTTCGGGGTTCGGGGTTCGGGGTTCGGGGTTCGGGGCTCTGAGTTCTGAGTTCTGAGTTCTGAGTTCTGAGTTCTGAGTTCTGAGTTCTGAGTTCTGAGTTCTGAGTTCTGAGTTCTGAGTTCTGAGTTCTGAGTTCTGAGTTCTGAGTTCTGAGTTCAGCCATCAAGCGTCGTCAGCCCGATGAATGTCGCGCATTCGCCGCCAACGGCGACGCCGATCGGCTAGTTGTCGAGCGAGCGACTCATGAACACGCGCTGCGATTCGTCGAGCCCGTGCGCGACGTGCGCCGCGCGTACCGCGGTCAGAGCGAGATCGAGCGTGTCGTCGTCGAGATCGACGAAGCCGAGGCTGCGGTAATACGGCGCGTTCCACGGCACATGCCGGAAGGTCGAGAGCACGATCTGCCGCGCGCCCGCCGTGCGAGCGCGCCCCGCGACGGCGTCGATCAGCGCGGAGCCGATTCGCCGTCCCGCATGCTCGGGCGCCACGTCCACCTCCTCAAGATAGAGACGCGACGCGTCGAGCACCCGGTATATCGCAAAGCCGACGACGCGCTCGCCGGCATCGACGGCGACGAGCGCGCGGCCGGCGTCGATGCGCGCGCGCAGATCGGCGAGGCCGGTCGGCGGACTCGACGCGATGTGCGGCATGCCGACATCATCGAAACGCCGCGCGGCGGCGGCTTCGATGCCGGCCATCAGCGGGGCTTCGTCCGCGCGCGCGGCACGGATGCGGATCGGAGTTCGTTGCGTGGCGGAGTGGGGCTTGATCATTGTCGAATGGCTAAGGAGTCGATCGGATTCGAGTCGCGTCACTATAGTCAATTCCTCGCACCTATCGCCATCGCGCATTGCACCGGGAGATTCGATATGTCGCTGTCCAGCCTGGCCGTATTCGCCGCCGCACTGCTGATCGCAGCCGGCTCGCCTGGCCCGAGCATCGCCGCACTGGTTGCCCGCGTGCTGACGAACGGGTTTCGCGACGTCTTGCCGTTCCTGGCGGCGATGTGGCTCGGCGAAGTGATCTGGCTCACGTGCGCGGTGGCCGGGCTTGCCGTGGTCGCGCGCACGTTCGCGGTCGGCTTTCTCGTGCTGAAGTTCATCGGCATCGCTTATTTGTTGTTCCTCGCGTGGAAGATGTGGTTCGCGCCGTCCGACGTGCAAACCGACGCGCTTCCGAGTGGACAATCGCCGTTGCGCATGTTTCTGGCCGGTCTCGCGGTCACGCTGGGCAACCCGAAAATCATGATTTTCTACGTCGCGCTGCTGCCGACGATGGTCGACCTGTCACATGTCGGCGCCGTCGCGTGGCTCGAGTTGACGCTGACTTTGCTGACCGTATTGATCGCGATCGATTGCGCATGGGCATTGCTCGCGACGCGCGCCCGCAAACTGTCGACGAGCCGTCGAGCGGCGAAGGCGGCCAATCGCACGAGCGCGGCCGCGATGGCGGGCGCCGCGGTCGCGATCGCGGCGCGCTAGCTTCACGGCAAAGGCCGCGCAGTTGCGCGGCAGTCCGCGGCGACGGCATCTCGGCGCGGCGCATCGGCATCAGACCCGCTTGGAGAAGTGCACGGAATGCTCCGCCTTTGAATGCTCTTTCGCAATCCATCCGATAGCCGAGCCTGACGTGCATCTCGACGTCCCGCGTGAACCGCCCGTTCGTGTATAGCCGGATCTGCCGGATCTCCGCCGGCCGCTTGACGATGCCACCAGTTCCGCTTGATCCAGCAATCGGCGAGCCAGGCCCCGCCTTTGATGCGCTGGCCGAACCGCCACTCTCTCTATCAGCGCATAGTCGTCGTTGAGTGCCGGTTCGGTCAGCGCGGCAGGAATCTCGTCGACGTCCATGACGTAGGCGAGGTGATTCCCGCACCGCGCCCACATGGCGCACCGCCGTCAGCTTGGGCTCGCGGCCGATTACCGGCACCCATTTCGCCCATGCCGCCCGCGTCGGCGTGCGAATCGCCTGCACGTCGCGAGGACCAACTTGTCTCGGCATGCGAGTCGTCCCGTTCATTGACGGCCCCGGCTGACGACGCGCAATCGCTTGTTGCCGCACCAAACCCCAAGGTAGCGCCACGCGACGCTCGTCATCCGGTTCGCGTCGGAACAGAGAGCGTCTTCGCTCCTGAAACACGGCTCCCCGAGTACTTGTCCCGTCAGAAATCGACCTTCATCCCCGCCATCACCGCGAGTTGCCGATTCGAATTGCTGTTCGCGAGCACGGGAATCTGCGCGTAGTTCGCGGGAGCGCCGTTCGCATCGGTGCCGAGCCCTCGCCCCGATGCGATCTGACCGATCGCGACCGCATAGAGCGCGGTCCGCTTCGACAGACTGTAATTCGCACCGACGTTCAGTTGGTGAAAGCGCGTCGTCCCTCGGCTATCCGTCTTCGCGTTGTTGAAGATATACGCGACGCCCGCGCGCAGCATCGGCGTGAACGCGTACGTCGCGTTCAGCTCGGCGATGTCGAATGCGATCGACGCCCGCTGCGGATGCGCCGAAGTCGCGAAATATGCGCTGTCGTCGAGACGGGTGTGCGTGTAGGTCAGCGCGACGGTCGCGTCGCCGAACGCGATCGAGCCGCCGACGCCGAACGCCTTCATTGACGCCGCATCCTGCAGCAGGCAGTACATCGCGCCCGCATTGCTGCACGCGAAATCGCCGATGTATCCGCTCGCGCCGCCGAGCGCCGCATCGAGCGGCTGCCGCAGATTCAAATAGCCGATGCCGAACGAGACCGGCGCGCGATTGTATGCGACGGCGACCGAATAGCCGCGACGCGCCGAGAAATCCCCCGCTTGGCCGCCGAAGCTGAACGTCCCGCCGAACGTCAGTCCGTGGAAATCGGCGCTCGTGAACTTGACCGCGTTGTTGAAGTTGAACGCCGCATTCAAATTGTCGACGTCACCGAGGTGCGAGCCGTACGGCGTCGCCCAACTGTTGCTCGACACGTATGCGCCGAGCGTATCGGTGTACGAATCGTATTGGCGTCCGAGGCCGAGCGTGCCGTACGCGTCATGGCGCAAGCCGACCCATGCCTGCCGGCTGAACGCCGCACCGCCCTGCAGCGCCTGACCGTTCGCCGACAGGAACTGCTGCTCGAGCGCGAACACGGCCTTCAATCCGCCGCCGAGCGCCTCCGCACCCTGCAGTCCCCAGCGCGACGGCACCAGATTCCCGCCGCCCATCTGCCACGCATGGCCGCCGCTCACGCTGCCGTCCGCGCGCGTGAACTGCTGGTTCGTCGAATAGATGATGCCGGTATCCACCGTGCCGTACAGCGTTACGCTGCTTTGCGCGCAAGCGGGCGCGACGGCTGCGCCGGCGACGCCGGCCGCGATCCAGGTCCTGATCCTCATGTTCCACCCACCTCCCGTCATTGATTTGGATTGCCAATCGATCGACTCGATCGGCGGCGGTGGAGGAACTCTATCCAGCGAAAATTTTGGGCCTGTATCCCAAATTGGCAAATGCGTCAGCGACGCACGGGACAGGCATGGCGCGGCGAACGCGCGTATCGCCGCTTAGCGCACGCGACGCATGCGATGCATGCGGCGTGCGGTGCGTGCGATGCCGGCGCTCAGGACAAACGCCGCGTCTGCGACGGCAGCTCGCCGAACAGATCGCGATACTCGCGCGCGAAATAGCCGAGATGCGTGAAGCCCCACCGCGCCGCCGCCTCGCCGACGCACAGCGCGTCGGCGGACGTCGTGCGCAGCAGACGGCGCACCGCGTTCAGGCGGATCGTGCGCAAGTACGTGACGGGCGTCACGTCGGCGACGCGCTGGAAGCTCGTCTGCAGCGTGCGTCGGCTGCAGCGCAGCGCGCGGCACAGCTCGAGCACCGTCACGGGCTCTTCGGGCCGCGCCCGAAGATAGCGCTCGCAGCGCCTGACGATGTCGCTGTACGTCGCATGCGTGATGTCGCGCCGTGCTTCGCCGACCGCGTCCGCGAGCGCGTCGAGGAACACGCCGAGCATCGCGTCGCGAAACATCTTGCGGGTCGCGTCGTATTCGAGCCACGCCGGGTTGCGCTGCGCATCGTCGATATACGACGACAGGCGCGCGCCGAGCGCCGCGCCCTGCTCGTCCGTCAGGCGGATCACGTGCCGCGGCGCACGGCTCTCGCGCGTTCCGAACTCGGCTTCGCACAGCTCGTCGATCATGTCTGGCGCGGCGCTGATGCCGACGAGCCGCATCCCCTCGGGCGTATGGAACTCGAAATCCTCGCCGGGGCGCAGCGCGAGGAGCGCATAGCCGTCGACATGCTGCCGCTGGAACGTCCCCGACAGCGGCGCGAGCACCGGCACCGCGAGCGACGTGCGTCCCTCCGGCGACATGCCCGTCTGAGCGACGCGGCGGTTCGTCGTTTCGCGGAAGAAGTGGAAATCGTCGTACAAAACCTGCGTGACCGTGCCCTTGAAGCGGCCGGGCGTCATCTGCCGGTAGACCTGGCGCCAGCCGGCGATGGCGAGCCCGTGATCGTGGACGTCTTCGAGCGAACGCGACTGGAACAACATGGATGCCTCCAGAGAATTCCGATGCGGCGTGACGAACGGCGCCTGCATGCGCCCGCGCGGCAGCGCGGTGTGCCCGTCGCCCGGCGGGCCGGCATCAATCGTCCTGCACGCGCGCAAGCGCGGCTTCGAAGCCCGCGAACGCCGCGCGCAGCGCATCGCGCTGCGCGTCGGCGAGACGCACGTAGCGCCGGAACGACGGCATCCGGCCGACCACTTCGCTGCCGCCGAACGGCACGATGCGCAGCGTCCAGCGCGGGCCGCTCGCGACGAGCTCACAGTATGTCAGATCGAGCGCCGCGAGCGGCGCGTCGAGCGCGGGCGTCGCGAGCAGCGTCGCGACGCCCGCAGCGAAATGCGCATCGGCGCCGCGCGCGAGCGTCGCCGCGACCGGCCCGTGACGCACCCAGCCGCTCGCGGCGATCGACGCCGAGCCGTTCGCATCGGGTCCCGCAAGCGTCCGCTCCAACTGCACGCTGACCGTATGCAGCAGAAACTGCCGATCGACGCGCTCGTCCGCGCGCAGCGCAATGCCGTCGCTCAGCGTCATCCGCGCGGCGTCGCCGTCGTCGGGCATTGCGAGCGTCGCCTCCAGATCCGCTGCCACGCGCGCGAGCGTCGCGCCGCGCCGATATCCGGGCACGGGGCCCGGCGCGAGCCAGCGCCGCCATCCGGCCGCGGACGCGACGCCGCCGATCGTCGTCGCTCGCCCGCTCATCGGACGTGCTCGTTGCGCAACACTTCTTCGACGGGCACCGGCTTGAACGGATGCTTGCGCTGCACGACGAGCGTCCAGAACAGCGCGTAGAGCGCGGTGAGCCCGAGCATCGTGCCGAACGGCACGTAGATGTCGCGGCTGTTCATCCCCGGCGGCGCGATGTACCAGATCGCGAGCACGATGCCGACGCTCGACACGATCTGCGGCAGCGGAAACCACGGCGACCGGTACGGCCGCGGCAGATCCGGGCGGCGAATCCGCAGCATCACGACCGACAGTGTGACGAGCAGATACGCGGTGCCCCATGCGCAGGTCGCGGCGAGCACGAGGTGCATGATGCTATCGAGATCGCCGTGGATGATCCACGCATGCGCGATCGGCACGGCGGCCGCCGCGACGATGCCGACGACGGGCGTCCTGAAGCGCGGATGCAGGTAGGCGAAGCACTTCGGCAGCGCGCCGTCGACCGCCATTCCGTACAGGATCCGCGGCAGGCCCGCCATCAGCGTGTTGATCGTCGCCGCGCCGGCGAACAGGAACGCGACGCCGAACCACACGCGTCCGAACGGGCCGAGCACCTGCAGCGCGAACGCGGGAATCGCGCCCGGCGTGTCGAGCAGATGCGTGAGGCCGTCCGGCGTCACCGCGACGTTCGGCACCTGGCGCTTGATCGCCGCGCCGTAGAGAAACATGCAGACCGCGACGCCGGCGAGCCCGAGCGCCATCGCGCGCGGAATCGTCTTGCCGGGCGTCTTCATCTCGGGCGCGAGCGGCGTGACGAACTCGCAGCCGACGAACATGAACATCGCCATCCCGACGAGCGACAGCACGGCCGGCGCCGACGCGCCGACCTCCGAGCGCCCGAACCAGCCGTCAAGAGAAACGGCGGGCGCGGCCGCGAGCCCGAGCACGCCGAAGATCGTCAGCGACAGCCACATGCCGATCGTCAGCACGACCTCGAGCTTGCTGAACACCTTGATGCCGATGATGTTGGTGATCGCGAACGTCATGACGAGGCCGACGCCGACGAGCCACGCACTGTTGTGCCGCTCGACCGCGGCGTTCAGCGACTCGAAGTTGACGAGCGCCATGATGCCGCTCAGGATCGTTTCCGCCGTGCCGGCGAACACGTGGACGAGGAAGTACGCGGAGATCGTGCCGGTGATCGCCCAGAAGCGGCCGAGCCCGCACGACAGGTAGTCGTAGACCGAGCCCGCCGTCGGCAGCATCGCCGCCGCCTCGGAGAACGTCGTCGCCTGCGCCTGCATCATCACGAACGCGATGATCATCGCGACCGCGAACGCCCAGCCGCCCATTCCGAAACCGGACGTCGCGGTCAGGATCACCGGGCTCGCCATGATGAGACCGACGGCGCTCGCGAGCGCGGTCGGAAAACCCACCGCCCCCGCCGCCAGCGCGGGCTGCCCGTTCGGCCCGCCGGACGCCGCCCGGGCCTCCGCATTCGAATAACCTGACAAATCCGACATCCTCGTCTCCTTTGCGATGCGTCAATGTCGAGAAAATACGGAGGCCAAAATTCCCGCATGTAGCGCAAATTGGCAAAACGGCCGGGGCCGCGCGAACGCCGCCCCGGCCGTCAGCCGTCCGTAATCGGCGCGCGATCAGCCGCCGGCGAACGGCGTCTTCTCGAAGCCGGCCTCGAGGCCGGCGACGATCCGGTCGATCTGCTCGCGCTGGATCACGAGCGGCGGCGACAGGATGATCTTCGTGCCGACCGGCCGCACGAGCACGCCGTTTTCGCGCGCGACCTCGGCGACCGCATTCGCGTAGCCCGACGTCGGATCGATCGGCGCGCGCGTCGCCTTGTCGGCGACGAGGTCGAGCGCGACCATCAGCCCCTTGCCGCGCACCTCGCCGACCGCGTCGAAGCGCTCGACGAACGGCCGCAGCGCTTCGAGCAGATGCGCGCCCTGCTTCGCCGCGTTCGCGGGCAGGTCCTCGCGCAGCACGATGTCGAGGCTCGCGAGCGCCGCCGCGCACGCGACCGGGTGCCCCGAGTACGTGTAGCCGTGCATGATCGCGCCGCTGAAATCCGCGTTCGCCGCGAACGCCTCCTCGATCCGTGCGTTCACCGCGGTCGCGCCGAGCGGCACGTAGCCGGACGAGATGCCCTTCGCGAGACACATGATGTCGGGCTTCACGCCCCAGCCGCGGCTGCCGAACAGGCTGCCGCTGCGCCCGAAGCCCGTCACGACTTCGTCGGCGATCAGCAGCACGCCGTAGCGGTCGCAGACTTCGCGCACGAGCGGCCAGTAGTTCGCGGGCGGCACGATCACGCCGCCCGCGCCCTGGATCGGCTCGGCGATGAACGCGGCGACCGTGTCCGGGCTCTGGAACAGGATTTCGCGCTCGAGCAGCTCCGCGCAGATGCGGCCGAGTGCTTCGGGATCCTGCGTGAACGGATTGCGGTAGATCCACGGCGTTTCGACGTGGAAGCATCCGGGCAGGTTCGGTTCGTAATTGCGCCGGAACACCGTGTTGCCGTTCACCGACGCGCTGCCGAAGTGCGTGCCGTGATAGCCCTGCTTCAGCGAGATGAACTTCGTGCGGTCCGCCTGCCCGCGCACCTTCCAGTACTGGCGCGCGATCTTGAGCGCGGTCTCGACCGAGTCCGAGCCGCCCGAGCTGTACAGCACGCGGCGCATCCCTTCGGGCTCCATCATGTCGATCAGCCGCTTCGACAGCTCCTCGGCGCGCGGATGCGTGACGCCGTCGAACAGCTGGAAGTACTCGAGCTCGTCGAGCTGGCGCACGATCGCCTGCTTGACCTCGGCGCGGTTGTGGCCGACGTTGACGTTCCACAGGCCCGCGACGCCGTCGACGAGCTGGCGTCCGCGCTCGTCGTACACGTAGCAGCCCTCGCCGCGCACGATGCGGATCGGCTCGCGGCGCTTCATGTCGTTCGGGTGCAGCATCGGATGCCAGAAACGGGAATCGTTGTAGCTCATTGCATTGCTCCGGGGAAAAAACGAACGGCCCGCGCGTTCAGTGCGCGATGCAGACGGATTTGGTTTCGGTGAAGCCATCGATCGCGTATTGGCCGAACTCGCGGCCGATGCCCGATTGCTTGTAGCCGCCGAACGGCATCGACGGATCGAGCGGAATGTGGCAATTGACCCAGACCGTGCCCGCCTCGATCTGCGTCACGAGATCCATCACGGCCTTCAGGTCGTTGCTCCACAGGCTCGCCGCGAGCCCGTACGGCGACGCGTTCGCGAGCCGCACCGCTTCGGCCGGATCGTCGAACGGCAGCACGACGACGACCGGGCCGAACACCTCGTCGCGGACGATCGCGCTGTCGTGCGTCGCGTCGGCGATCACGGCCGGGCGCACGAAGTAGCCGGGCAGGTCGTCGGCCGGCGCGCCGCCCGCGAGAAACGTGAGGCCGTCGCGGCGCGCGCGCTCGACATGCTCGACGACCTTGTCGCGATGGTGCGCGGACACGAGCGGGTTGATCTGCGCGGCCGGATCGAGGCCCGGACCGAGCCGCATCGACGCGGCGACGCCGGCGAGGCCGTCCGCGAGCCGGCGAAACCGGCTGCGATGCACGTAGATCCGCGATGCGGCCGCGCACACTTGCCCCTGATTGAAGAATGCGCCCGCCGCGACGCCTTCGAGCGCCTGCGCGACGTCGACGTCCTCGAGCATCACGATCGGATTCTTGCCGCCCAGCTCGAGCGAGAAGCGCGTCATGTTCTGCACCGCGGCGGCGCCGACGAGCTTGCCCGTCGCGGTCGAGCCGGTGAACGAGATCTTGCGGATCGACGGATGGCTCGCGAGCGCGGCGCCGCATTCGCGCCCGCCCGTCACGACGTTGAACACGCCCGCCGGCACGCCGGCTTCGAGCGCGAGCTCGGCGAGCCTCAGCGCCGTGAGCGGCGTCTCGGGCGACGGCTTCAGCACGACCGTGCAACCCGCCGCGAGCGCCGGCACGAGCTTCCAGACGGCGATCATCAGCGGGAAATTCCACGGCACGATCGCGGCGACGACGCCGACCGGCTCCTTGCGCGTGTACGCGGTGTAGCGCGCGCCGGGCGGAAACGGAATCGACACGTCGAGCGTCTGTCCGGTGATCTTCGTCGCCCAGCCCGCCATGTAGCGGACGTACTCGATCGTCGCACCGACCTCGACGCCGCGCGACACGAGGATCGACTTGCCCTGGTTCAGCGTCTCGAGCTGCGCGAGCTCCTCCGCATGCGCTTCGAGCGCGTCGGCGAGCTTGAGCAGGATGCGCTCGCGATCGGCGGGCCGCAGCCCGCTCCACGCGCG
This sequence comes from Burkholderia oklahomensis C6786, assembly GCF_000959365.1. Lineage (NCBI taxonomy): Bacteria > Pseudomonadati > Pseudomonadota > Betaproteobacteria > Burkholderiales > Burkholderiaceae > Burkholderia > Burkholderia oklahomensis. Next base: position 2,269,407 of record NZ_CP009556.1, read on the forward strand.
CGCGTCGAACGCGCGCTTCGCGCTCGCGACAGCGGCGTCGACGTCGTGCGCATCGGCGTCGGGCACGCGCGCGAGCCGTTCGCCCGTCGCCGGGTCGAACACGTCGAGCCGGCGCGGCGAATGGGCGGCGCGCATCGCGCCGTCGATGAAGATTCCGAATTCGCGCTCGGTGAACGCGCGCACCGTGTCGGTCACGGTGACGAAGTCCGTCTGTGTCATGGGCGTCTCGCGATGGTGGTTTGACGTCCGCGCGGAACGACGGCGCGGGCGGTTGCGCACCACTGTAGCGACGCCGTTTCGCGGCCGGTTAGCGCAAATTGGCAGGTCGAAGGGAGGGCGATGCGGGGGCAAGCAGACGAAACCGCACGCGGTCCGCGCCGTCGAATCGCCCGCACCGGTCGCCCGGCGAATCAAAAAAACAGCGTGCCGACGAGCTCGGTCCGGTTCGACACGCCGAGCTTGCGGAACATCCGCAGCAGATGCGTCTTGACGGTCGGCTGGCCGAGGGAGAGATCGCGTGCGATCTCCTTGTTCGACCGTCCGTCGCGCACGAGCCGCGCGATCTGCTCTTCGCGATGCGTGAGCCGCGCGTCGCAAGCGATCCGGCGAATCCCCCGCACCGCGCGCAACGGCGGCAGCAGCGCAACCTCGACGACCGGCTGGACTGCGCGCAGCGCGGCAAGCTCGTCCGCCGAGTAGCGGCCGTCGCCTGCCAGACGCAGCAGCGAGAACGCGGCGACCGCCGCGCCGCCGTCGCGCAGCAGCATTTCGACGACGTCGGCGACGCCGTGCCGCCGCAGAAAACCCGTCCAGTAAGACGACGCGGCGCGCCGCTCGTCCGGCAATTGCGAGGCGAGCGTGACGATCGCGCCCGGCTGCGCCGCGCAGCGCGACGGATGCAGCGGATCGAGCGGCCGGTAGCGGCTCACGTATGCGCGATGCATCGATGCGCTCATCCCGAACAGCTCGAAATCGGCGGGCTCGCCGGCGGTGTCGATCCGGTAGAACACGACCGCCGTCGGACGCGCGAGCGCCTGCAGCGAAGCCACGCAGGTTCGCAGCGCGTGCGCGTACGACGCGGAATCGGCGTCGGGTCCGGCTGGGTCGTGCGTCATGGCGGCGGGCACCTCGATCGCGGGCGAGCGGCTTCGGCAGCCTAATTGCGCCGCCGCCGTCGCAATGAGCACGAATCGGCAAATCGTGCGGGTGTCCATTCGGCCGAACGGTCGATACCGGGACTCGCGCCCGGTCCGTACACTCGTTCTGCAATCACCGCCATTGATTCAAGGAGGATCTCGCATGGGAACCGCTTCGCCGCGCATCGTTGTCATGACGGGCGCTGAAACCGGGATCGGCGCCGCGTGCGCCGTGCGTTTCGCCGCGCAAGGCGGCCACGTCGTGCCGCTCGGCCGTCGGCAGGCGCCGCTCGACGCGGTTGCCGCCCACACCCGCGGCCTTGCGCTCGCCGGCGACGCCGCGAGCGCAAGGCCGGGCCAGGCAAGTCGAACGGATCCGCCCGCGCTTCGGCCCGATCGACGCGCCGATCGCATGCGCAGGCGGGCACGGACTCGGCCGCGCTACGCGAGCGTCGCACCGGCCTCCGGCAGCGTCGCGCCGCCGTCGACGACGATCGTCTGTCCGGTGACATAACTCGCCGCGTCCGACGCGAGGAACAGCATCGCGGCCGCGATGTCCTCCGGCTCGCCCAGACGGCCGAGCGGCACGCCGCGCGCGATCCGCTCGCTGTGCGCCGCGTCGCCGAGATTGCCTGCGGCCGGCGTGCGGATCATCCCCGGCTCGACGCCGTTGACGGTCACGTTCCGGCGAGCGAGCTCGAGCGCTGCCGCTCGGATGAAGCCGTTCACGCCGGCCTTCGACGCCGCGTAATGCGCGAGCCCCGGATACGCGACGCGCGGCCCCGTCACCGACGACGTTGCGAGCACCCGCCCCTGCCCCGCGCGCCCGAACGCGGGCAGCGCCGCCTGCGTGAGCCAGAACAGCGCGGACAGGTTGACGGCGAGCGTACGCTCGAGCACATCGGGGGCGATCCCATCGAACGGCGTCAGCGGAAAATACGCGGCGTTGTGGACGACGACGTCGAGCCGGCCGCTGTCCGCCTCGAGCTGCGCGACGAGCCCGAACAGCTCGTCGCGCCGTGCGGCGTCGACCCGATACGCGCGCACGGTCTGCCCGTCGTCGAGCCCGCGCGCCGCGAGCCGCGCGGCAAGCGCGGCCGCCGCGTCGCCCTGCAAATCGGCGATCGCGACGGTCGCGCCGGCAGCGGCGAACGCATCGGCGATCGCCGCGCCGATCCCCTGCGCACCGCCCGTGACGAGCACGGTGCGGCCGCGAAAATCGGCGACGAGCCGCCCGCGCGGCGCCGCCGCGCGCTTCGAGTCGGCCCCGCTCATCGTGCGAGCGGATGCACGGTTTCGTTCAGTACCTGCGCGTGGGCGCCGACCGGGAAATTCGACAGCGCGCCGAAGTCGCCTTCGCGGTAGCCGAATATCTTGCCGTCCGTCCTGCACTGGTCTAGATCGATCAGCACGACGCCGAGCGTCGGCACGATCTTCTCGCGCCAGACGAACAGATACAGCGCGTCGGCGAGCTTGAAGTAATGGCAGCGGTCGACGTCCGCGAGCCCGCGCTCGACGCCTTCGAGGCAATGCCATGCGTAGAAGGCGTCGTTCAGATAGATGTGCTCGTAGCACTCGGTCGGGCTGTAGCGGTACATCGTCCGCTTGCCGAGCAGTTCGCGCGTCGGCGCGTGCAGCGGGCCGGGCGCGGCCGCGCCTACGATCGCGCCGTGGCGGAACGTCGCCTCGACGCCCGTCAGCGGCAGGCCGCGCGCGACGCGCGAAAACGCGTCGACGCGCACGTCATCCTCGGCCGGCAGCACGCCTTCGATCGACGTCCAGACGCTGCGGGTCAGATCGAGCACGATGCTGACCGACGTCGCGCGCCGGGTCGGGTCGATGTAGTCGACGAAGCAGATGCCGTCGCGCAGTTGCGTCGCGCGGTACGCGGCCTCGCCGCTCGCGCCGGTCGCATCGCTTGCGCCACGTGCGCCGCGCGCCGTGAGGCGCTCACGCCAGCGCAGCGTCGATCGATCGGCGAACGTGTATTCGAATGTCGCGCCGTCCGTCGCGGCGAGCGCGAGCGTGCGACCCGCGAGGTCGTCGACGGGTTCGAGGATGTGACTTTCGGGTGCGAAGCCTTCGGCCAGCGCGCCGACTTGAATGAATAACGGGTCTGCTCCCATGCTTTTCTCCGATTGAGCGCCGCGCCGTCAGGCGCGGTCGCGAAACAGGAGATCATGGTGCCCGCGTGCCGGGCCGTGCGGTATCAACCGAAAGGATGAACGGCGTCGGCGGCGAGGGTATGCGCGGCAAACGTTCCGTGCCGTGGACCCGGCGCGAACGAGCCGTGGAAAGCGGCACGCGACGGCGCAACGGCGCGGCGGCCGAGCGAAAGCGGCCCAGGCCGCCGCGATCGCGCGTCGCGTTCGGCCCGCATCGGACCGACGATGTCGCCCGCTTACGGCGCGCTCGCGTCGTCGAGCTGCTCGATGTCCTCCGCGTCGAGCGGCAGCCGGATCGCCGCCCCGAGCGCGTTCAATTGCTCGAGCGACGTCGCGCTTGCGATCGGCGCGGTGACGCTCGGCCGCGCGATCTGCCACGCAAGCGCAACCGACGTCGGCGTCGAGTCGTGCTTCGCCGCGACCGCATCGAGCGCCGCGAGAATCCGCAAGCCGCGCGGATTCAGATACTGCTCGACGCGCCCGCCGCGCGCGCTCTTCTTCAGGTCCGCCTCGGACCGGTACTTGCCCGACAGAAAGCCGCTCGCGAGCGCGTAATAGGTGACGACGCCGAGCTTCAGCTCGGTCGCGACCGGCTCGAGATCGCGCTCGTACTCGGCGCGGTCGTACAGGTTGTATTCGGGCTGGATCACCTGATACGCGGGCAGGCCGGTGCGGCGGCTCAGCTCGGCCGCCTCGCGCAGCCGCGCGCCGCTGTAATTCGACGCGCCGATGATCCGGACCTTGCCCTGCTCGATCAGCGTCTGGTACGCGCCGAGCGTCTCTTCGAGCGGCGCGGTGTCGGCGAGGTCGCGGTGCGAGAAATAGAGATCGATGTAGTCGGTCTGCAGACGCCGCAGCGAATCCTCGGCGGCCTTCAGGATGTTCTCGCGCGACAGGCCCGCACGCGCTTCGAGCAGCCCGACCTTCGTCGCGATCACGACCTGCTCGCGCTTGCCCGAGCGCTTGAGCCACTTGCCGATGATCGTCTCCGATTCGCCGCCGCGATTGCCGGGCACCCAGGCCGAATAGGCGTCGGCGGTGTCGATGAAGTTGATGCCGGTGTCGGCGAGCGCGTCGAGCAGCGAGAACGACGTGTTCTCGTCGGCGGTCCAGCCGAACACGTTGCCGCCGAACACGAGCGGCGAAACCTGAATCGTCGAAGTGCCGAGTGAGCGTAGTGCCATCTTTTCTCTCCGTTCGATGAGGATGATCCGGCCGACGCGCGCGGCACGCGTCGCGTGGCGCGACAGCAGGGACTCGATGGTCGATGCTAATGTGTGGCCGGCTCGGTTCAAACCGATTAAACCTGATTTTCAAAGACCGTGCGCTGACAAAGGATCGGAGGCGCGAGCCGCTCGACGGGGCCGCCGTCGCCATCAGCGGACGAGCCGCCGTCCATCGCTGGAAAAACGAGAAAGACGTTCCGACGCGATGCGGCTCGATTCGGCTCGATCCGGCGCGGAACACCACGCGCCGGATCGCCGCGCCCTCCATCGGCGTTACGCCGCCTCTCGCAGCACCCGCTCGACCGCCGCGACCGCCGCCTGCGCGCCGCCATACAGGCTCGCGCCGTGCAGCACGTGGCCGCGCTCGCCGACCGTCAGCAGCAGTTGCGGCACGCCCGACGCGCCGAGCTGCCGCATCGCCCGCTGCGTGCCGGCGATGCGTGCGGCCGTCGCGCTCGCAAGCGCCGCGTCGCCATCGATCCGGTGCGCGAGCTCGTCCGCGTCGATCGCCACGCCGGTCTTCGCGGCGACGTCCGCCGCGACGCGCGCGAGCACGTCCGCGCGCGCGGTGTCGAGGCCGTCGACGTAACGCGCGAGCTGGATCGCGTCGAGAAGCGGCCGCTCGAGCCGTGCATCGACGCCGCGCAGCGCGATCAGCACACGGTTCGCGGGCCCCGAATCGAAGCGCACGCCGCCGCGCTGCAGCACCTGCTCGCGATACGCATGCGTGAAGCGCTGCCCTGTCATCTGTTCGATGCGCTGATCGTTGCGCCACGCGTACTCGCCCCATTCGGGCGTCAGATCGCGTGCGCCCTCATCGGCGAACAGGCCCGACGGCATCAGCTCGAGCACGCCCGGATAAGCGCCGTCGAGCCCGGCGAGCGCCGGCGCGCTCGCATAGCACCAGCCGCAAAGCGGATCGAAAAAGTACTGAAGTTGGAAGCGGTTCATCGTGCGGAAACTCGTTCGTGAAGAAAGTGAAGCGAGTCTATTCGATATCCATTCGATCAAATACAATGCCTCGATCGACAATTTGTTGCATTAATTGAGCGAATATGGATCGAATCACCGCGATGCAGGTATTCGTCGAGACGGCCGAGCGCGGCAGCGTGTCGGCGGCCGCGCAACATCTGGACATGTCGCGCGCGATGGCGTCGCGCTACGTCGCGTTCATGGAGCAATGGTCGGGCGCGCGCCTGCTGCATCGGACCACCCGGCGCCTGACGCTGACCGCGGCCGGCGCGCAGATGCTGCCGCTTTGCCGCGACATGCTCGGGCTCGCCGATCACGTCGCCACGGTCGTCGCCGATCCCGGCGACGCGCCGCGCGGCGCGCTGCGGATCACCGCGAGCGCGATCTTCGCGCAGACGCACGTGACCGACGCGGTCCTCGACTATCTGGCCCGCTACCCGGCCGTGTCGGTGGATCTGCTCGTCACGGACCGCACCGCCGATCTCGTCGACGAGCGGATCGATCTCGCGATCCGCATCACGAACGCAGTCGATCCGAGCCTGATCGCGCGCCGGCTCGGCACGTGCCGCTCGGTGCTGTGCGCGTCGCCCGGCTATCTGGCCGAGTACGGCGCGCCGACGCGGCCGCACGACCTCGCGCGGCACAACTGCCTGACGTATGCGTATTTCGGGCAGAGCCTGTGGCACCTGACGCGCGACGGCGAACCGGCGACGGTGCCCGTGCAAGGCAATCTGAGCGCGAACGACGCACTCGTGCTGCTGCGCGCGGCGATCGCGGGCGGCGGCGTCGCGCTGCTGCCGACGTTCGCGGCGGCCGAACCGATCCGCGCGGGCGCGCTCGTGCGCGTGCTGGCCGATTGCACGGCGCCCGAGCTAGGCATCTACGCGGTCTATGCGTCGCGCAAGCAGATGCCGCTCGCGATGCGCACGATGATCGATTTCCTTGCCGAGCGTTTCGGCGATACGCCCGCGTGGGATGCCTAGCCGCGCTTCGTCGCCCGAGGAGGACGAAGCGGCAACGAAGCAGTGACGAAACGGCGACGAAAAACGGCGGCGGTACGCGCGTTGCCGCCACGCATGCCGCCGCCGTCGAGAGAAGCGGCCGTTCGCGCGATGCGAACCGCCGCGTGAGCGAAGACACGACGAGCGTCGCCCGCCGCGCCCCCGTTCGCGCTACTTGTTGTTCGCGAGCGCGCCGGAGCTGTTCGCGCCGCCGAACAATTGCGTCAGATAGTTGGTGTTCTGCTGCATCCGCGCCATCAGTGCGTCGAGCGCGGTGAACTGCGCCTTGAATTGCGCGGTCAGTTGCGACGTATAAGTCTCGAGCCGCGCCTGCCGCTGCGCGATGCTCTTCATGTCGCGGTCGATCGCATCCGAGCGGATGTCGAACGTGCCGCCCTTGCGCAGGTGGACGCCGACTTCCTTCGTGATCTGCGCGCCGACGCCGTTCGTCTTGTTGAACAGTGCCTCGACCGCCTGCGGATCGTTCTGCAGCGCCTCGTTCAGCTTCTTCTTGTCGACGACCAGCGAGCCCTCCGGCAGCTTGTCGCCGGGACGCACGAACGTGATGCCGAGCGCCGCGAGCGACGCGCGCTTGTTGTCGCCGTGCGGCACGCCGCCGCCGACGATATGCGCGAGCGAGTTGCGAATGCCGTTGAGCATCGAATCGCCGATCATCGGGCCACCTTGCTGCCCCGGCTTCGCCGTCTTGTCGAACGACGTGAGCTGCGCCATCGTCCCGATCATCGAGTTGTACAGGTCCACGAAGTTCGTCACCGCGCTCGCCTGGCCGTCGATGTCGCGGGCGATCGTCAGCGTCTGCGGCGCGCCGATCGCTTCTTCGGTCACGTTGATCGTCACGCCGGCGATCACGCCCGTGACCTTGTTGTCCGCGCTGCGCGCGGTGATCACGCCGCCCACCGTGACGATCGCATCCTGCGCGAAATCGCTCTGCTTCCACGCATCGCCCGCCGACGCGATCATCGACTTGCCGCCCTTGTCGTCGGCGGTCGACTTGACCGCGAGGCCCGACAGGCCGGCATCGTCCTTCACGTTCGATACGCTCACGTCGATCACGTTCGCGCTGCCGGACGCGGTCGAGCGCAGCACGAGATGCGCGCCGTCGGTGCCCGTCACGACCGTCGCGGTCACGCCGGGATTGTTCTTCGCCGAGTTGATCGCGGCCGCGATGCCGGCCGGCGTGTTGTTCTCGGCGTCGATGTCGACCGACGTCGAGCGGTCGCCGACCTTGAGCGTCAGCGTGCCGGAGCCGAGCTTCTGCTTCGGATCGAAGCCGGCCGACACGAGCGTCTGCGAGCGCGCGACCTGCTTGACTTCGACCTGATAGGTGCCGGCGACGGTGCCCTTGTCCGTCGTCGCGGCGAGCCCCTTGCCGCTCGCCTTCGACGTGAATTTCTGCATGAGCGTGCCGTCGGACAGCGACTCGACGCCCGTCTGCAGATTGCTGAGCGCCAGCTTCAACGCGCCGAGCGCCGAGATCTGCGTGTTGTTCCAGGACATCTGGCCCTTGATCTCCGCGCCCTGGCCTGCCGTCTTCGCATTGACGAGCGCCGCGACGAGCCCGTTCACGTCCATCGCCGACTTGCCCGTGGAACCGTTGATGAGCGACTGCGCAGCGTCTTGCACTTGCGCCCACGCGTCGCTCTGCGAGTTGGCCGCGAGAAGCGAATTAGCCCCCGTTTGAGTGATCGCCATCGAATTACCCCCGTTTTGTGTGGTTGGTTTATTTCATGGTCATTCGTAATATGAAAGCATATCGCAATTATTGGAATCGGTTTGTGAAGATTGTTGTAAGTCTTGATTCAACCCGGACGACCATCGGGACCCGCGGCGCGAAAGCCGGCGCATCCGGCCCCGCCTGCCGCCGCCGACTCGCATGTCGGCGGCGGCGCCGGGCACGGCGCATCCGCGATCCCGGATCGATCGGCGCGGCGCGCGGCCCGCCGCCTAGGCATCGCGCGCGCTCGCGAGCACCGCATGCAGCAGCACGTTCGCGCCCGCCTCCGCCCATTCCGGCGTGATCGCTTCCGCCTCGTTGTGGCTCAGGCCATCGACGCACGGCACGAAAATCATCCCGGTCGGCGCGATCCGCGCGAGATGGCATGCGTCGTGCCCCGCACCCGACACGATGTCCGCATGCGGCAGGCCGAGCGCGGCCGCCGCGTCGCGCACCGCCGCCACGCACGCGGGCGCGAACGGCACCGGCGCGTAATCGGCGATCTGCTCGATCCGAGCGGACAGCCCGGCCGATTCGGCGATTCGCGCGAGCTCCGCGCGCAGCGCCGCGTCCATGTCGGCGAGCGTCGCGGCATCCGGATGCCGGCACTCGATCGTGAAAAAGCATGCGCCCGGCACCGTGTTGCGCGAGTTCGGACGCGCGTCGATCATCCCGACCGTCGCGCGGCCGTGCGGCGCATGGCGGCGGCCGAGCGCGTCGACGAAGCCGATCATCCGCGCGGCGCCGACGAGCGCGTCGCGCCGCAGCTCCATCGGCGTCGTGCCCGCATGCGCGTCGACGCCCGTGAGCGTCGCCTCGTACCAGCGCTGTCCCTGCCCCGCCGTCACGACGCCGATCGCATGGCCGCCGCGCTCGAGCATCGCGCCCTGCTCGATGTGCAGCTCGTACGCCGCATGCACCGGCACGCCGCCGACGGGCGCGTCGCCCGCGTAGCCGATTCGCGCGAGCGCATCGCCGAGCGTCACGCCGGCCGCGTCCGCGCGCGACAGCCCGTAGCCGAGCGGATAGACGCCCGCGAACACGCCGGACGCGATCATCGGCGGCGCGAAGCGCGAGCCTTCCTCGTTGGTCCAGACGACGACGTCGATCGGCCGTCCCGTCTCGACGCCCGCGTCGTTCAGCGCGCGCACGACTTCGAGCCCGCCGAGCACGCCGTAGATGCCGTCGTAGCGTCCGCCCGTCGGCTGCGTATCCGCATGCGAGCCCGTCAGCACGGGCGCCGCTTGCGGATCGCGGCCGGCGCGGCGCGCGAAGATGTTGCCGATCCGGTCGACGCGAACCGTGCAGCCCGCCGCCTGCGCCCATTCGACGAACAGGTCGCGCGCGCGCCGGTCTTCGTCCGTCAGCGCGAGGCGGCATACGCCGCCTTTCGGCGTCGCGCCGACGCGCGCCATCCGCCCGAGCGACGCCCACAGGCGCGCGCCGTCGACGCGCAGCGCCTGATCACGCCGCATCGCTCGCCTCCGGTTTCGGGCGCGAATCGGCGGGCTGCGGCGCATCGAATGCGCTGTCGTGCACATGCGCCTGCCGCGGCGCGGCGCGCACCTCGCCATCCGCTTGCGGTTTCCCCGCTTCGTCCGGCGCGCCGCAATGCGAACGCGCCTCGCGCGACGCGCTCCGGGCGTCTTCACATGCTGGCGCCCCTTGCGGCGCACTCGTTTCTCCGCCGCGCGCACGCGCCTCCGGCAGCGCGGCGGACGCGTCGCCGTGCAAGCCGGGCTCTCGCGGCCCGACCGGCATCGCGCGCTGCGCGCCGGCGGTCTGCCGCGCGCCGCCCGCCTCTTCGCGCGCTCCGTCTTCCGGCGGCTCCGCCAGCCGATAGCGGAAATCGCAGTGCGTGCCGCCCTGCATCAACGTGCGCGTGCGCGTCAGCGCGATGCGCGGGTCATAGCCCTCGATGAACACGCTGTCGCGCGCGCAGCTCAGCAGATGTCCTATCTCGCCCAGGCCCATCTCGCGATACATCTGCGCATACGCGCAGCGGCGCACGTCGTAATCGTAGTGCGCGTCGTCCGCGCGACGCACGTCGACGTCGAGCGCATCGTCCTTCTCCCACAGCACCTGCAGCGCGACGAACGACGCGATGCTCGTGCCGCCCGGCTCCTTCGCCGCGAACGCGCGCCCCGCGTCGCGCGCGGCGCCGCGCACCGCCTCCGCGATCACCGCCTGCGCGCGCTCGATGCCGAACTCGCGCTTCATGATCTCGTAGATCGGCTTGATGATCTCCGCCTCGATGCGCCGCCGCGCGAGGATGCCGAGCGGCTCGCCCTCCGCCGCGCCGCCTTCGGCCGGATGAATGGGAATGATCGTCATCAGCGTATCTCCTGGTTTGTCGTCATTTCGATGCGGTCGATGCGGTCGATGTGATCAATCCGGTCGATGCGTTCGACGTATGCGACTCGACCCGGGTGCCGGCCGCGGCGCCGCCGCCGAGCACGTCGACAGCGGTCCATTTGCCGCCGCCCGCGCGGTAGATCGTGAACGCCGGGTCTTGCAGATTGCCTTCGGCGTCGAACGCGATCGCGCCCGTCACGCCTTGCCGCTTCAGCGTATGCAGCACCGCCGGCAGACGCGCCGGGTCCGTCGAATTCGCGCGCTCGGCGGCGGCGATCAATGTCGCCGTGGCGTCGTATGCGAACGGCGCGTGCAGCTCGATCGGCGCGCGATAGCGCGCACGATAGCGGGCGTCGAACGCCGCGCCTCCCGGCATCCCCGCAAGCGGCAGTCCCGGCTCGAGCGCGGTCACGCCGTCGCCGTCCGGCCCCGCGAGCGACAGGAACGTCTGCGTGACGAAGCCGCCCGCACCGACGAGCGTCGCGCTCAGCTTCAATTGGCGCATCCGTCGCGCGAGCGGCGCCGCCTGCGCGTCCAGGCCGCCGAAGAACACGACGTCCGCGCGCCTCGCCTTGACGGCCGTCAGCACGGCGCTGAAGTCGGTCGCCTTGTCGTTCACGTACTGACGATCGACGATCGCGCCGCCGTTCGCCTCGACGCCTTTCACGAATTGATCGGCGAGACCCGCGCCGAACGCGGTGCGGTCGTCGATCACCGCGATCCGCTTCGCGTGCAGCGTCTTCACGACGTACGCGCCCGCGTACGCACCGCCCGCATCGTCGTGGCCCACGATCCGGAATGCGGTTGCGTAGCCCTGCCGCGTGTACTGGCGTCCGGTCGACGCCGGCGCGATCTGCGCGATGCCGGCGTCGCGATAGATCCGCGACGCGGGCACGCTGCAGCCGGTATTCCAATGACCGACGACGCCGATCACGCGCCGCTCGACGAGCTGCTGCGCGACCGTCACGGCGGTGCGGGGATCGGACTGGTCGTCGACGGCGACGAGCTTGTAGACGACCGGCTTGCCGCCCAGCGCCGGATGACGGCTGTTCGCGTCGTCGAGCGCGAGCTGCGCGCCGTTCTGCAGATCCTTGCCGATCCGCGCGGATGGGCCGGTCAGCGGCGCGGCGAGGCCGATCAGCACGGTTCGAGGCGCGGACTGCGCGGACTGCTCGAATTGAGCGGACTGAGCGAATGCGGCGGTTCGAGCGGGCGTCTGCGCTTGTGCAGCGGGCGCGGCGAACACGGCGGCGACCGACAGTGCGGCGCCGAGCGACAGCGTGGCAGGGAATTTCATCTGAGAGCGGAACCTGGGGATCGAGGGAGAATGAAAGCGCGCGCCAAACATGAAAAATATTAAATATATGTATTCAATGGCCGCAAATATTCAATTGTTCGATGCTTATGCCGGTACCACATCTAGGTCCTAGCGCATTGTATTCAAGTCAATTTTTTTCGTTTCCGCAACGAAGGACGTTTCGATAAAATTCGATTCATGAAAAATATCGAACGATTGATCAACGATCCGCCATTGCGCGCGGTGCGCGCGTTCGAAGCGTTCGCCCGCGTCGGCTCGGTCACGGCGGCCGCTGTCGAGCTCGACATCACGCCGTCCGCGGTCAGCCATCAGCTGCAGTTGCTGGAGACCTTCGTGCAGACGCCGCTCACGATCCGCGAAGGCCGCACGCTCGCGCTCACCGACGAAGGGCGCGACTACTACCGGTCGATCAGCGCGGCGTTCTCGGTGCTGCGCAGCGCGACGGGGTTCGTTCGCGACCGCTCGTCGCTGCGGCAGATCACGATCAGCCTGATTCCGCTGTTCGGCATCGGCTGCTTCATCCCGCGCCTGCACGCGTTCCTCGCGGACAACCAGGACGTCGACGTGACGGTGCTGTACGCGCATCACCGCAACTACCTGAGCGACGCATCGGATCTGTCGATTCGCTTCGGCGTCGGCGATTGGCGCGGCTATCGCTGCGAGCGGCTGCTGTCGGGCGCGGTCGTCCCCGTGTGCAGCCCGGCGTTCGCGCGCCGCCACGGGCCGTTCAGGCGGCCCGCCGATCTCGCGGCCGCGCCGCTCGTGCACGACGAGAATCGCAATACCTGGGTCAACTGGTTTCAGGACGCGGGCGTGAAGCACGTCACGCACGCGGTCGGGCCGCTCTTCGAGGACGGTCAACTGACGCTCGCCGCGACGCGCGCGGGACTCGGCGCGGCGCTGCTGCGCGCGCCGCTGATCGAGCGGGAGCTGATGAACGGCGAGCTCGTCAAGCTGTTCGATCACGCGCTCGACGACGGGCGCGACTACTACCTGTGCAGCCGCGCGGACGCCGACTTGCCGGACGGCGCGCAGCGGCTCGCCGACTGGCTGAGGAAAACGATGGGCGCGCGCAAGGCGATGTGAGCGGTGAAAATGAAGCGAGCGACGTGGGCGACGGCGGCATCGGCGAAGGCAGTGGATCGCAAAGCCGCTCGATGTCGTCGAGACTCCGTTGACCGGCCCGGCCGCCGATCGGACTCACCGAACCTGTCGGTCCCAAGGCGGCCACGGGGCGTCACTTCATTTCCGCCGATTACCGCTCGTGCGATCCGTCATTGGCCGCAGCAACTCATTACGCGTGAAATCGTGCACGTTCGTATGATGGCCTCCTGCGGTCGCGCGGCGCGTCGCTTCGCGACCGCTCCGCCACACCCTCATTCGCCCGAGAAAAGGACTGAAACATGAAGAGCCTGCTGATGTCGGCGTTCGCCGCCGCCGTTGCCTTCGCGGCGCTCGCGCCGTCGGCCGAAGCGCATCCGCATCGCGTGTGCCACTTCGATCATCATCACCACCACCGCGCGTGCCATCGGGTCCGCTGATCGCTTCGGCCAGCTCGGCCGGCGCCTGATGTCGCCGGCCGGCACCACATCGGACGAGCGCCTGAGCCTTCCGGCCGCGCGCCGTGCTCGCAGCTCCGCAATCCGTCAGCTCAGCCGCCACCACCGCGGCAACAGCCGCCGCACCTCGCCGCGCCGGAACCGGTCGTCGATCAGATGCACGACGCCTTCGTCGTGCTCGGTGCGGATCACCCGTCCCGCCGCCTGCACGACCTTGCGCAATCCCGGAAACAGATAAATATAGTCGTAGCCGCGGCCGAAGCGCGCGTCCATCGCGCGACGCATCTCCTCGTTGACGTCGTTGACCTGCGGCAGCCCGAGCGTCGCGACGAACGCGCCGATCAGCCGGTCGCCCGCGAGGTCGACGCCCTCCGAGAACGCGCCGCCCAGCACCGCGAAGCCGATGCCCCGCCCGTTCGGCTCGAAGCGCGCGAGAAACGCGTCGCGCGCGGCCTCGTCCATGCCGGGCGCCTGCTCCCAGACGGGCAGCTCGGGATGGCGCTCGCGCAGCCGCGCGACGACTTGCTGCAAGTACTCGAAGCTGCTCAGGAAACCCAGGTAGTTGCCCGGCCGCGCCGCGTACTGCGCGGCGATCAGCTCGACGATCGGCTCGAGCGAGCGCTCGCGGTCGCGCCAGCGCGTCGACACGTGCGCGGCGACCTTCACCGTCAGTTGCTCCGCACGGAACGGCCCTTCGACGTCGAGCGAGCCGGTGTCGTCCGGCAGGCCGAGCGTGTCGCGGTAGAAATCGAACGGGCTCAGCGTGCCCGAGAACATCACGGTCGCGCGCGCGGCGTCGTGGCGCGGCGCGAGGAAGTCGGCCGGAATCACGTTGCGCACGCACAGGATCGACGCCTTCTTGCCGCGGCGAGGTGCAATCGTGCGCACGAGCGTCGCATCGAAGATCGAATGCGTGTCGAACTGCTCGGCGAGCGCGACGAAGCGGATCGCATCGAAGCAGAAGCGCAGCACGGCGTCTTCGAGCACGAGCGGCGCTTCCGCCGCGAGCTCCGAAAACCGGCCGATCAGGTTCTGCGCGGCCGACAGCACGCGCGGCGGCACGTCCGCATGCACCACGTACGCGGCCTCCTGCTCGCGATCGAGCGCATTCCATTCGCGGTTCAATTGCTCGAGCGCCTTCGCGAGCGGCGCGGGCGCGAGCTTGCGGATCCCGGCGAGCTCGCGCTGATCGAGCGCCGCGCTGTACATCCCGCGGGCGCGGTCGAGCAGATTGTGCGCCTCGTCGACGAGCACGCCGACGCGCCACTGGTTCTGCTGCGCGAGGCCGTGCAGCAGCGCGCTGCCGTCGTAGTAATAGTTGTAGTCGCCGACGACGACGTCGCACCAGCGTGCGAGCTCCTGCGCGAGATAGTACGGGCACACGTCGTGCGCGAGCGCCGCGGCGCGCACCGTCGCGCGATCGAGCCGGCCGTGTTCGAGCGCGGCGGCGCGCGCGGCGGCGAGCCGGTCGTAGAAGCCGCGCGCGAGCGGACACGATTCGCCGTGACATGCGGCGTCCGGATGCTCGCACGCCTTGTCGCGCGCGACGAGTTCGAGCACGCGCAACGGCAGCGCGCCGCCCGCCGCCGCGCGCAGCGCATCCGCCGCGTCGAGCGCGAGCGCGCGGCCGGGCGTCTTCGCGGTCAGGAAGAACAGCCGGTCGAGATGATCCTCCGCGCACGCCTTCAGCAGCGGAAACAGCGTGCCGAGCGTCTTGCCGATGCCGGTCGGCGCCTGCGCGAGCAGCGCGCGGCCGTCGCGCGCGGCGCGATACGTGGCGACGGCGAGCTCGCGCTGCCCGCTCCGAAACCGCGCGTGCGGAAACGCGAGCGCGCGCAGCGCCGCATTGCGCGCGGCGCGATGCGCGTCCTCGCGCGCCGCCCAGTCGACGAAGCGCTCGCACTGCCCGACGAAGCATGCCTCGAGCGCCGCGGCCGTGTGCGTTTCGGTCAGCACCGTCTCGCGCAGCGTTCCCACGTCGAAATAGACGAGCGCGACCGTCAGTTCCGCGAGCCCGCGCGATTCGCACAGCAGATGCCCGTACACGCGCGCCTGCGCCCAATGCAGCGCGCGCTGGTTCGCCGGCATCTTGCCGAGATCGCCGCGATGCGTCTTGACCTCTTCGAGACGGTTCAGCACCGGATCGTAGCCGTCCGCGCGGCCGCGCACCGTCAGACCGCGATGCTCGCCCGCGAGCGCGATCTCCTTCTCGTAGCCGGCGCCGCGCCGCGACGCGACCGTCGCATGCCCGGCAATCCCTTCGAGCGCGCTCGGCGCGGGTGTGAAGCGCAGATCGAGATCGCCTTCGCGCGCGGTGAACTCGCACATCGCGCGCACCGCGACGGCATAGCTCACGCGAGCGCCTCCTCGTCGTGCGGCGCGTGCGCGTCGCCGGCCCAGCGCACGTCGAGCACACGCACGGGCATCCGGTGCCGCATGCAATAGTCGAGCCAGCGGATCTGGTTGTCCTGCAGCCGGTCGCCCGGGCCTTTCACTTCGATCAGCTCGTAGCGGCGCGCATCGGGCCAGAAGCGCACGAGGTCCGGCAGTCCCGAGCGGTTGCCGCGCACGTCGTCGAGCAGCCGCTCGAACCACAGCCGCAAATGCTCGGCGGGCAGGCACGCGAGCGCATGCTCGAGCAGTGCGTCGTCGAGCGCGCCCCAGAACACGAACGGCGACTGCACGCCCATCTTCTGCGCGTAGTGGCGACGGATCGTGTCACGGTATTGCGGGCCGTCGAGTTGCGCGAGGCACGCGTCGAACTGCGCGGCGCGGCGCGCGCGGAAGTCGGGTGCATGCAGATCGGCCGGGCCGCGCTGGAACGGGTGGAAGAACGCGCCCGGCACCGCGGCGAACACGGGCTCCCAGCACAGGAGCCCGAACAGCGAGTTGATCAGCGCGTTCTCGACGTAGAAGACGGGCGCATCCGCGCGGCTCAGGTGATCGCGCGCGACATATTCGACCGGGTACGGCGCGCCCGGACGCGCGAGCTCGACGCAGTCGCGCGGAATCGCCCGCGCACTCGCCGCAATCGCCGCGCGCGTCGCCGGCAAGCCGACGCGCCGCCGCAGCCGCGGCAGCATCCGTGCGATCTGCTGCGCCTCCGCTTCGTTTTCGGGCGCGCGCATCGCTTCGTCGGCGAGCGCGAGCGCCGCGTCGACGCGCTCGCAGCGTTCGAGCACGCGCACGCGCCGCCGCCGGCTGCCGGGCCATGCGCTCGATTCGTATGCGGCGAGCGCGCCGTCCCAATCCGCGCGGCGCTCGCATGCCTGCCCGATCGCGAACGACAGCTTCGCGCGCCGCGACGCGAGCCACGCATTCCCGCAGTCGATCGCGGCCGCGACCGCGACGAGGGGCGCGAGCGGCGCGTCTTTCGGCCAGCGCTCGAGTTGCTCGCGGCACGCGTGCAATTGCAGATAGGCATCGACGTCGCCGCGCCGCTGGAACACACGCGACGACGGTACGAGCGGGACCGTCTCGTACTGCAGCAGCCCGAGATCGGCGAGCACGAACTCCGACCAGTCCTGATGCAGATTGCCGAAGAACATCAGCCGCAGCCGGTTGCAGAGCGCATCGACCGTCACGCGCAGCACGCGATCGTCGATCGACGGCAGCCAGCGCGCCCAGGTTCGCTCGCCGTCGTGGACCGCGCGCAGCGCGTCGAGCCAGTCGGCCTTGCGGGGCGCGCCGCTCGCGGGCGTGTCGGGAAACGCGTCGCGCAGCTCGGGCTTCGTCGCGAGCGCGAACAGTTCGTCGAGCGCGAGCGCCGGCTCCGGATCGACCCAGCCAAGTTCGACGAGCGGCGCCGCGGCCGCGAGCGGGCAGCCGATCTCGTCGTAGACGAGCTTGCTCGCGCGAAAGATCGGCCCCTTGCGCATCAGCATCCGCACGAGCAGCGCGCGCGACGCGCGCGGCAGCCGGCGGAACGCGGCGACGAACGCGTGCTCGCCGGCGTCGAGCACGTCGTCGTAACGCTCGACGAGCCACGCGAGCGCTCGCTCGAAATTCGACAGGTAATAGAACGCGGAAGGAGACGACGGATCGGGCGGCACGGGATTCGGCGGTTACGGGCGGTCGATGGTGCATCCCCAATTACGGGGGCGGCAAACCGTGACCAGACGAGTCATCCGCAAATGATAGCGCACGGTTGGCCGGTCGCTTTGCGACGGTGGCCGGCACGTTCGCGCGTGGCGTGAACCGTCATAGCCGCGCTCACGTGTGGTGGGCGGCGCGCTTCGTGGTCCGATGCCGGTCGCACTGCGATTGCCGCGGCCCGCGTGTGTTCGCGTATCGCATGCGCGATTCGGCATGCGTCGGAATTCGGCACGACGACACTCGACAATCGCGACGATCGCGACGCTCGCGTGCAATCACGGCAAGCTGTATTTCCGCTTCCGTGTCGCGCGAGCGCTGGCGTGATCGCCTTCCTTCAAGCGACAAACCGCATGCATTCTTCCATCGAAACAATCGCAGCGAGCATGTCACAGCGCGCGCCTATCGGCCCTCGCCATCCGCGCTCATCGGTCGCGCGCCGCGAGCGCCGCCCTGCTCCGGATTGGCGAAAACCCGCCGCCGACGCCACGCCGCGGAACACCCCGCACGGCACGCTCAAAAGCCCGTGCTGCACCCGACGGCATTGCCCGCCCCGCTCGCGCACGTGACGCCGGGCACGGGCTTTTCGATCACGATTTCCGGGCGGCCCGGCACGCCCGGCGAGCTGGCCCGACCCGGCCACTTGCCGCGCGGATCGTGGGGCGAATCGAGCAAACGCTGCGCGGCGCGGTCTTCTTCCGCGAGCCGTTGGCGTCGCTCGGCCGCCCCGAGCTCGTCGGCGAAATTGACGGCGCCCGCCCCGCTCCGCCGCTTCGCTTCGAACGATGGCGGCGCGCCTTTCGCATCGCCGAACACCGACGTCACGGGCGACCGGTAGCTCGACGCATCGGCGGCCGAGCGATTGATCTCTTTCGCGGCGAACGTGTGCGGCGACACGTCGGCCACGTCGAACGGGTTCCGTCCGCCGGCCCAGCTCGCCGTCGCCTGAACGACGATCAGCGATGCGAAAGACCAATTGAACACGAGCGACAACTTATTCATTCACTGACAACGACATCGGCAACAAAGCGCGCCACTATACCAGCCGATTCGCCGGATTCCGCGATTGCCCCTGCCCTCGCTGCACCAACGTAAAAATGTCGGACGCCAAAACGTCTTTCAAGCGCACGCGATCAAACAGGCAATGAACAGGCGATCGATTTCGTCTGCCCGCATCGATTGCGCCGCGCCCGCAAAAACGATTGAGTGCGCGCCGCCGATGTGATTCCATTCGGAGGCGAGCGTCGACGCGCCCGCCCGACAATCACGACAATCATTCCGAGGACACCCCAGATGGAGACGATCGCCGTAATCGGCAGCAACATGGTCGATCTCGTGACCTATATCACGCGAATGCCGGCCGACGGAGAAACGCTCGAAGCGCCGAACTTCGAGATTGGCTGCGGCGGCAAGGGCGCGAACCAGGCGGTCGCCGCGTCGAAGCTCGGCGCACGTGTCGTGATGGTGTCGAAGGTCGGCGACGATCTGTTCGCCGACAACACGTTGCGCAACTTCGAGCGCGTCGGCATCGATACCGAGCACGTGCGCCGCGTGCCCGGCGTATCGAGCGGCGTCGCGCCGATTTTCGTGAGCCCCGATTCGCGCAACCGAATCCTGATCGTCAAGGGCGCGAACCTGCATCTGAGGCCGGCCGACATCGACGCGGCGGCCGCGAAGATCGAAGCGAGCCGCCTCGTCGTGCTGCAACTCGAGATCGACATCGACACTGTCAACTATGCGATCGATTTCGCCGCCGCGCGCGGCATCCCGGTGCTGCTGAATCCCGCGCCCGGCGTCCCCGGCCTCGACTTCGCGCGGCTCGCCAAGCTCGAATTCCTCGTGCCGAACGAGACCGAGCTCGCGCTCGTGTCGGGCATGTCGACCGACACGCTCGATGCGGTCACGCGTGCGGCGAGCTCGCTCGTCAAGCGCGGGTTGAAGAACGTGCTCGTCACGCTGGGCGACAAAGGCTCGCTGCTCGTGTCGCGTGCGGGAATCGTGCGCGTGCCGTCCATCGCGGTCGATGCGCGCGACACGACGGGCGCGGGCGACGCGTACATCGGCTGCTTCGCGCGCCACTACGTCGCGACGGGCGACGTGCCCGCCGCGATGCGGCTCGCATCCGCCTATGCCGCGCATTCGGTGACGGGCTTCGGCACGCAGAAATCGTACGCGGACGCGGCGACGTTCGAGCGCTTCCTGCAAACGGTCGGCTTCGACGCGGCGTCGAGCACGGCATCATCCGCGAGCCGCAAGCCGCCCGTCAGCCGATGAGCGTCTTCCGATAAAGCGCGAGCATCGCGTCCGCATCGACGCCGACGCACACGTCGCGCGGCGGCCGCCCGTCCCAGTCCGGCGCGGGCACGCTCATCGCCGCCGGCTTCTGGATCGTCTCGCCGGCCGCGATGCCGCTCGTCAGCACGCGCACCGGGCCCGTGCGCGTCTTGTACAGATGCGGCGCGACCACGTATGCGACCGCCGACGAATCGTGCACGTAGATGCCCGCGAGCCCGGCGCTCGCGCGATGAAACGCTTCGTAATGGCGCGACACGTCCCACACGAAGCGGCCTGCGTCGCCCGCATCGTCGCGCAGCGCGGCAAGATACTCGGTCGTCATGATCGTGTTCTGCGTGACGTCGAGCCCGACGATCGCGAGCGGCCACGACGCCGACATCACGATGTCCGCCGCGTCGGGATCGCCTGCGATGTTCGCCTCGGCGGCGGGCGACACGTTGCCGAGCACGCCCGCGGTGCCGAACGCACCGCCCATGATGACGACCTGCTTGACGAGCGTTGCGACCTCGGGATCCTCGGCAAGCACGTGGGCGAGATTCGTCAGCGGACCGACCGCGAGCAGCGTGACTTCGTGCGGATGTGCGCGCACCGTGTCGATGATGAAGCGATGCGCGGGCCGCGCATCGAGGTTCGGCGCGTGCGCGACGTCGACGGACAGGCTGAGGCCCGTGTTGCCGAGGCCGTCGTCGCCGTGGATGCCGCCGAGCGGCTCGGGCGCCGGCCGCCGCAGCGGCGCCGCCGCGCCGCGCGCGACGGGCACGCCGGGTGCGAAGCGGCCCGCGAGATAGAGCGCGTTGCGGGTCGTCGTGTCGATCGTCGCGTTGCCGAACACGCTCGTCACGCCGATCAGTTCGATGTCCGGATGAAGCACCTGGAACACGAGCGCCATCGAATCGTCGACGCCCGGGTCCGTGTCATAGATGATCTTGTGCAGGCTCATGGGTATCCCGTGGTGGGCGCGGCACGAAGCCGCCGCGCGATGGCTCGGAAGCGTCGAATGATACCCGCGCCGCCGCTTCGCTGCGCGCCGGTCTTGCATCGCGTGAGGCGTCGTTCGCGCTCGCGCCGCGATTCGCGTGATCACCGCTGCGATGCATCGATCGCTCCCGCCGCTGCAATGGCGATGGCCGTCGCCTGCCGCGCTCACCGAGCGAGCCGATCTCGTCGTGCTCGCCGTGCTCGCGGTGCGGCCCGATCTGTCGATTCCGTGGCTCGACGACGATGGACGCCTGCCCGTCATCGCGATCGCGGCTACGAGAATCCGGCGATTCTCGACATGTTGCCGCGAATCGACGCCGATTGCACGCCGTCGATGCCCGTCGGGTCGTTCGTGCTCCTGAGCGCGATGGCGCTCGCATGTCGCCGGAGCCGGCGCGAAGACGAATATCGACGACGGATCGCGCGGCTCGAGGAGCGGATGAGACGCAGCGCGCGCTCGACGACGCGAAGATGCTGCCGATGCGAACGCACGGGATCACGGGATCAGAGAAGAAACAGCTTATCGGCAAATCAAGCGGCAGGCGATGAAAAAGCGCATCGCCGCGCGTCGGCTCGCCGCGCAGATCGAGCAGGCCCGCGCGCTGCCGAGTCGGCCCGACTGGACGGGTCGCGGCTCATGCGCGCGCGTGTTCGCCCGAGTTCCCCGGCCGCACGAGGCCGAGATGATCGCGCAGCGTCGTCCCTTCGTATTCGGTCCGGAAGATTCCGCGCCGCTGCAGGATCGGCACGACGCCATCGACAAAATCCTGCAGGCCGCCCGGCAGCACGTCCGGCATCAGGTTGAAGCCGTCGGCCGCGCCGGCTTCGAACCAGTGCGCGATGTCGTCGGCGATCTGTTCAGGCGTGCCGACGATCACCCGATGTCCCGTGCCGCCCGCCATCGCGCGCATCAGCTCGCGCACCGTGTAGCGGTGCCGCCGCGCGCTCGCGAGCGTCGCCCGGAAGAACGTGTGATTGCCGTTGCCGCGGTCCGGCAGCGCGAGATCGTCGGGCAGCGGCGCGTCGGGCGCGAGCCGCTCGACCGGCACGCCGAGCGTGCCCGCGAGCCGGTTCAGGCTGTAGCGCAGCGGGATCAGGTCGACGAGCGCGTCGCGGCGGCGCAGCGCGTCGGCTTCGGTCGCGCCGACGATCGTCGTGAGGCCCGGCAGCACCTTGATGTCGCCGCGGCCGAACGCGGCCGCCGCGGCCTTCAGCTCGCGTGCGTAGCCGAGCGCCTCGTCGAACGATTGCGATGCGGAGAACACCGCCTCCGCGTGCCGCGCGGCGAACGCGCGCCCGTCGGCCGAGCCGCCCGCCTGCACGAGCACCGGATGCCCTTGCGGCGGACGCGGCAGGTTCAGCGGCCCGTGCACGCGAAAATGCGCGCCGCGATGCGCGATCGGCCGCACCTTGCGCGTGTCGACGAAGCGGCCGTTCGCCTTGTCCCCGATGAGCGCGTCGTCGTCCCAGCTGTCCCACAGCGCCTTCACGATTTCGACGAATTCAGCCGCGCGCGCATAGCGCTCCACATGGTCGGGCACTGCATCGAGGCCGAAGTTGCGCGCGGAGCCGGGATCGGCCGTCGTCACGACGTTCCAGCCGGCGCGTCCGTCGCTCGCGTGATCGAGCGACGCGAAGCGGCGTGCGAGATTGAACGGCTCGTTGTAGCTCGTCGACGCCGTGCCGATGAGGCCGATATGGGTCGTCGCGGCGGCGATCGTCGCGAGCAGGATCGTCGGTTCGAGCGCGGTGATCGGACGAAAATCGATCTGATCGACGATCGACGCGTTATCCGCGAGAAACACCGCGTCGAACTTCGCCGCCTCGGCGATCCGCGCGACCCGCACGTAGTGCCTGACGTCGACGAACGCGCGCGGATCGGCTTCGTCGACCCGCCATGCGGACGGCACGAAGCCCGAATGCAGGATGTTGACGTTCAGATGCAGTTGCCGGGGCGACAGCCGTTTCAGGAAGCGGGTCATCGATGATCGTGGAAAGCGGCGCGGAACCGGCGAACCGGCGACGGCGCGCGTCGATGCGTGCTTCGACTCGCACTGCGCGGCCGCGCCGCTATCGGGCCGCGTCGCCGCTCACTCAATGCAGCTTCGGAAAGCCATGCCGCTCGGCGAGCAGTTCGAGGATGCGGCGCGAATCGGTGACGAAGCGCCTGTCGCCGAGCGTCAGCGCATCGTCGGGCGGCGGCGCGCCGTCGCCGAAGACGAGCACGGGCAGCCCCTGGTGATCGGCGTCGAGCGCGGCGATCGCCGCTTCGCGCGGCCGCGCGAACGGCAGCCGTCGAATGTCGAGACGCGCCTGCTTCGACGGATCGCTCGCGAGCAAGCCTTCGATCGGCACGCTGCCGGGGCAGACGAAACGCTCGCCCGGATGTTGGGGATCGGTGAATCCGGGTTCCAGCAGGAGCAGCAGATCTCGGCTCATCGGCGGTCGGCCTCGCTTGCGAAGCGTGTCGTTGGGAATGCCGGCGATTCTGGGCCGATCGGATGCGCGCCGCCACGAATTTATCCGCAGATCGATATGCGCGGCGGCGCTAAGCGGGCGGCGGCGACGTGATCGACGCGTCATGGCAAGGCGCGTCGCGCGGCGCGACTCGGCGCACTGCTGCACCGCACAACACATCGGGCGCGCGCCGCCCCGCCCGAAGCGCCGGGGTTCAGCGCGCCGGCCACACGGCCCCGCGCAAACGACATCCCATCGACCGAATCGCTCCGCCCCGCGCCGCCCAACCAATACATCGAACACTGACTCAGTTGACAGAGATCAAATCACGGCGTAGCGTTCATTGCATAACGATCGTTATTAAAAAGAGTCGCCGGATTCCGTGCACGGAACCAGGACGGCTCGACCTTCCGTGTCCGCCCTCGATGCGCCAGTTCGATGCGGACGCACTACAAATTCGCAAGATATGGAGAGACCCGATGTCCGCTATTGTCCGCCGCGATGTCCGCTTCGCCCTCCCGCCCGATCGCATCAGCGATTGGCACGTGAACGGCGTGGCCAACACGCATTACTTCAACGCGCTGTCGCTGATGTTCCCGGCAGGCGAGCGCTTTTTCATCGATTCGGTCCGCCATTACCGGGACCGCATTCAGGATCCCGAACTACAGAAGCAGGTTCAGGGCTTCATCGGGCAGGAGGCGATGCACAGCCGCGAACACGTCGAATTCAACGACGTCGCCGAAGCGGCCGGCTATCCGGCTCACCGGCTCGACCGAGGCTTCTGGAAATTCACGGGCCTGATGCAGAAGGTGTTGCCGCCGCCGCTTCGGCTCGCGCAGACGATCGCGTTCGAGCACTACACGGCGATCATGACCGACATGCTGCTCAGCAATTTCGAGCATTTCCACGACTCGGTCGACGCGTACGCGAACATGTGGCTCTGGCACTCGATGGAGGAGACCGAGCACAAGGCGGTCGCGTTCGACGTGTGGAACGCGGTGATGAAGCCGGGGCCGATGCGCTATCTGATGCGCGTCGGATCGATGGTGCTGACGAGCGCCGTGTTCTGGGGAACGAACTTCTATTTCCACATGGTGCTCATGAACGCACACCGGCGCATGCACGGCAGGGTCCCCGGCAAGTGGGCGTTCATGCGATTCTTCTTGAAGGGGTTCGTGAAGTTGGTGCCGCGAACGCTCGCCTACTTCAAGCCTGGCTTCCATCCTTGGGATCACGACAACCGCAAGCACTTCGCGACGCTCGGCCGGCTGCTCGCGAACATCGACGCGAGCAACGCGCGATATGCAGCGAATGCGGCGCCGCGGCGCATTCCGCTGCATCCGATGACGGCGCAAGTGAACTGAACGCAGCGCGCTCACCGACACGCGATGCGTCGGCGAGCGCCGCGCTGTTCGCAGGCACGAGCGCGACGGCCTCGCGTCGAAACGCTCGGCTCATCCAATCTCACGCAAACGGTGTATTCCATGTCTTCGACTTCGACACAGCGGCGCGACCAGCCGCAAGCCTCGCCGTGGCTATCGCTGATCACGCGCCTGCTCGGCGTGTCGTTCCTGCTGTTCTTCGGCACGGCGATCGTCACGATCCTGCTCGGCATCGACCATCAGATCGCGGACGATCCCGTCGGCCTTCTGGTATTGCGCCTCGTGCGCTGGGGCGGCGTGCACGGCGGCGGCGAGCACTACGAATTGATGATCTCGGCGATCTACGTCGTGTGGGGCGTCTTCCTGTGGGAGGCCGCCAACGATCCGTTCGAGCACAAGCTGTTTCTCGACTTCACGGTCGTCGCGAACGTCGCCCATTTCGGCCTGATGTTCGTGCAGGGTCTGATGATGCCGGGCGAGCGCATCC
Organism: Burkholderia oklahomensis C6786; assembly: GCF_000959365.1. Taxonomy (NCBI): domain Bacteria; kingdom Pseudomonadati; phylum Pseudomonadota; class Betaproteobacteria; order Burkholderiales; family Burkholderiaceae; genus Burkholderia; species Burkholderia oklahomensis. The sequence goes on from NZ_CP009556.1 coordinate 2,294,565, forward strand.
ATCTGGTGGGCGACGTCGCGCTCGGCTGGTTCGCGCTCGCGCTGTTCGCCGCCACGTGGATTCCGGCCCGGAGCAAGGCGGCAAGGCTGCAGATCTCGAATTCCGGCCGCTGATTCGACTCCCGCATGCGCATGAGCGGTTGCCGTGCCCGCCGCCGCGCCGCGATTGCCGATCGCGCCGTGGCGGCGGGCCCGACGCTGCGCGATGCTGCGTTGCGTGACGCGCGTCGCGACGAGATGAGGCGCGTCGCATCGCGACGAGATGAGGTGAGGCGAGACGAGACGATCGTCGAACATGTTCGCCGCGCATCGATCGCCGACGGCAAGCAAGTTGCGCCGTCGCGCGAACCCACGCAGCCGCATAAGAGTCGCACGAATCGTTCGTTGTCCGGGCGGGCCCGCGCCGTTTAAGGTTGTCTCTTTTCGCGCCCATGCCCCGCCAGGACCTCCAATGGCCATCTCCACGCCCGATTTCACGCAGCGGCGAGCCGCGACGCCCGCCGCTGCCGCTGCCGCGCCCCGCGCCGATGCGCCGGGCGCCGCCGCGCACGAACGCGCAATCGCCGATGCCGCGCTCCTGTTCGACGACGATCCGCTGATCCGCCGCTTCGCGCCGGTGTTCGATCGCATCGCGCAAGGCGCGGCCGCGCGCGACCAGCATCGCGACCTGCCGTACGAGCCCGTCGAGTGGCTGCGCGACGCCGGCTTCACGAAGCTGCGCGTACCGCGCCTCGCGGGCGGCGACGGCGTCGGTCTCGCGCAGTTCTTTGCGCTGATCGCACGGCTCGGCGAAGCGGATTCGAACCTGCCGCAGATCCTGCGCGTGCACAGCGGCTTCGTCGAGATGCTGCACGAAAGCGACGACGGCGCGCTGCGCGATCGCTGGTTCGCGCGCATTGCGCAAGGGACGATCGTCGGCGGCGCGACGGCCGAGCGAACCGCCGTCACGAGCAATACCGTGCGGCTGTCGCGCGAGAACGGCAAGCTGTATCTCGACGGCGAGAAGTACTACACGACGGGCACGCTGTATGCGGACTGGGTCGACGTGACCGCGAACGACGGCGACGCCGACCTGCGCGTGCTCGTGCCGGCCGATACGCACGGCGTCGAGCGCATCGACGATTGGGACGGCTTCGGCCAGCGCTTGACGGGCAGCGGGACGACGCGCTTCACGCGCGTCGAGGTGGAGCCGGACAACATCTATCGCCGCTTCGACGCATCGCAGCCGCGCGGCAGCAGCCTGCTGACCGCGTACTTCCAGACGCTGCATCTCGCGAACCTCGCGGGCATCTCGCGCGCGGTGCTGCGCGACGCGGTCGAGTTCACGCGCGACCGCACGCGCACGTTCGGCGTGCCGGGCGCGTCGAACCCGCGTCACGATCCGCTCGTGCAGCGCGTGATCGGGCGGCTCGCGAGCCTCGCCTACTCGACGCAGAGCGTCGTCGCGGCGATCGCGCAAACGCTCGACGCGATATCCGCCGCGCGCGCGGCCGGCGACGCGACCGACGATGCTTACGTGCGCGTCGACATCCAGGCGTTCCAGGCGCAGCAGATCGTCCTCGCGCAGACGCTCGAGGCCGCGACGCTGCTGTTCGAAGTGGGCGGCGCATCGGCGACGAGCGAGACGCGCCGCTTCGACCGCCACTGGCGCAACGCGCGCGTGCTCGCGTCACACAATCCGGCGATCGTCCGCGAAGCGGTGATCGGCAACTACTATCTGAACGGCGTCGGTCACAACGAGCGCTTCGGCGAGCGGATCGGGACCGCGCGGACGGACGCCGTGCGTTGACTGCCGCGTCGTCGCGCGGGCGCGGCGACGCGGCGTGACGTCGGAATCGGAATCGGATCGATGCTTCGGATGCTTCGAACCGCACGAACGGCGAATGTCGCCGATGCCGACGGCAACCGCCACGCATCCGATCATGACGATCGAAACCGCACGGGATGCGCGGGCTGCATGCGCGAACGCGCACTATCGTCATTCACAAATTCCTCATTCGCAAACGTGCGAATGTACGAACGTACGAACGCACACAAGCGACGCTCCATTCGATAGCGCCCGGCAGTCAAACGCGCACGAAACGCATCACGTGCGATCGCAGTCAGCGCGCTATTCGATCAGGAACCGCTCGCGATCTTGCCCCGCGATCCATGCGGGGGCGCGGCCGCGCCCTGTCCAGGTCGCGCCCGTTTCCGGATCGCGATAGCGCGGCTTCGGCAGCGAGTCGGCTTTCTTCGGGCGTCCGAGCCGCGGCGGAAACAGGTCTTTCTGCGTGAGACCGTACTTGACGATCTTTCTGCGGAGTTCGACGAGCACGTCGGGCAGTTCGGCCGCGCGCGCGGTCTTCGCCTGCTGCTTCAGAACATCTAATTGGGCAAGCAATTCCTTGTATGTTGCCATTACCATTTCCCCGTAGATTCCACTGCCTCTTTTCGACCGACAATCGATAACCGCGTTGTTGTGTTGAATAGTGTCGAAGTCAGTTTTCGGCTATCATAGCCCAATTAGGCCAAGGTGGACTATTTCGATTCAGCAGGGAGCATTCGCCCATGCTCCCTTCCATTCATCACCCTCGTTATGTCATTCTGCGCACGCATTTGCGGGCGCTGAGAAGAGCGGCAGGCCTCACCCAGACTCAATTGGCTGAGCGTCTGCGCATCGACCAGTCCTATCTCTCCAAGATCGAACGAGGAGAACGCTATGTCGATATTCTCCTTTATCTCGACTGGTGTCGTCATTGCGGCGTCGAGCCAAACCAGGCCGTATCGGAATTAATCGACGCGGGCGTCTGAAAGACGAGTGCGGCTTCATCTCGCCATTAGAAACGATTTGAAGCGCGGGCAGCGCCCGCCGCCTCGCTTGTCTGTGCGTTCGTTCGCATGTCGTCCGTCATGCCGCGCACGGCGCATACGAATATGCGTGTGATACCTGATACGCGATGCGCAGGTTCGCGGCATGCGATGCGTAGGGTACGTGCGATGCGAATCGCCTTGCGGACGTTTTCCGTAGCGTGGTCGAATCGATCGCGTGAGCCAACGCGGCGCGCCGCGCTGCGATCATGCCTGCAACTCCCGCACAATCGAAAGCCGCATCGCGCGCCGACATCGAGCGCGCCCGCAACGCCGCAGCGCACTGTTCCCATGCGATTCGAACGATGAAACGGCCGTCGAGCGCACCAGCGCATCCGTCGCGCAGCGACGCGACAGCGCGCCCGCCAGCGCAATCGACAACGGGCGCGAAAATGCATGCCGGCCGCCGCCCGATCGCCTTCGCCTGGCGCTGCGCCACGCTCACCCGTCCGTCGGCGACGTGAGCGGCGCGCGCCGCCCCGCCTGATACACGTAGTAGTACGCGGTCAGCACGGCGATCCACAGCGGCCCGATGACGAGCGCGACGCGCGTGTCGGGCGAAAACGCCATCAGCACGACGACGAAGGCGAGAAACGCGAGCGCGACGAACGACGATACCGGATGGAACGGCACGCGCAGCGGCAATCGCGCAAGACGCTCGGCCGACACGCGGCGGCGAAAGCGCAACTGCGCGATCAGGATCACGCACCAGGTCCAGATCGCGCCGAACGTCGATACCGACGTGAGCCACACGAACACCTTCTGAGGCGCGAAGTAGTTGAGCACGACGCCGACGAACAGCAGCGCCGCCGAGATCAGCACGCCGTACACCGGCACGCCGCGCCGGCTCACCGATGCGAGCCGCCCGGGCGCCTGCCCCTGCTCGGCGAGATTGAACAGCATCCGCGCGGTGCTGAAGATCCCGCTGTTGCACGACGACAGCGCCGCCGTCAGCACGACGAAGTTGATGATGCCGGCGGCGGCCGGAATGCCGAGCCGCGAGAACGTCATCACGAACGGGCTGCCTTGCGTGCCGATCTGGTTCCACGGGTAGATCGACATGATCACGAACAGCGCGCCGACATAGAAAATCACGACGCGCCAGAACACCGAGTTCACCGCCTTCGCGAGCGACTTCTCGGGATTGCGCGCCTCGCCCGCCGTGAGCCCGAGCATCTCGACGCCGAGATACGCGAACATCACGATCGGCAGCGCGTCGACGACGCCCGACAAGCCGTTCGGCATGAAGCCGCCGTGCGCCCACAGATTCGAGATGCCGGTCGGCACGCCGCCGTTGCCGACGCCCGCGACGATCATCAGTCCGCCGCTCGCGATCATCAGCACGATCGTCACGATCTTGATCAGCGCAAACCAGAATTCGAACTCGCCGTACAGCTTGACCGCAATGAAGTTCACCGCGCCCATCACGATCAGCGCGGCGAACGTCCAGATCCAGTTCGGCACGTCGGGAAACCACATGTGCATGTAGACGCCGACCGCGGTGATTTCCGCCATGCACGTGACGATCCACATGAACCAGTAGGTCCAGCCCGTCAGATAGCCGGCGAGCGGCCCGATGTAGTCCTGCGCGTAGCGGCTGAACGCGCCCGCGACCGGATTGTCGATCGCCATTTCGCCGAGCGCGCGCATGATGAGGAAGATCGCGATGCCGCCGAGGATATAGGTCAGCAGGATCGCCGGGCCGGCGGAGCGAATCGCGGTGGCGGAGCCGAGAAAGAGGCCGACGCCGATCGTCGCGCCGAGCGCCATCAGGTTGATGTGCTGCTCCTCCAGGCCGCGGGTGCAGCCGTTCGTCTTGTGAAGTCACCCATGTCTCCTGTCGGCGCGCGGGCATGCGCCGCTGTGATGTCGTGTCAAGGAAAGACCGTGGCGTATCACGCGCGGCGGACGACGTCACGGCCTGCGGCCCCGGCCGCGTGCTCCGCCGCTGCCGACCGCTTCGCGAAGACGGCGCGACGCCCGGCGGCAAATCCGATCACCGTCCGCCCGACCGAAAACGAATCGCGATCGACCCGCTTCATTCCGTCAATCTCGACGATGCGGCGCGGCGGTCAGATTCGTCCGGGTGCGCGACGCATCGCGCGACGCGCGTCCGATCGTGCCGAAGCACGCGCGCATCGTCGCCGCCCGACAAGCATGAACAAGCCGCGCGTGCCGCAGGCGCGCATCCGTTTCGCGTTGCTCGGGAAGTCGACGACGAGCGGGCGAGCCTCGCAACCTGTGCCGGCGCCCGGATCGGCATTGCACGCTCGGTCGAAATGCAGCGGCAATTATATGAAGAATACGGCGCGCATCGCCAGCCGTTTCTGTCGCGTTCGGGCGGCACTGTGGCGGCGCGAACGCCGTGCCGCTCACGCGCCGCGGATGAAACCGGTGCCGCCGCAGAAGCGGCGAAGGCATGCAGCGCGACGAGACATGGCGAGCCCTTTCTTGGTTCGCTTCATCACGCCCTGCCACGCCTCGCCTCATCACGCGTCGCCGCATCGCGCCGCGCGCATCGCCGGCGCGCGATGCGAACGAAACCCGTCCCGGCCGATCGACCGACGCGCTACGCTATTCGCCGCACCGCCATCGCCGCCTGCCGCCGCCGACGCTCACGCAGCCGCCGGCCAGAACACGAGCGCACGCACCTCGATGCTCCGGCGCGGCGCGGCAGCCGCGCGCGTCGTCGGATCGTCGAACGCGGTGTGCGCGGTGAGGCGAGCGCGGCCGTCGTCGAGCGAATCGTAGATCTTCAGCAGCAGCGTCTCGTCGGCGCGCAGCCGCGGAAAGTAGAACCAGCGGTGCGCGGGATTCGCGACGACCGAATAGGTCTCGCCGATCTTGTCGCGATAGACGAGATCGCCCGGCACCAGATCGTCGGGCGCGATCGTGCGCGCATCGCACAACGCGAGCGGCAGCCGTTCGACGACGTCGAGCGGACGCCAGACATTGATGATCGCGAAGCGCTGCCTCAGACGCGCTTCGGCCTCGTCGGCGGGCAGATGGTCGCGCACGCGGCGCGGCGCCGACACGAACGTCTGGTCGTTGTGCACGCGCCGCACCGGCTCGCGCAACGCCGACGTCGCGCGCGAGCCGTGCGCGCTGTCGCGCAGCGTGTGATCGAAGATGACGACCTTCTCGGCGCCCGTCGCCGCGCGCAGCAGCGCGTCGACTTCCGCGTAGTAGATCGAGCGGATCGCCGCGTCGTCGGCAAAATCCGCGAGCGCGGTGCGATGCGCGACGAGCTCGAAGCCGCTTGCATCGAGCCCGAGCGCGCCCGCGGCCGCGAGCGGCCGCGCGTCGCGAATCGTCACGCGACGCGGCTCCAGCTCGCCCGTCGCCCACGGCGTGCCGGGCGGCGGCTCGAACATGTACGACACCGGGCGCGCGACGCCCTTCGCCAGGTAGTTGACCTCCGCTTCGATCTCGCCGCCTTCCCGCGCAGGCGGCCGCTCTTCGATGACCGTGCTCATCGCGGCTACTCCTCGTCAGAACGCTTCGTTGTACGGACGCAGATCGAGCTCCTGCGTCCACGCGCTGCGGTGCTGCACATGCAGCTGCCAGTAACTCTCGGCAATCGCGTCGGGCGACAGCAGCCCGTCCGCGCCCGCTTGCGCGGCCCGGTCGGGCGCCGCGCCGCGCAGGCGCTCGCCGTCGATGCCGCCGTCGATCACCGCGTGCGCGACGTGAATGCCGCGCGGCCCGAACTCGCGCGCGAGCGTCTGCGCGAGCGAACGCAGGCCGGCCTTCGCCGACGCGAACGCGGCAAACGGCGGGCGGCCGCGCAGCGACGCCGTCGCGCCCGTGAACAGCAGGCTGCGGGGCGCGTCATCGCTCGCGTCGAGCAGCTGCGCGAGCGTCGCCTTCGCGAACAGGAAGCCGCCGATCACGTTCGTGCGCCACGCGTTCTCGAATTGCGCGGCGCTCAGCTCGAGCGTCGGCGCGCGCACCGCGTTGCCCGCGTTGAACACCGCGGCCCGCAGCGTGCCGAGGGTGCGCACTTCGACGGCAAGGCGCTCGACATCGGCTTCGCTCGCGATGTCGCCGCTCGCGACGTGCGCGATGCCGCCTTGCGCGCGAATCTCGTCCGCGACCGCTGCGACGCGCTCGTGCGTGCGCCCCGTCAGCACGACCGCGAAGCCGCTGCGCGCGAAGCGCCGGCCGACGGCCGCGCCGAGCCCGGCGCTCGCGCCGACGCCCGCGATCCATGCGAGCGGAATGGAAGAAGATGACTCTGTATCGATCGTCATATCGGCGAACCCTATATCGTCTGTCGCGCGCGTGAAACGAAGAAAACGAGATATGTTTATCAGGAGGGCTGCGAACGCGCGCGTTGAAGGAGCGTTGAGCATAGAGCGTTTTTAAAACCCTGTAGGCCGCGCAGTCTTGTGGGCGCGCAACGTGAGCGAGCGAGCGGCGGCGAGCGGCGGCGAGCGGCCGGCGGGACGTTCGAGCGGGTGTTCGCGGCATGTGTCGATCGATGTGCGGCGGAGCGGTGTCGCAGGCGATCGTCGTGCGCGGACGATCGCTTCCGTCGTCGAACGAGTCGATGAAATTTCGATGGCGATGCGCAAAGCGATCCGTTGAAACGGCGCGATCACACGGTCGCCTCCAACGGGAAATTCGAGATCGGGATCGGGACCGGTGCCGAAACAGCCGTCATCGCATGAATCGCGGAACGCGAATGGCTCGAACGTGCGCATCCGGACGAGCCGGCGTTGCGCCCGCTCGCAGCGACCGCCGACCGTCGATCATCACCCGCAGCATCGTCACGATGGTCGTCGAGACGTCGAACGCGATCCGAACGACGCCACCCCGCCGACGCGCCACGATGCATGGACGCCGTTCGAGCGCCCTGCGCGACCGGCCGCGACGACGGCCCCGGAAAACAGCGGAGGACAATCGAGTCGACCGAGCTCCGCCCGAACGCTCACGCTTCGCGCTCGCCCGAGGGCCGCCGCGAGCACATGCCGTCGCCCGTCAGCCGCCCGCCATCACGCCGCCTGCCCCGCCCCTCGCCGCACGAAGCCGCACATCGCGAGCGCGACGGCGGCGAGCGCCGCGCCGGTGAAGAACGTCGTCGGCGCGCCGTGGTGCTCCCACAGCCAGCCGGCGAGCGCGCTCGCCGCCAGCATCGCGACCCCGCCCGCGAGATTGAACACGCCGAACGCGGTGCCGCGCAGGTCCGACGGCGCGGTTTCCGCGACGAGCGCCGCCAGCATCCCCTGCGTGAAGCCCATGTGCAGCCCCCACACGGCGACGCCCGCGAAGAGCGCCGTCGGCGACGCGCTCGCGCCCAGCAGCAGATCGGCCGCGATCAGGAGCAGCATGCCGGCCGCGAGCGGCGCGCGCGCGCCGAAGCGGTCCGACACGATGCCGACCGGATACGCGGACGCCGCATACGCGACGCTCATCACGACCATGACGGCCGGAATCCACGCGATGTCGAGACCCGCCTGCTGCGCGCGCAGCACGAGGAACGCCTCGCTGAAGCGCGCGAGCGTGAACGCGGTGCCGATCACCACGACGAACCAATAGCGCCCCGAAAACTCGCGCAGCGCGCGCCAGCGCAGCGGCGAGCGAAACGCGCGCGCGGCGGCGGGCGCGTGCGCCGGCTCGTCGACGCCGATCAGGATCAGCGCGACCGCCAGGAAGGCGGGCGCCACCGCGAACCACAGCACGATTCGGATGTGATCGGCGAACGCGAGCATCAGCGCGATCGCGAGCAGCGGGCCCGCGAACGCGCCGACCGTATCCATCGACTGGCGCAGCCCGAAGCACGCGCCGCGGATCTCGGGCGGCGCGATGTCAGCGACGAGCGCGTCGCGCGGCGCGCCGCGGATGCCCTTGCCGACGCGGTCGAGCAGCCGCGCGGCGGCGACCGTCGACGGCCCGCCCGCGAGCGGGAACAGCGGCTTCGTCAGCGCGGCGAGCCCGTAGCCGAACAGGAGCAGCGCCTTGCGCCGGCCGAGCCAGTCGCTCAGCGCGCCGGAGAAGATCTTGACGATCATCGCGGTCGCCTCGGCCGCGCCTTCGAGCACGCCGAGCGCCGCGACGCTCATCCCCATCGTCGTGACGAGATAGATCGGCAGCAGCGCATGGATCAGCTCGGACGACAGGTCCATGCACAGGCTGACGAAGCCGAGCGCCCAGACGGTGCGCGGAATCGGCGGACGGACGGAGGAAGCGGGACGCGCTGGCATGGGCGGGTTCTTGACCGGTCGGGATGGGTTTCGTGTGCGAAGCGTCGAAGCAACAGCGCGCCGCAGCGGCGCGGCCGACATCCGCTCGGCGCGCCGCCGCCGCGATCGGTGCGCGGCTAGTCCGCCAACCCGGCGCGCACCGGATAGCCGCCGCCGTCGCCCGGCTCGACGGGCGACGCGACATAGCGCGCGGCGTCAAAGTCGGCGGGCAGCGGCTCGACCGGATAGCCGAGCTTTTCCCACGCATCGAGGCCGCCCTTCAGCGCGAGCGCGTGGCGGATGCGCTTGCGCTGCAACTGGCTGACGATGCGCTTCGCGGTCGCCTCGTTCGGGCACACGCAGTAGACGACGATCGGCCGCGTCATCAGGTCGGGATGCAGCGGATCGGGCGAATCGAGATCGAGCGGATAGGCGCCCGCGATCCGGTACGCCTCCTTGTCGCGCACCGCGCGCGGCCGCGCGTCGAAAACGACGGGCGGCGCGGCCGACTTCAGCATCGCGTCGAGCTGCTGCGGGCTGATGCGGATCTTCGCGAGCCAGTGGCGGAAGCGGACGCGCATCACCCAGCGGTACAGCACGAACGTGACGAAGATCGCCGCGAACGCGTCGAACAGCGTGCCGCCGCTCGCGCTCACCCACTGCATCAGCCGCGCGATCTCGTCGTGCAGCGCCGCGCCGCCGAAGAGCCACACGCTCGCCCACAGCGACGCGCCGGCGACGTCCCACAGCAGGAACACCCAGACGGCGACGGCCGTCGTGCCGAGAAGCGGCGCGGACACGAGTCCGAGGCCCGGCAGGAATTTCGCGAGCACGAGGAGCGGCGCACCATGCTTCTCGAACACCTTGCGCGCGACGCGCAGCGTCGTGTCGAGCGACAGCGAGAAGCGCACGAGCGCGTTCAGGAGCCGCCGGCCGCGCGCGCGGCCGGCGAAAAACCACATCGAATCGGCGAGCACCGTCGCGGCGACCGCCGCGCCGAGCATGCTCGCATAGGACGCCTGGCCCATCGCCGCCATCGTGCCGCCGACGATCAGCATCGGCACGGCCGGAACGGGCATGCCGAGTTGCGTGACGAGCACGCTGGCGAACACGGCCCACGGGCCGAGCGACGCGGGAATAGCCTGGGGAAAATGCCACACGGGCGCACCTCGAACGCGACGAATGCCGAGCCGGGTGGCGTCGGCGCCCGCGGACCGCCGCGGCGCCGGCCGCGGCGCGTGCGCGGCGTAGATCGGCAACCCGCATTCTAAACGCGTTTCATGACCCGCTCGTGCAAGCGCGCGAGCGCGTGCGTCCGCCCGGCTTCGAGAAACCGGGCGGAATCGGGAACGACGGCGAACCGCGGCAGCGCGCGGCCCGCGCCTACTCGGACACTTCGATGACGACCTTCAGCGCGCGCGTGTTCGCCGCGTGGCCGAAGGTTTCGTACGCCTGTCCGATGTCGGCGAGCCGAAAACGGTGCGTGATCAGCTGCTTCGGATCGAGCCGCCCCGCGCCGACGGTCTTCAGCAGCATCGGCGTGCTCGACGTGTCGACGAGCCGCGTCGTGATCGTGATGTTGCGGTCCCACAGCGTCTCGAGATGCAGGTCCGCCTTCACGCCGTGCACGCCGACGTTCGCGATCACGCCGCCCGGCGCGATGATCTGCTGGCACAGCTCGAACGACGCGGGAATGCCGACCGCCTCGATCGCGCAGTCGACGCCGGCGCCCGTCAGCGCCTTCACCTCGGCGACCGCGTCGACCTGGCCGTTGTCGACGCACGCGGTCGCGCCGAAGCGCTTCGCGACCGCGAGCCGGTTCGAGTCCGGATCGATCATCACGATCTGCGCGGGCGAATAGAACTGCGCGGTCAACAGCGCGGCGAGCCCGATCGGCCCCGCCCCGACGATCGCGACCGTGCAGCCCGGCTGCACACGGCCGTTCAGCACGCCGCACTCGAAGCCCGTCGGCAGGATGTCGGACAGCATCACGAGCGCCTCCTCGTCCGCGCCCGGCGGAATCCGGTACAAGCTCGTCTGCGCGTGCGGGATCCGCACGTATTCGGCCTGCGTGCCGTCGATCCGGTTGCCGAGGATCCAGCCGCCCGTCGCGCAGTGCGAATACATCCCGCGCCGGCAGTATTCGCACTGGCCGCACGACGAGATGCACGAGATCAGCACACGATCGCCCTCCTTCAGCGTGCTCACCGCGGCGCCCACGCGATGCACGACGCCGACGCCCTCGTGGCCGAGAATGCGCCCCGGCTCGCAGCTCGGCACGTCGCCTTTCAGGATGTGCAGGTCGGTGCCGCAGATCGTCGTGCGCGTGACGCGCACGATGACGTCCGTCGGCGCCGCCAATTCCGGCATCGGGCGCTCGTCCAGCGATTTGCCGCCGGGCCCGTGATACACCAGCGCTTTCATGTCGTCTCTCCGCTCGCGGGGCGTGGGATGCCCCTCGCGCCCCACTCTAGGCGCTTGCCGCGCGCGCCGGTTGACGCGAATCAAGCGCCGCGGCCCGTCCGCGTGCGGCGCCCGCGCGCAGCGTCCGCCCGCGGCCGGACGGCCGGACGGCCGGACGGGCTTTGATCTGAGTCAAGCGCCCCGCCCGCGCGCTTCATAGACTGGGGGCATACGCACAGACGGCGCACGGGGCGCCGGAACCAAGGAGAACGAGCGATGAGCTACAAGAGCATCCTGGTCCATCTCGACACGAGCGACCGCGCGCGCGCGCGGCTCGAAACCGCGCTGACGCTCGCGCGCCAGTTCGGCGCCTACCTGACGGCGATCTTCGCGATCTACACGCCGGAGCCGACGTCGTTCTACGTGATGGCGGGCACCGCCGACTACTTCTCCGATCAGGAGAAGCGGCGCGGCGAGAAGCGCGCGGCGCTCGAGCGGCTGTTCCACGCGGAGTTGACGCGCGCGAACGTGCAGGGCCAGTGGCTCGTCGCCGATGCGCGCGCGAACGAATCGGTGCCGCATTACGCACGCTACGCGGACCTCGTGATCGCCGGCCAGACCGATCCGGACGACCCCGAAACCTACGTAGACGACAGCTTCCCCGACACGCTCGTGCTGTCGGCGGGCCGCCCGGTGCTGCTGCTGCCGTACGCGGGCATGCCGTCCGCGCTCGGCACGCGCGTGCTCGTCGCGTGGGACGGCAGCCGCGAGGCGACGCGGGCCGTCCACGACGCGGCGCCGTTCCTCGCGCTCGCGACGAAAACGACGATCGTCACCGTGAACGGCGCCACGCAGGAGCCGCCCGGCGGGCGGATTCCGGGCGCCGACATCGCGCTCACGCTCGCGCGCCATCACGCGAACATCGACGTGCGCGACCTGGAGCGCTCGCGCGACTCGTCGATCGGCGACGTGCTGCTGTCGCACGCGTACGAATCCGGCACCGACCTGCTCGTGATGGGCGCGTACGGCCACGCGCGCTGGAAGGAGCTGATTCTCGGCGGCGTGACGCGCACGATCCTCGCATCGATGACGGTGCCGGTGCTGATGTCGCACTGAGCCGCGCAACGGCGCGCGCCTCCGCAGCCGCCCGAAGAGGCGCGCGGACGGCAAGCCGCGCGGGCGCGCAGGCCGCCGCTCGCGGCCCCGCGCGCCCGATCCGGGTCAGTCGGGCGGCGCGTTGCGCGGCCGACGATGACCGAACGAAAGGGGTGTTGGGAGACAAACATGTATTCGATCATTCTTGTCGCGCTCGACGGCAGCGAGACCGCGTCGCACGCGCTCGACGCGGCGCTGCAGCTCGCCGTCGACACGGGCGCGCGGCTCGTGCCCGTCTACGTCGTCGACATGCCGGTGTTCGCATTCGACACGCCGGGCTACGACCCGTCGATCCTCATCGACGCGTTTCGCGAGGAAGGCCGGCGCGTGCTCGACGACGCGCAGAGCCGGATGACGCGGCGCGGCGTCGCCGGCGCGCCGCGGCTCATCGAAGTCGAGCCGCCGGGCGAGGACATCGCCGAGCGCCTCGAACGCGCGGCCCGCGAGATCGGCGCGAGCCTGATCGTGATGGGCACGCACGGCCGGCGCGGCGTGCGCCGGCTGATGCTCGGCAGCGTCGCCGAGCGGCTGCTGCGCCATGCCCGCTGCCCGGTAATGATGATCCCGGCCCGCAGCGTGCCGGCCGACGACGCGAACGCCACTCATCCGACGGAGACTGCGTGATGAAATTCAAGACTTTGCTCGTCCATGTCGACGACAGCCGCCAGAGCGACGCGCGCACCGAGTTCGCGCTCGACCTCGCGCGGCGCTGGGACGCACATGTGATCGGCCTGTACGTCGTGTGCCAGGATCTGATGCGGCCGCTCTTTCGCAGCGACGAAAGCCTGCGTCTCGCGGCGAACGAGGCTCAGCACGCCGCACGGCGCGACGACGCGCAGGCGCGCTTCACGGCAGCGGGCGAACGCGCGGGCGTCAACTTCGAATGGCGCGCGCCGGCCGGCCCGCCCACCGACGTCGCGACGCTGCATGCGCGCCACGCGGACCTCGTCGTGCTCGGCCAGCCCGATCCGGGCGACGACACGGCATACATCGAGCAGCATTTCATCGACGACGTCGTGATGAGCTGCGGCGTGCCGGCGATCGTGCTGCCGTTCACGGGCGCGATGCGCACGTTCGGCGAGAACGTGCTGGTCGCGTGGGACGGCGGCCGCGAGGCTGCGCGTGCGGTCACGGACGCGCTGCCGATCCTCAGGCGCGCGCGCTTCGTGACGGTGGAAAGCATCCTGCGCCGCCGCAAGACGGGCGCCGATCTCGCGCCAGCCGGCATCGACGTCGCCGCGTACCTCGGCAGGCACGGCATCCAGGCGTCGTTCTCGACGTCGGCGCACGTGCCCGGCGTCGAAACGGGCGCGGCGCTGCTGAACCGCGCAGCCGACCTGCATGCGGACCTGCTCGTGCTCGGCGCGTACGGCCACACGCGGACGCACGAGCGCGTGCTCGGCGGCGTCACCCGGACGATGCTCGAATCGATGACGGTGCCGGTGCTGCTGTCGCACTGAGCGGCGCGGCGTCTGCGAGCCGGTGCCGGAACGGATACCGGGGCGCCGGCCCGGCGCTTGCCCGTCGGCTCGGCCCGGGCCGATATGCGCGAAAGGCGCCCGCTTCCGGACGCCTTTCGTTTTTTTACATCTCGCGCGAGCCGTACGGCCCGCGCGGCTTTCGCAGCGCTTTCAACCGACGATTCCGACGACCGACGCCGTTTCGCCGCGTCAGCCGGCGCGCGCCCGATGCCGCAATGCAACAACCGGGCGCGGCGGCCCGTATCAATGCGCGGACTCGTCGTAGCGGCGCAGCAGCACCGGCCGATCCGCGATCCGCAGCAGCGATTCCGCGACGCTGCCGAGCAGCAGCCGGCGAATGCCATGGCGTCCGCTCGTGCCCATCACGATCAGGTCGGCGTCGCATTCGGCGGCCGTGCGCATCAGCACCACCGCGACGTCCTCGCCATACGAATCGATCGCGCGCACCGTGCCTTCGACGTGATGCTGCGCGAGCCGCGCCTTCGCGTCGGCGAGCACGCGGGTCGCGATCTCGCTCGCCGAGCCGTCTTCCTCCTGCGGCTCGATGTACGCGGCATTGACGTCGACGAGTTGCGGCTTGTGCTCGACGACGCACACGGCCGTCACCGTTGCGCCGAACGTCTCGGCGATCTTGATCGCTTCGTCCAGCGTGACGCTTGCGCTGCGGCTGCCGTCGAGCGCCGCGAAGATACGTTTATACATGGTCGACACCTCCGGGAAAACACCATTCGATCGCGTGCGAGCACGCCCTGCCGAGAGTCTCGCGCGCCGCGCAGGGCCCGCCGTTGACGAGGATCAAGTGTGCGTTCGGGGTGCGCGCAAGGCCCGCTCGACGCGCGTCGGGCAGGCGGCGCCGCCTCGTTCGCCACGCCTCCTGCGCCATCCCATTAGCCAAAAACAGTCAAATCGAGCACAATTCATCTCAATATTCATGATAAGAGGCCGTGGCCCACTTGCGAGTGGCGTCCGTGCGTTCAGGGCGCCGCATCGCAGCCGGCCTCGGGAGTAAAACTTTGACGACCGCTCGTGCGACGGTACGAAACGAACGCGTGCACGCCGCGCCCTGCGCCGGTTCGCCCGCGCGGGCCCGCGCCGCCGCATTCGCGGCCGCCGCCCGCGCGCACCGGCCGGCCTCCCCGACGCAATCGATTCGACAGGAAAATTTCCACCCATGATCAAGGTCTTGATTGCCGACGACCACGCGCTCGTGCGCGACGGTTTGCGCCACATCCTGCAGAATGCGTCCGGCTTCGAGGTCGCGGGCGAGGCGTCCGACAGCGCGACGACCATCTCGCTCATCCGCTCGACGCCCGCGCAGGTGCTCGTGCTCGACCTGTCGATGCCGGGACGCAACGGCGTCGAGCTCATCAAGCAGATCAAGGACGAGAAGCCCGCGCTGCGGATCCTCGTGCTGACGATGCATGCGGAGCAGCAGTACGCGGTGCGCGCATTCCGTGCCGGCGCGTCCGGCTATCTGACGAAGGAAAGTGCGAGCTCGGAGCTCGTCGGCGCGGTGACGAAGGTCGCGTCGGGCGGCGTGTACGTGAGCCTCGCGATGGCCGAGCGCTTCGCGCAGAGCCTGAACGAGCCGGCCGAGACGCTGCCGCACCACCGGCTCTCCGACCGCGAGTTCGACGTGTTCCGCCGGATCGCGTCCGGACAGACGCTCACGCAGATCGCCGACGAGCTGTGCGTCAGTGCGAAGACGGTCAGCACGTACAAGACGCGGATTCTCGAGAAGATGCAGATGCCGCACGAAGCGGCGCTCGTGCGCTACGCGCTGCGGCACAAGCTGATCGACGACCCGGACGAGGATTGACGCGCGCGGGCGGCGGGCCCGCACGCGGCGGCGAAGCGCGGTGCGGTGCGGCCAGCGCGCGCCCGCCCTACAGATTGAACGCCTTCGACATCTTCAGCTCGATCCAGGTCATGCCGGCGCGCAGCCCCTCGAGCATCGCGTCGCGCTCGGTCGGAAACGTCCTGCTGTGCCGGAATGCGTGCTTGAACGCGCCGCCCGGCGCGCCGTGCATCACCTTGATGTCGCACACATAACCGCCCTGCGCCGGCGACGTCGTCACTTCGACCGTCCAGTCGCCTTCCTGAATGTTCCCTGACAACGTCATGTCGCTCTCCTGCCGAATCAGCCGCCGCGGCGCAACGCGAAGCCGTGCGGCGCGCGGGCGCTACTCGTAAAGGAATCGAAAGAACCCGCTGTGCAGCAAGACCGGCTTGCCGCCGATCTCGGTGAGCATCCGGCGCGCGGCATGCTCGATCTTGCCGCGGTGCAGGTCGAACGCCGTGAGCAGATCGTCTTCCTTCAGCGATGCCGCGCCGAAATGATCCTCGAGCGCCTCGGCCGTGATCGCGCATTGCACGTACTCGCCGTCGACGAGCGCGGGGAACGCAACGACGAGATCGCGCGCACAATATTCGGGCGGCGGATCTTGAGGAAACGAAATCTTCATGACGGGCATGACAACCTCCTGTAGCCGCTGCCGGGACGGGCAACGGAGCCATCGATGCTTCAGCATAGAACCGCGCCGCCGCACGCGCTTGACCCACGTCAACCGGCCGCGCGCGGTGCACGGTTGATCTGCGTCAACGCGCCGGGCGGCGGCGGAACGATGATCGTCGCATCGCACGCCCCGTCACATCCGGTGTGCCGGCCCCGCGAGCGTCGAACCAAGAGGCGAGCCATGACACTGAAAGCGAATCTCGAAGGCGTGCGCGACACCTATCGCCTGTGCTTCGTGCGCAATCCGTGGGCCTACTTCACGTGCCTGCCGCTCGACCGCCAATGCGGCGACCGCTGGAGCGAGGCGCCTTACGAGCTGTACGCGGGGCCGCCCTACGGGGACAGTCCGGACCAGCTCCTGCGCGTCGCGTTCGACGGCCCGCTGCTGCCGCCCGAGGCCGGGCGCAGCGCCGTCACCTGCAGCGTCGTCGACATCAACGAAGGGCTCGCGCCGTGGCTGCGGACAGAAAGCTACTTCGGCGGCGAGCCGCTGTCGATCGCCGCGGGCGCGACGCTCGGCGCGTTCGTCGAAACGATCGAGAAAGCGGGCGGCACGGTGTTCATCCCGCTCGGCTGGGGAGAATTGCCGCTCGCGGACACGCGCGCGCACTCGGCAGTGGCGTCGGGCGGATGATGAGCGGATGAAGCCGGGAATCGGAATTGGCCGGCGATGGACAACCGGCTGCCGTCCCGGCCGAGACGGCCGCGCCAACCGTTCGACGACCAGCCAGCCCCGCGCGCCTGCGTCGCGCAGACGGCGTGATTTCGTGTGCTTCCACGCGAATGAACCGTCCGACGCATGAACCGTCCGACGCGGGGATGCGCGTCGCGACACGGTCAGAGCTCATCCTTCGGCGTCGGATTCAGCAGCACGACGAACGCGGCGACGCCGAGCGACAGCGCCACCACGCCATACAGAAATTCGGCATTGCTGTCGAACAGCAGGCCGCGAACGGCTTCCATCATCCCCGCGAGCGATATGAACACGGCGATGGTCGCGAGAATGACCCGATATTTACGCACCATGACGGTCTCCTGGCCTCGTGTGTGCGGCCGCCCGATTGCGCGGCCCGCGCGCCGGCGTCGTCACGCGCGATCGACGCTCGTGCGTCCCACCCAGCCAGCCTGTATGATCGCCCGTCGCGCGACGGCGGCCTTGACCTGAGTCAAGCGCCGCCCGTCGTCGCAAACGCACCCGGCGCAGCGTCGGCGACGCGCTTAGACACACGCCTCCACACGCGCAAAAAGCCAAAAGCGTCGCTGTACAATGCACGGGCATCATCGCCGCGCCGCGCCCGCGCAACGGGCGCGGCCGACGCAACCGCCGGCGCGCCGCGCGCTTGCGTCGAACGGCAATCGCAGCCTCGTGGGAGATTCATGGATTCGGACATCATGCACATCGGCGGACGCATCCGCCGCCTGCGCCGCGAGCTGAAGAAAACGCTGCTCGAGGTCGCCACCGAGGCAAACCTGTCGGTCGGATTCCTGTCGCAAGTCGAACGCAACCTGACCGGCATTTCGATTTCTTCGCTCGTCAACGTCGCGAGAGCGCTGCGCGCGCCGCTCAGCGCGCTCATCGACCAGCCCCGTCAGGATCAGCCGGATTCGCATCAAGGCAGCCGCGAATCGTATTCGATCCGCCCGACGCAGCAGCGCTACGAGCGCCTGTCGACCACCTTCACGGGCAGCCAGCTCAATGCGGTCAAGGTGTCGATGATGGAAGGCTATTGTTCCGAATGGGTCGCGCATGCCGGCGACGAATTCGTGTTCGTCCTGTCGGGGCGCGTCCGCTACACGGTCGGCAAGCAGGACTTTCCGCTCGGCCCGGGCGATTCGCTGCACTTCGATGCGCACGAGCGGCACCGCGTCGTGAACGTCGGCAACGAGCCCGTCGAGCTGATCGCGGTCGGCACGCTGCCGCTCTTCGGCGACGGGCAGCCGGCGTTCCCGTCGCTGCCGGGCGAGCAGAAGCCGCTGCGCGCGCGCACGGCGCGCAAGACGGCCGAGCCGCCGCCCGTGAAAGCGCCTTCGGCGCAGAAGGCCGAACGGCCGAAGCGTGCGCCCGCCGCACACGCGATCGCGACGAGCGGCGTCCCACGGCGCGTCGCGAAAAAGACCGCGCGCTGAGTTGCGCGGAAGCGATGCCGGCGGGCTCGTCCGCGCCGCTTTCGCCGCGTCGGAGGTTCGATCGGACGATGCGAAGGCACGCGACATCGCGTCGCGCACGCGCGTGCGGCTCGCGCGCGCGGCTCGTGCGCGACGCGCGCCCGCTGGACGCGCGCCCGCTGGACATTGCGTCACGATCGGCTTGCGACTGTCGGCGAGCGCGCCGCCGTCGTGCGGCGCATTCGTTGTGTCATCGCGATTCGCGGCGTCAGTTTTTGTCGATCGAATTGACATATTTGAGTCATTTATCCGGCATCGGACGAAATAGACTTTTCGACTTTTTCAAAAAAATGAAATAAACCAGCCGCCCTTCATCAGCACATCCCGCACGTCGATTCCCATTTCTCTCCGCCATAAATATTTGCGTATTTTTTGCATCTTTAATACGATTGCGGTCGCGGTCGCGGTCAGCGAGCGGTCCGCACGATAGGTTCACTTCGCTGCATATGCGCGCCGGTCGGCTGGGGGGGAAGCTGTTCCTCCCGAGCCAACGCAAATTCCCTGACGAATCAACCGCAAAAGGCCGGCGAGTTTGCGGCGCTCCGAAATTTTCGTATTCGATAGCCCGCGAATACGAAATCGAAGAGACTGAAGCGGCACACAAATCTTGTTCATAGGCCTGCGTCACGATTCGCCTGACCGAATCCGTCCGGGGTCGGGAAAATCGTCAATGGCGATCATCGGAATAAAACGAACCCACTATGAAAAGCAAGCACGTCGATGTACTGATCAATGGCAGCGGTATCGCAGGTGTCGCGCTCGCGTACCTGCTTGGAAGACGCGGCTACGACGTCACGGTCGTCGAGCAACTGGCGCGGAATCGGGCGCAAAACGGCGCCGATTTGCTGAAGCCTTCCGGCATCGACATCATTCGCAGGATGGATCTGCTCGACGATGTCTTCGCGGCCGGCGGGCTCGAGCGCGACGCGATGAAGCTGTTCCACGACGGGGAGCTGATCGCGTCGCTGGACTATCGGGTTTCCAGCACGCTCGGCTTCTTCATCCTGATTCCTTGCGAGCAGTTGCGCCGCTTGCTGATCGGCAAGCTCGACGGCCTGCCCAATGTGGATTTGCGGTTCGAGACGTCCATCGAGCAGGTCGAGCAGGACGCCGGCGGCGCGGTGACGTCGCTCGTGTTGAGCGATGGCGGGACCGTCGCGCCCAAGGTGCTCATCGGCGCCGACGGAGCGCGCTCGATGATTCGCGCCGACATCCTGCAGATGCACGCCGAGCGCGTTCCGTATGCGACGCCGATGGCGTTCGGCACGATTCCGCTGACCGACAGCGTCCGGGAATGCAACAGGCTATACGTCGATTCGAACAAGGGACTCGCCTACTTCTATCCGATCGGCAACGAAGCGACGCGTCTCGTCGTCAGCTTTCCCGCGGACGAAATGCAAGGCTATCTTGCCGACGCCACGCGTGCGAAGCTGGTCGCGCGTCTGAGCGAATTCGTCAGTCGCGAGAGCGCCGATGCGATGGCGACGATAGGCGCGGGCACCGAATTTCCGTTGATACCGCTCGGCCGGATGAATCTGAGCAGCTACCACAAGCAGAATGTCGTGCTGCTCGGCGATGCGGCCCACAGCATCCACCCGATCACCGGTCAAGGGATGAACCTCGCGATCGAGGACGCCGGCGAGCTCGGCCATTGCCTCGATCGGCATTTGAACGGACAGGTCGCGCTGGCCGAAGCGCTGGACGCGTTCGAGCGCGCGCGGCACCCCGTCAACGAGGCCGTGATTTCCTACGGCCACTCGCTGGCGACGACCTATCACGATCGCTCCGCACTCCTCGCCAACTTCCGCTCCCAATTGCAGACGAGCGGGCGAGACTCGGCCCTGCTGGGAACCGCCAGCGAAGCGTGACCCGGAGAACGGTCTTATGTTCTGCGCAATCGCGCCGTCCCGTCACCGGAAGCCGGCGGGCAACGGCTGGCGGTGCGGCGCGATCGGCGCGAAGCGATGCCGTGCGGGTGTCCAGCGATAAAACCGCAACAAGTTGTATCGATGATTCGTCCGGATCGAGCCCCGGGGAACCGGAAGTCGCCCTGTCCGACTGGCCCGGAGCCCGGCCGGATGAACGTCCCGATGCACGCCGACGCCGCGTTGGCGCGTCGGAAAGCGCCACGATCCCGCTCTTGACAGCGCCCGATCGCACACCGAATGCGCGCGTCCGTTTTCACGGCCGCCGCCATTGCGCGGCCCTCTTCACCCTCCGATGACGCCCCGTATCGCAACACATTCGGCAACATCCGATACGGTGCCGTTAACCCTGTCTTAAGACAGATTTGCCAAGCTGTAATGGCCGACCGCGAGCATGCTCGCCCGCGGCGGGGACAAATGGAGGTACGCATCATGAAGTCCGCTCTGAAAACGATCGCGCTTGCACTCGCACTCGCCGTTCCGGCCCTGTCGTTTGCGCAACCGTCGTCCAATGGGCCGCTGACGCGTGCGCAAGTGCGCGACGAACTGATCCAGCTCCAAAAAGCCGGCTATCAGCCGTCGAAGAACCAGTACCCGGCGAACATCCAGGCGACCGAAGCCCGCATCGCATCGGCAAGCGGCAGCGCCGGCTACGGCGGCACCGCCGGCTACGGCGGCACCGCCGGCGGCGCGATGCAATCCGGTCAGCGCGTCTCGCCGACGTCGGGCGGCTGGGACGCGTCGTACCGTCATCACTGATCGATGCGATGCGCGCATCGGCCGGATCGATCGCGCATGCCGCCCTGCATTGAAAGCGATCGATCGACGCGCCGAGAACGGCGACGCGCGCCACGCCCGACGCGCGCCGCACGAACCCGACCCGGGCGGCATCCGCGCCTTCCATCGCCCGCCGCCCGTGCGATGCATCGACGATCCGCGGTGCGGGACGACGGCGAGTAGCGAACGATCGCGAGACGCCGAGTCCGCGCCGTTCGCTTCGCCGCCGTCCCGCGCTCGCGAACGTTCGATCGCGCGTCAGTTCTTCGCCGGCAGCGGCGGCTCGCCCGCCGTCGTCGCATCGCGCGCCCAATCGACAAACTCGTTGTCGTAACGGCGGCCGATGTACGCGACGTAGTTCTCGTAGCCGTCGTAATCGCCGGTGCGGAAGCGCGACACGATCGTGTCGACGTCGGCGCGATGGCGCTCGAACATGAAGCGCGTCGCCATGTAGCCCCACCGGTACGCCCGCGCGACATAGTCGCTCGACGAGTAGCGCGTCCCGAGCACGTCCGAGAACCGGTACGTGCCCGTGCGCGCGGCGTCGATCGATTCCTGGTTGTCGTTCTTTCTCGACAGATACTCGGCGACGCCTTCGATCCACCAGACGGTCGGCTTCGCGGTGCTCGCCGCGAAATCGCCCGCCATGTCGTAGCGGCCGTCGAGGTAGTGCGTGAACTCGTGCTCGAGATTCCAGACCTTGAACTCCGGCCGCAGCCACGAGGCTTCGTGCGCGATGAAGCGCGCCTGATTGCCGGGCGCCGACGGATCGCCTTCGAGATACATGCCGCCGTTGTCGGTGCTGATTCCGTAGATCACCGAAGCGTACTTGCGATAGTTCTCGTAATCGTCGAACACGACGAGCTCGATCGTGTCGTTGCGATCGCCCGCGACCGGCTTGCGCCCGGTCTTCATCATCCGGTGGAAGTAGTCGTCCTGCCGCGCGACCGCCGCGCACACCGACTGAAGCTGAGGCGCCGTCATATCCTGCGCGAGAATGCGCACGCTCGCGCTGCACGCGTGACGGTGCGTGAGCACCGCGTCGGTCAGCCGCTTCTTGTAGTCGCACGTGCCGTAGTCCGCGCAGTTGCCCGAATCGCCATAGTCGACCGCTTCCGCCGCCGCGAGCCACAGGTCGCTGCCGGCGCCCGTCATGCTCGTCGACGCGAGCATGTCCTGGATCATCTTCTTCACGCGCGGCTTCTGCGCCGGATAGCGCAGAAAGCGATACGTTTCGCGCGCCGCATCCGCCAGTTGATAGGCGGCGCTCGTGTTCGACAGGCTCGCGCGGTTCGCGGTGACGAAGCGATCGAGCGTCTCCGGCAGCGTCGCGTCGCTGCCGAGCATCTGCTGCGCGGCGCTGCGCTGATGCGCATAGAAGAACACGGTCAGCAGGCCGGTGAAGCCGCCCGCCGCGCTCGGCTGCAGCAGCGGCGCCGCGGCTTGCGGATTCGCCGCGCTCGCGGTGTAGAGCGCGATGCGGTCCTTCAGCGTCGGCAGGTAGTACGCCTCGTCCTTCATGTTCGTGATGAGCTTCATCAGCTCGTTCGCGGTGCTCGGCGCACGCGCATTCTCACGATATAGCGCATCACGATGGAGACCGTCACCCTTGAGACTCTGCAGGATATACGGACGCAGCCATACGGCGAGATCCGGAATCGGATCGGCCAGACCCGATACCTCATATTGGTAATAAGCGGAACGCAGATAAATCAGCAAATTGACCAAAATCAAATTGCTCGCGTCGTATCGATATATGTCCTGCACGAAACGACTCGCGACCGCATGAACATTTTCGGCATTGAAAATCTGCGCGGCCAACGGTTTATCGACCGAAAACAGGCCGTAATGGCATTCGTAATCCGGAAGATTCGCGATGTAATCGGCAAGCGCGGCGCCGTGATATTGGGTCATCACCGACATGTCGCGGCAATCGGCGCCCGGCGCGCTGCGCTTGCTGCGCTTCGCCGGCTGCTTCTGCCGCGACGGCTCGACGAGCGTCGCGCGATCCTGCTTGCTGAGCGGCAGATTATATTCGGCCTGCTCGGGCGACAGCGGCAGGTTCTGCGGCAAGCGAGGCATGCGCGCCTGCTTTTCCTGCGTCGGCTGCGTACTGGCCCACGCCGTGCCGACCAAACCCGTGATTATCGACACCGCGACGACGGCGGACCAGCGACGGGTCTTGCGAGACACCTCCGTTATTAGCATTTGACTTGCCCTCGGTTATTTTGGACCGCAAACGATATAACACCAAGGATTAACAAGTCAATTTAACAGACGAATTATCAATATATTTTATTTGATTGAATTATTGGCATCCGCAACTCCATTTTCAAAACAATCCGATCGGGCGGCGGAGCGCCCGCAGCGCCCGTATACGGCATGTTCTCCGTCGCCCATGTCTCACCGATCGCTTGCAAGGCAGCGGCACTTTCAATTCGACATGCGAATGAACGGAAGCCGACCGGCGGCTTCGATCCGGACCGTCGTGTTGCGAAGCGGCGTCCCGCGCGCCGTCTGTCCGGTTTTGCGCGGCCTTTACGTGCGCGATGCGTTCGGCCGACGGCGCGCGCCGACGGACGCGCGGCCAGCGGCACACACGAGGCGCGTCTTCGGCGGCCGGCCGCACTGCATGCTTCATCGTCAATCGAGATCGGCGACCAGCGCGTGATATTCGCGCTCACCGGACACGAAGCGGTGAACGGGCCGATATCCGAGCTTCGCAACCGCATTGGCTGATCGCCCGTTATCGACGGCAATGAAGCTGATTGCGTTCTTGAAATGCGTTTTGGCGGAAGCGATCGCGAAATCGATCATTTTTTCTAGAATTCCTTTTCCACGCGCCACCTGACTCAGGCACATCGGACCGAATAGACATACGGTATCGGATAAGTCTTCCGACGCATATTCGCCGCGCTTTTCGAACGATGCGACGAGTGCATCGATGATCGTATTGCCGCGCCATGGATCGAGGCGGGAAATGCAGAAAAATCCGGCGAATTCCGTCTGTTCGTAGGCGACGACGATGCCGATGTCCGACGCGATCGCGTCGACCTTCTGCTCGGGAATTTCCGCGGAAAGGAAGCCGTTCTTGCGTTCCGCCTCGGTGAGATTGGCGATCTGATTCGCCTTTTGCAATGACAGGATGTTCAGGTAATCCCCGGAATGGGCCATTCTGACCACGGTCGATTCAGTCATGTCTATTTATTTTTAAAACGAAAGATGGCGATTCTATAGAAAATTACACTTTGAAATCTAGAATGTTCATACAAATCGAGAAGCGCCGTCACCTATATTTCGCCATTGCGATTCGAAAAAAATGACATCGAAATCGCGCTTGGTTATTGATTTATCTATCGTTTATCGAAACGGCCCGCCCATCGATCGATGCAGTCGCCGGCCGCGACATCGCTCGCGACGTCACGCGAATCGATCTCCCTCGCCCGCCTCGTCGAACGCGATGCCGTCGCGCATCGCGATTCGGCATTCGCGCGCGATCGCGCCCGCGCGACGGACCGGTCCTCGAACGCCTCATGCGTCGCGCACTGCCTTGCCTTCCACCGGCTGCCTCGACGGCTTCATCGACCGCGTCAACGAGCCTCTCGCCCCATTCCGTCGATCGTCCCGCGCACGCGGTCATTCGAGCCTTCCCCAAACCCCAAGCCGTTCGCCGCCGGCCATTTCCGCTCGTGCCGGTCGGTTAGAATCGCGTGCAATCAATCCGAAAGCTTCCCTCCGAGGGCAATCGAGCGATGAAGCACGACGACAAGCACAACACACCGAACCGAACGACCGCTCGGCTGCTCTGGCGCATCGGCGCCGTCGCGGCGCTCGGCGCCGCCGCCGCGCTGTCGCTGCGGGCCGACGCGGCGCGCACGACGAGCGTGTCGCCGCAAGGCACCGTCGCCGAAGTGCGGCAGACCGTCGTCAAGTTCGACGAAGCGATGGTCGCGTTCGGCTCGGCGTCCGCGCCGGACCCGGCGCGCGTCTCCTGTACCGATTCGGCGGCCGGCCGCGGCCAGGGACACTGGCTCGACGGCAAGACGTGGGCCTATGACTTCGAGAACGACCTGCCGCCCGGCGTGCGCTGCACGGTCTCGCTCAACGACGCGCTGCGCTCGGTCGCCGGCCACGCCGCGACCGGCCCGCGCCGCTTCACGTTCGAGACGGGCGGCCCGTTCCCCGTGTCCGTGCGGCCGGGCTCGCGCGAGATCGAGGAGCGGCAGGTCTTCGTCGTCAAGCTGAACGGCCCGGCCGACGTACGCTCGGCGCTCGCGAACATCTGGTGCGAGGCGGCCGGCATCGGCAACCGCATTCCGGTCGAGCCCGCCGAAGCGTCGACGCGCGCCGCGCTGCTCGATCATTTCCGCTGGAAAAAGGACGCCGCGCGCGTGCTGACGCTGTCGTGCGCGCAGGCGCTGCCCGCGAGCGCGAAGATGCAGCTCGTCTACGGCAAGGGCGTCGCGAGCCCGAGCGGCATCGCGAACGACACCGAGCGGCGCTTCGACTACACGGTCCGCGCGCCGTTCGCCGCGAGCTTCTCGTGCGAACGCGAGAACGCGAAGGCGCCGTGCACGCCGCTGCGCCCGCTGACCCTGTCGTTCAACGCGCCGATCGCGCGCCGGTCCGCCGAAAAGATCCGGCTGCGCGGCCCGGACGGCGCAATCGAGCCGTTCTTCAAGCCCGACGACCGGTCGGAGGAAGTCACGAACGTCCAGTTCGCCGCGCCGCTGCCCGCGCAGGCCGCGTTGACGCTCGAGCTGCCGTCCGGCCTGCGCGACGTCACCGGGCGCACGCTGTCCAACGCCGACCTGTTTCCGCTCGCGACGCGCACCGCACCGATGCCGCCGCTCGCGAAATTCTCGTCGGGCGCGTTCGGCATCGTCGAGCGCTTCGCCGAGCCGGGCGCCCCCGCGCTCGTGCCCGTCACGCTGCGCAACGTCGAAGCCGATCTGCACGTCGAGGGGCTGAACGCGGGCGGCGCGTCGTTCTCGAACCTCAAAGTCGAGAACGACGCGGCGATCCGCGCGTGGATGCGGCTCGTCGAGCGCTTCGACGGCCGCGCGATGACCGTCGAATCGATCGACAAGCTTCGCCCGGGCCTGCTCGCGCGCGGGCAGCATCCCGTCTACGTGCCGCTCGCGGCGGGCGAGCGGCAGCCGAAGCCGCAACATCGGCAGATCGACATCCGCTCGCTGTCGCTGCTCGCGGGCGAGCCCGGCGTGCAAACGCTGACGCTGCCGAAGGCCGACCCGAAGGCGCTGCGTCCGTTCGAGGTCGTCGGCGTGCCGATCGACAAGCCCGGCTTCTACGTGCTCGAGCTCGCGTCGCCGGCGCTCGGCCGCTCGCTGCTCGCGAAGCCGTCGAAGATGTACGTGCGCACCGCGGTGCTCGTCACCAATCTCGGCGTGCACCTGAAGCAGGGCCGCGAGAACAGCGTCGTGTGGGTGACGACGCTCGACAAGGGCAAGCCCGTGCCGAACGCGCAGGTGCGCGTGTCCGACTGCAACGGCGACGAGATCGCGGCCGGCAGGACCGACGCGCAGGGGCTGCTCGCGATCGACACGCCGTTCGAGCCGAAGCGCGAATGCGACTATTCGAAGGGCGACGGCGACTACTTCGTGTCGGCCCGCGTCGACGATCCGAAGACCGGCCCGGACATGGCGTTCGTGCGCTCGAGCTGGAATCGCGGCATCGAATCGTGGCGCTTCGACGTGCCGACCGACATGAGCCGCACGCCGACCGTGCGCGCGCACACCGTGTTCGACCGCACGCTCGTGCGCGCGGGCGAGACGATATCGATGAAGCACTTCGTGCGCGAAGAGACGCTGCGGGGCCTCGCGTTCCCCGCGCACTACCCGGCGCGCGCGACGATCCGCCATCTCGGCAGCGGCCAGACGTATCGCGTGCCGCTCGCGTGGGCCGCCGATCACAGCGCGGACACGCGCTTCACGCTGCCCGCCGCCGCGAAGCTCGGCGAATACGGCGTGGAGCTCGAAGACGGCGACGAGGACGCGCCGAGCGCCAGCTACTACGGCGGCAGCTTCCGCGTCGAGGCGTTCCGGCTGCCCGTCTTCAAAGGCTCGATCGGCGCGCGCGACGCGAAGACGAACCCGCTCGTCGGCGCGAAGGAAGCGCCGCTCGCGGTGCAGATCGACTACGTGTCGGGCGGCGGCGCGTCGAACCTGCCGGTGCAGGTGTCGGCGCTGCTGCAAAGCGCGGCACCGCCGTTCGCCGAGCAGTACGCCGATTTCAGCTTCGCGCCGTACCGTCCCGAGACCGACGGCGGCATGGCCGACGACGACATGCAGGACGACGACAGCGCGCCGCGCGGCAGCGATCCCGACGCGACGAAGCTGATCGCCGACAAGATCCCGCTGACGCTCGACCGCACCGGCTCGGGCTCGCTGACGCTCAAGGCGCTGCCCGCCGTCGACGCGCCGAAGCGCGCCGCGCTCGAAGCGACCTTCGCCGATCCGAACGGCGAGGTCCAGACCATTCGCGGCGATGCGATGCTGTGGCCGGCCGCGGTCGTCGCCGGCATCAAGGCCGGCCACTGGGTGTCGGTCGGCCAGCGCGTGCCGGTGCAGGCACTCGTCGTCGATCTGCAGGGCAAGCCGCGCGCGTCGGCGTCCGTCGAGATCAAGGGCGTCGCGCGCGTGACGACGTCGTCGCGCAAGCGGATGGTCGGCGGCTTCTACGCGTACGACAACAAGAGCGACACGCGCGACCTCGGCGTGCTGTGCTCCGGCAAGACCGACGCGCACGGCCGCGTATCGTGCGACGCGACGCTCGCGCAGGCCGGCAACGTGCAGTTGATCGCCGTCGCGAAGGACGGCGACGGCCGCGCGTCGAACGCGTCGACGTCCGTGTGGGTCACGCGCGAGGACGAGCTCTGGTTCGGCGGCGGCAACACCGACCGGATCGACGTGATCCCGGAAAAGACCGCCTACGAGCCGGGCGAGACCGCCCGCTTCCAGGTGCGGATGCCGTTCCGCTACGCAACGGCGCTCGTCGCCGTCGAGCGCGGCGGCGTGATGGAGACGCGCGTCGTCGAGCTGAACGGCAAGAATCCGACCGTCGACCTGAAGGTCGGCGATACGTGGGGGCCGAACGTCTACGTGTCGGTGCTCGCGCTGCGCGGCCGGCTGCGCGAGGTGCCGTGGTACTCGTTCTTCACGTGGGGCTGGAAGGCGCCGATCGAATGGGCGCGCGCGTTCTGGCGCGAAGGACGCCACTACGAAGCGCCGACCGCGCTCGTCGACCTGTCGAAGCCGGCGTTCCGCTACGGACTCGGCGAGATCAAGGTCGGCACGGGCGCGCACAGGCTCGGCGTCGCGGTGACGACCGACGCGGCCCGCTACCCGGTGCGCGGCAACGCGCACGTGCGCGTGAAGGTCACGCAGCCGGACGGACGGCCCGCGCCGGCCGGCACGCAGATCGCGCTCGCCGCGGTCGACGAGGCGCTGCTCGAGCTGATGCCGAACCGGAGCTGGGACCTGCTCGACGCGATGCTGCAGCGTCGCGCATACGGCGTCGAGACCGCGACCGCGCAGATGGAGATCGTCGGCCGCCGCCACTTCGGCCGCAAGGCGGTGCCGGCGGGCGGCGGCGGCGGGATGGCGCCGACGCGCGAGCTGTTCGACACGCTGCTGCTGTGGAACCCGCGCGTCACGCTCGACGCGAACGGCAGCGCGGGCGTCGACGTGCCGCTCAACGATGCGCTGACGCGCTTTCGGATCGTCGCGATCGCGGCGACGGGCGCCGACCGCTTCGGCACCGGCAGCGCGACGATCCGCAGCGCGCAGGACCTGCAGCTGATCTCCGGCCTGCCGCCGCTCGTCCGCGAAGGCGACGCGTTCCGCGCGCAGGTCACGGTGCGCAATACGACGGATCGCAAGATGGACGTCGTCGTGACGCCGCGCGTGCCGGGCGTCGACGTCGCGCCGCGAACCGTCTCGCTCGCGCCCGATGCCGCGCAGGAAATCGCGTGGACCGTCACCGTGCCGGAGCAGGCGATCGACGCGGCGGGCGCGTTGAGCTGGCGCATCGAAGCGGCCGAGCAAGGCGGCAAGCGCGCGGCCGATGCGCTCGCGGTCACGCAGAAGGTCGTGCCCGCGCTGCCCGTGACGGTCCAGCAGGCGACGCTCGCGCAAGTCGACGGCACGCTGACCCTGCCCGTCGCGCCGCCCGCCGACGCGGCGGCCAACGCGCAGGGCGCGCCGCGCGGCGGCATCGCCGTGTCGCTGCAATCGAAGCTCGCCGACGGCCTGCCGGGCGTGCGCCGCTGGTTCGAGCGCTATCCGTACCGCTGTCTCGAACAGCAGGCGTCGCGCGCGATCGGCCTGCGCGATCCGGCGCAATGGCAGGCGCTGACCGCGCGGATGCCGGTCTACCTCGATCGCGACGGACTCGCGAGCTACTTCCCGCCGTCGTCCGACGACGCGCATAACGGCAGCCCTTCGCTGTCCGCGTACCTGCTCGTCCTCGCCGACGAGGCGGGCCGCCTCGATGCGCGCTTCGCGCTGCCCGAGGACGTGCGCACGCAGCTCGAATCCGGACTCGCGCGCTTCGTCGAAGGCCGGATCGAACGCGACACATGGGCGCCGCGCCAGGACCGCGACCTGCGCAAGCTCGCGGCGATCGAGGCGCTGTCGCGCCACGGCGCCGCGCAAGGCCGGATGCTCGGCTCGATCGAGATCGCGCCGAATCAGTGGCCGACGTCGGCCGTCATCGACTATCACGCGATCCTCTCGCGCGTGAAGGACATCCCGCAGCGCGACGAGAAGCGTGCGCAGGTCGAGCAGATCCTGCGCGCGCGGCTCGCGTATCAGGGCACGCAGCTCGTGTTCTCGACCGCGCGCGACGACGATCTGTGGTGGCTGATGACGAGCAACGAGACCAACGCCGCGCGGCTCGCGCTCGAGTTCGCCGGCGACGCGGGCTGGAAGGACGAGATGCCGCGCGTGGCGGCCGGTCTGCTCGCGCTGCAACGCAGCGGCGCATGGCAGACGACGACCGCGAACGCGCTCGGCCTGCTTGCGGTCGAACGCTTCTCGCGCGCCTACGAGCGCGCGCCCGTGGCCGGCACGACGAAGGTGACGCTCGGCGCCGACGCGCGCTCGATCGCGTGGTCGCAGCCGGTAGCCGCCGAGGCAAGGGCCGCCCCGGCATCGACTGGCGCGGTGGCGACCGCCGCGGCATCGACCGCCGCGGGGTCGACAGCCGCGGCATCGGCGACCGCCGCGACGCGGGCCGCCGCCGCGCGCAGCGTGATGCTGCCGTGGCCGCGCGCCGCACGCGCGCCGGGCACGCTCTCCGTCGTGCAGGAAGGCAGCGGCCGCCCATGGGCGACGATCGAGAGCCTCGCCGCCGTGCCGCTGCGCGCACCGTTCGCCGCCGGCTACCGGATCGCGAAGACCGTCACGCCGGTCTCGCTCGCGATCAAGGGCGCGCTCACGCGCGGCGACGTGCTGCGCGTGCGTCTCGACATCGATGCGCAAAGCGACATGACGTGGGTCGTCGTCAACGATCCGATCCCGTCCGGCGCGACGATTCTCGGCTCCGGCCTCGGCCGCGACTCCGAAGCCGCGACGCAAGGCGGGAAGTCGCCCGACGGCGCATGGCCCGCGTTCGTCGAGCGCGATTTCGACGGCTATCGCGCGTACTACGACTACCTGCCGAAGGGCAAATTCACGGTCGAGTACACGGTGCGCCTGAACAACGCCGGCACGTTCGGGCTGCCGCCGACGCGCGTCGAGGCGCTGTATGCGCCGTCCGTGTACGGGCTGTGGCCGAATCCGCCCGTCACGGTCAAGCCGGCCGATGCGGGCAAGCCGTGAGCGGGCGATGAACGGGTTCGCAGCGCCATCCGCGCCGCGATCCGGATCGCGGTGCGCACCGCGACCGCGCGTGCCGGCGGCCGCACGCCGCGCGCTCGCCGCCATGATCCTCACGGCGCCGCTCGTCG
The DNA here is from genome assembly GCF_000959365.1 of Burkholderia oklahomensis C6786. Lineage (NCBI taxonomy): Bacteria > Pseudomonadati > Pseudomonadota > Betaproteobacteria > Burkholderiales > Burkholderiaceae > Burkholderia > Burkholderia oklahomensis. The sequence continues at coordinate 2,325,991 of NZ_CP009556.1, forward strand.
CGCACGCGCTGCCGAGCTACGACGACGTGCGGCGCGACTGGCGCGGCTCCGACTGGGTGCTGCTCGCGCGCGACGGCACGCCGCTGCAGCGCACGCGCGTCGACCTCGCCGAGCGGCGCGGCGACTGGATCGCGCTCGCCGACGTATCGCCCGCGTTTCGCGAAGCGATCGTCGTGTCCGAGGACAAGCGCTTCTATGCGCATAGCGGCGTCGACTGGCGCGGCATCGCGGGCGCCGCGTGGGGCAACCTGTGGAACGAGCGCACCCGCGGCGCATCGACCGTGACGATGCAGCTCGCCGGTCTCCTGAGCGACGCGCCGCGCCGCTCGGGCCAGCGCTCGCTGCCGCAGAAGGCCGCGCAGGCGATGAACGCGCTGCGGCTCGAACGCGGCTGGCGCAAGGACCAGATCCTCGAGGCGTACCTGAACCTCGTGCCGTTCCGCGGCGAGACGGTCGGGCTCGACGCGATGTCGCATGCGCTCTTCGGCAAGGCGCCGTCCGGGCTCGACGTCCGCGAGTCGGCGGTCGCCGCCGCGCTCGTGCGCGCGCCCAACGCCTCCGCGGCGAAGGTCGCCGAGCGCGCCTGCCGGATCCTGCGCGACATGCGCGCCGCGCAGCCGTGCGCGTCGCTCGACGGATACGTGCGGTTCGTGACCTCGGGCCCGTCGAACGCCGCGCGCGACGACGGCGACGCGCTCGCGCCGCATTTCGCGCGGCGCGTCGCCGCCGAGGTCAAGCCGGGCGCGGGCGCACGCGTGCGTTCGACGCTCGACGCGCCGCTGCAGCGCTTCGCGCGCGACGCGCTCACGCGCGCGCTGACCGAACTCGACGCGCCCGCCCATCGGCGCAACGTGCAGGACGGCGCAGTCGTCGTGATCGACAACGCAAGCGGCGAGATCCGCGCATGGGTCGGCTCGTCCGGCGCGCTGTCGAGCGCGCGCGACGTCGACGCGGTGCTCGCGCCGCGCCAGGCCGGCTCGACGCTCAAGCCGTTCCTCTACGCGCAGGCGATCGACGAGAAGCGGCTGACCGCCGCGTCGCTGCTCGACGACGCGCCGATCGACCTCGCCGCCGGCGGCGGCCTGTACATCCCGCAGAACTACGACAAGCACTTCAAGGGCTGGGTCAGCGTGCGCACCGCGCTCGGCGGCTCGCTCAACGTGCCGGCCGTGCGCACGCTCGTGCTCGTGACGCCGCACCGCTTCGCGCGCACGCTCGCCGCGCTCGGGCTACCGCTCGCCGAGGAAGGCGATTACTACGGCTTCAGCCTCGCGCTCGGCAGCGCCGACGTCACGCTGCTGTCGCTCGCCAACGCGTATCGCGCGCTCGCGAACGGCGGCGTCGCGCGCGCGACCGTCGACGTGCCTGCCGCATCCGTATCCACGTCGGCCGTATCCACGTCGGCCGTATCCACGTCGGCGGCTTCCAAGCCGGCCGTTTCCAGGTCGGCTGTTTCCACGATGGCTGATTCCAAGCTGACCATATCCACATCGGCCGTTTCCACGTCGGCGGCTTCCAAGCCGGCCGCGCCGCCCGCCCGCGTCGCGACCGGCACGCGCGTGTTCAGCGAAGCGGCGAGCTACGTCGTCACCGACATCCTCGCCGACAACAACGCGCGCGTGCGCACGTTCGGCTTCGACAGCCCGCTCGCGACGCGCTTCTTCTCCGCCGTCAAGACCGGCACCAGCAAGGACATGCGCGACAACTGGGCCGTCGGCTACACGTCGCGCTACACGGTCGGCGTGTGGGTCGGCAACGCGGACGGCTCGCCGATGTGGGACGTGTCGGGCGTGACGGGCGCGGCGCCCGTATGGGCCGCAGTCGTCGGCTACCTGCACCGCGATCTCGCCAGCCGCGCGCCGCGCCCGCCCGCGGGCGTCGAGCAGCGGCGCATCGCGTTCGAGCGCGACGTCGAGCCGGCGCGCAGCGAGTGGTTTCTCGCCGGCACCGCGCTCGATACGGTGCGGCTCGCCGCGCCCATGACGCCCGGCAAGGACGGGCCGCGCGCGCCGCTCACGATCGGCGCGCCGACCGACGGAACGATCTTCGCGATCGACCCGGACATCCCGCCGAAACATCAGCGCATCTGGTTCGAGCGCGCGGCGGGACGCGCGGCGCGGTTCTCATGGCGGCTCGACGGCAAAGTGATCGGACACGGCGACCGGATGGCGTGGATGCCGTGGCCGGGACCGCACCGGCTCGAGCTCGTCGACGCGCGCGGCAACGTCGCGGATGCGATCGGCTTCGAGGTGCGCGGCGCGTTTGCGAAGACGGCGGCGAATCCGCGGCAGTGACCGCCTTGCCGGCGCGTCGTTGGCGCGTCATGCGTCGGAGAATGCGCGTCGACGACCGCGCCTGCTCGCGAGGCGGGCCGACGGAACCGCGCTCCTCTGGTCAAGCGTAAAACTGGGCGGGCCGCCCCGGCGGACGCCACCGCCGGCAGGTCGCCGCGCCGGATCAGTCGTCCGGGTTGCCGACGCGCCGGCAACCGCCGCTTTCGCTGCGCGCTCGGGATGACGGAAGGCGCCTGACACCATGCCGCCCGTCGCGCCTCCTCAACTCAGATTCAGGACAATCGTCTGGCTGGGCGAACTGCCCGAGCCGATCGTATTGTTGCTGTTCTGCTGCGTCGGGTCGGTCATGCGGGTGATCGGCATGCCGGAGACCAACGTCTTGGTTGCCCCTTGCGGGTTGCGGGAGACCGCCGACACGGTCCCGGATGCCGCTCCACCCATCGCCCCCGCACTGTCGCCGCTCGATATCGGGATGATCGTCGCGGCGTTGTGAACGGGCCCGCCGCCCACATAGACGTTGGTGACGTTCGGTATGGCGCTCGCACGCTGCGCCCGGTTGGGATACCCGACAGGCACGCCCACCGGAGGCGTGCGGTTGACGCTCGTGGCCGTGTTATCGCCGCCCGCGCTTGAATTCACCCAGCTCATGGACGCTTCCTCCTAACCCAGATGTATCTGTCCGGCATCGATCTTCGACAGCTTCTCCGCCGTGAGCAGCGTATTCTTCGCGTGCAGACGCATGTTCCCGGTCGCGGCGTGATCGATATGCGAGGCCCGCAGATGCTCGACGGTTTCCACCGTGCGGAAGCTGCTTCGGCAGGATTGCGCGACGTGGTCCATCACCATCTCCAGTATCTTGCCGATCAGTCGAACCTTCCCGAGCCGGCCATGGAATTCCGCACTGGTCAGCGTCGTGCTATCGGAGCACAACGACGCCTCCCGTGCCGACATCGCAAGCTGCTCCGTCTTGATCGACACTTGCTCGCGACTCGTCAGGCAAAGCGCGTCGCCGCCCTTCAAATGCACGCTTTGCGTCGATTCCAGCACGAGGTCGCCATGGACGCGAATGTGCACGCCGTCCGCGTCCGGGCGCTCCAGGATCGAGGTCACATAGCCGCACCGCCTGTCTGCCCGGGAAATCGCGACGCGGTCGCCGGTTCGAGGTTCGACGAGACAGCTGAAGGCGCGCCGGCAATGCATCGTCGCCCCTTCGGATGCCACGAGAAACACCCCGTCGGGCAGGACGGCCAGAATCGTCGCCGCGTTCTCTCGCGTCGTCGGCGAAAAACGCGTGTGCAGCGCTGCTACCGTTGAGTTCATCTTCTTTCCCTCGATTTGAGACCGCTCGATGAAGGCGGATCGATGCAGGCCGTCCCGGCACATCGGACGAGCGGCCAACTTGAACCAACCAGGCTTCGCTCATGCTGGCGGGGCGAGCGAAGCGAATGCGAAAGCGATCATCGGCTCGACGCCGCGTTCACGCCGCGCTCAGTGACGGTCGCGATCGCCTCTTTCGTCCCTCTGTCGCGACCAGGCCTGTGCATCCGCCAATTCCGGATCGCGATCCATTGCGCCAGGATGCTCGTGCCACGCAATGTCGGGAGCAATCGCACCATGAAACCCGGTCCGGGCGAAGCCGGCTCCGTCGAATTCGGCGCCGGTCAGGTCCGCGCATGAAAAATCCGCGCCCGCCAGACTCGCCCGTGAAAAACGCGTGCCATTGCATCGCGCGTGTTGAAGCACGGCCCGATCCAGTCTTGAGCCGGTGAAGTCGACATTCCGGATGTCGGCCTGAACCCATATGCTGTCCTGCAACGCGGCGTTGCGGCAGACGGCGTCCTGCATCTCGGACTCGACGAAGATGGCGTACCGCGCATCGGCTTCCTCCAATCGCGCCCCCGACAGCTTCGCCCCCTGGAAATTGCAGTAAGCCAGGTTCGCGGCGGTGAAATCGACGTTGCGAAGATCCGCGCGGGCGAACTGGCAGCGATGCATCCGTTGGCCGCGCAAACGCTGGCCGACGAGACTGGATTCGGCAAAGACGGCGTCATTGAACGTCGCGTCGACGAGAATCGTCTGCTTCAGATCGAGCTGGTAGAAGACCGTCTTGCGGACGACGGCCCGCGTGAAATCGGCACGCTCCAGCCGCGTCTCGCAGAACAGCGAGGATTCGATGCGCCCGTCATGGAACCTGCAATCGCTCAGGTCGCTCGTCACGCAGTTGAAGCCGTTCGCGTGCGCGCCGCAAAAATCCGCGCCGGCCGCGCGAGTCGAGCTCATCGTGCACCCGTGAAGGCGGCTTCCCGAGAGGCGGACATCGTCGAGACTGCACTTGTCGAACGTGCATTTCGATAAATCCGCATGCTGCATGTCGACCCCGCGAAACAGGCATCCGTTGAAAACGGCATCCCCGAGCTGCACGCGCTTCATGCTTGCATCGATGAACTGGACGTGTTCGAACACGCCGCCGGAGAAATCCTGCCCGTCCAGGTTTTCCGAATCGATCACCCTGTCCTTGACGACGCGGCCATGACGGATCGCCTCGCGCAACTGCTCCGCGTTCGTTCTCATGCGCGCGCCTCCGCCCGCGGAAACCGCATCGCCTTGTGGAGATAAGCCTCTTCCCATCGGGTATCGACGTCAGCCAGAATTTGCGAGAGGTTCGCGCGAAACAGGTTGGCTCGTCGAAGATCGGCGCCGTCGAGTGTCGCGCCCCGCAGGTAGGCAGCGATGAGGTCGGTGTCCCGGAGATCGGCTCCGGCGAAGTCGGCCCGCACGAAGTAGCTCCCCTCCGCCTTCGCGCCGCGAAAATTGGAGCCCTGCAGGCAGGCATCGGTGAAATCGCAGCTGCCGATACGCGCTTCGCCGAAATCGGCCGCTCTCAGATTCGTTTCGCGGAAATTCACTTCCTTCAGCGTCGCCGACGAAAAATCGGCGCGCCCGATGTCGCATTGCTGAACGAAGCACGCCTTGATCACGCTTGCCCGGTCAAAACGAAGCTGCCCCGGTGCCCGTGCGTCGATGATCCCGAATCCCTCGATGCTGGCTGCCGAGAACCGTACGTTGGCGAGAGTGCAGTTCATCAGCAGCATCTTGCGGATCGTCGTTTCCGAGAAGTCCGCATCCTCGAAGGATTGGTCGATGAAGATCAAGTTGCACAGCGTGGCCTGCCTGAAATCGACCGCATGGAATCGGCAATCGCTGAATCGCGTGTTCGCCACGATGCCGCCATTCAATCTGCAATTTCGCAGGTGCACGCGCTCGAGTATGCAATCGCTGAGGTTGGCGCCGGAGAAATCCGTTTGATCGCAATTCGCCAGAGAGAGGTTTGCGCCTGTCAGGTCCGCGTTGCGGAAGCCCGTCTGTCTCAGGTTGGCGCGCGCCAGCACGGCATGGCTCAACGCCGCATCCGAAAGATCGGCGCCGCTCAGATCGGCGTTTTCGAGCATCGCGCCCGAGAGCCGCGCGCCGCGCAGATCCATCCCGGCAAGATCGACGCCGGTGAGATCGGCGCCCTCCAGCGATAGTCCCGCAGCGATGGCCGCGGCGACGCGTTCGCGGTGCGGCCTCGACGCCGCCTCATCCAACCGCTCCGGCGCGTCCTGATGCTGCGCCGACTGCAGGTACAGCTTGCGAAGACTCTCGTCCGCATCGCGTTGCATGTGCCGGATGTCTGATCGATCGGCCGGAGCCGCGGCGCCCTGCGCGGCGTCGTCGCCCGCGATAGCGACACTGGCCGGCGGACCGCGCCGCGCTGCGTTCGCGAACGCTTCGTTGGACGAAAGATCCCGCCGCATTTCCTCCAGACGGGTGCGCTGCTCTTCGGCCGCCGCTTCCTGGCGCTCGACGAACTCGACCAGTTGATCCGGACGGGGCGTCTCGATCTGGCCGGCATCCGGAAAAGCGCTCAGCTTGTCCCGCAGGAGCCGTTGCCTCGCATCCTGCGGCACAGCGCCGGACATTGCCGGAAAATCGGGCGAAAGATACCTGTCGGGCAATAAATCCTGGTCGCGCAGCGCATATAACGCCGCCTTCTCATGCCGCGTGCGCCACTCGATCACCTGGCGATACCATTCGGCCGGCCTCGCCTGCGCGCTCGCATCCGCGCCGAACAGCAACGTCTGCACATCGCTCGCATCGAACGCCCGGATCGTCGTGACGCCGTGGTAGATCATCACCACGCGTTCACGGTGCGGAACGAACCACGCGGTCGTCAGCCGCATCGGAATCTCTTCGGGCGTCTCGCTGCCGGTACGCACGACGAACGTTCTGGCGCGCAGCGCCGGCAGGCGTCCAGTCAGCAATGCATGTTCGGGATGCAGGTGCATCAGTTCGTAGGCGGCGCCGTCCGGAAATTCGGAAAGCGCGATCAACTGTTGATCCGCCGGCGCGATGTTGAAATAGCGCGGATCGAGCGTACGCGGGAAACCCGGACAATCTTCCTCCAGCCATTGCTGGTCGTGCTCGCCGTACAGGCCGGCGCGCTGCGGCCAGGCCGCATCGATCGGGCAGAAGCCCGCCGGCACGGGGCGCTGATCCGGAAAACGCATCGGGCTGTGCGCATATTCGATGTTCGGCAGATAACGCACGGCGCCCTGCCGCCTCTCGGCGCCCCGGCCTCTCGGGTTGTCCTCGCAACCCGCCCCGCCGTATGCGAACGCCCAGTCGAGCGCCAATCGCTCGAAAGGCCGCGGCGCGGTGGCGCGCATGCCGTCCCATTGCCGGTCGCCGGATACCCGCAGCCGTTTTTCGATGCCGGCGACGCCGATGCCGACCTCGCACGTCCCGCCGCCCGGCGCATCCGCATATTTTCCGTACGCGTGTCCGGAGACGAGAAATTCCGGACACGCCTTCGGCAGCGCCATGTCCAGCGTGTATCCGCCCAGTTCGTCGCCGGCCAGATTCCAGAGCTCCGAGTCCGTCAGCAGTCGCGGATCGTCGCCCAAGGTCGCGACCATGAGCGCTGCAACGCCAAGGTGTTCCTCTCCATGCATCCGATAGAGGCGGGTCAATGGACTGATCCTGAATGGTTTGATGATCTTCATTTGACAACCTGATGCTTGCAAGCAAGCGTCGATCACAAAGTGATGTGAATTCCGTCTACAAAGCACACGCATTGTTTTTTTTCGGAGAAATCCTTGACGGTTTTTTCGTACTTCATTCCGGTCGTCGAGATACTCGCGCCTGTCGTCGAAATGCTGCATCCCTTCGTGTCGACACTCGACCCGGTTTCACTGGTGCTGAATCCGGTAAGGCCCGTCGACATACCGGTCAACGAGACGCTGGCCGCGTGTTGCGAAAAATTCGTCCCGTTGACTTCCGTACGTGCGTTTCCACTGGTGATCGTTACGGTGTGTCCGACGTTCACGCCCTTCGTGTCGCCGAACACCACGGACGCGGACGCGCCCTGCACGGTACTAACCGATGCGGTGGCGGAACTGTCCGTGAGCACGGCCACGATATCCTGCAGCGCTTTCGCGACGTTCGCGGCGAGCGCCTGAAGCCCGCCCACGCGTTGCATCTGACGCTGCGGCTTCAACTGCTGATATTGCTGCTGATATTGCTGCTGTTGTTGTTGCTGTTGTCGCTGTTGCTGCTGTTGCTGCTGCGGTTGTTGCTGTTGCTGCCGATGCATCGGGCGTTGCCCGGGAGAAGCCGGACGCGGCGCGCCTCCAAGCCGCAACAATTCGATCAGCCGATCCAGCGGCGACCGTGTAGATGGGACCGGCGGCAAATCCAGTCCCACCAGCGTCAGATGCTTGCGCCCGACCGTGATCGTCGAATCCCGCTCCACCGACACGTCGTAATTGCGCTCCGCGTGCAGCTTGATCTGCTCTTCGCCGGCCTTGTCTTCGAAGCGCAGCATGTTGGCGTTCTCGCCGCTGCCGGCCGGCGTGCGACTCAGCATCCCGCTTTGCGTCGCATTGTCCGGCAGCGCCCACGGCGGCATGTGCAACGCGTTGTACACCTGCCCCGTCACGATGGGCCGGTCCGGATCGCCGTTCTCGAAATCGACGATCACTTCCGAACCCACCCGCGGAATGTTGATGCCGCCGTAGCTGTTCCCCGCCCATGCATACGACACCCGTACCCAGCACGACGAATTCTGGTCGCGAACGGGTGAGCGGTCCCAGTGAAATTTCAGCTTGACCCGCCCGTACTGATCCGTCCAGATTTCCTGCCCGGGCGGACCGGTCACGACCGCCGTCTGCGGCCCGCGCGTGCGCGGCCTGCGCACCGTGCGCGGCGGCCGGAACACGGTGGTGGCGGGCTGCACGACAAACGACGTGCCGATCCGGTATTCGCCCGGGCCCGCCGCCCCCTCCGTTTCCGTGGCCGTGAACGACGCGCCGAGCACCAGGTACTCCCGGTTCGCGCTGGCGTGCGGATAGCCTTCCAGCGTGAACGTCGTGCCGCACACGACGTCGCGCACATTGCCGCCGCCCGACGCGCGCTCGCCTTGCGCGCGCACTTCCTCCATCCGCACCCGGGCAAAGTGCTCGCCGAGCGCCGGATCCGTGTAGTCGCCCGGCCATTCGTATCGTTCGAGCCCGTTGTGCGCGGTGTCCTGCGGCAGCGCGTTCTCGACGCCGAGACGCGCCTTCGGATGCTCGAAATCGAAGTCGCTCGTGGTCCAGCGGCCGGGCTGGATGCGCTCGGCCGTATTGAACGCGTCGATATATTCCATATCGATCTTGTGTCCGGGCGGGTAGTACCGCAGCGTGCGGTACGCGGCGCTTTCCACCGGCTTGTGCGCCCCCAGATGATCCACGAGCACCATCCGGTGCACCTTGTTCGAGTGCTCGAAGAACCAGTAGATGCCATGCTCCTGCATCAGCCGCTGGATGAACGCGAAATCCGTCTCTCCGTACTGCACCTGGTAGGCCAGCTTCGGATACCGGCCGCTCAGCCGCTTGTCGTACGAGTACGAGTACGCGTTCAGCACTTCGTCGACGATCTCTTCCACGGTCCTGTTCTGGAAAATCCGATAGTCCGAGCGCTGGTCGACCAGATAGATCCATGGCTGCATCGTGAGCCGGTATCGGCACTGCCGGTTCAACTGGCCTTCGAAGCTCGCACCGGTCACGATGCCGCTGATCTCGCGCTTGCCCTGGCCGATATTGGCGGCGCCGGACAGCCCCGGCATGCCGGGCACGAACGCGCCCATCCCCTCGAGCTGGACGGTCACGGTCAGCGCCTTGCCGATCATCGCCTTCAGGTCGAGGTTCGCGGCCTGTTCGTCCGGCAGCGTCAGGTCCGGCGGCGTCAAGCAGTCCAGCGTGTACGCGTAGATCTCCGACAATGTCTCGTTGCCGTGGACGGCACTCAGTTGAAGCGCAGGGTCGCCGACGGGCGACACCGGCAATGCGGGGCCGCTGACCGTGACGGTACGAGCGGCGGGAAAATTCGGCATGACTGACCCCCTCCGGAAACGCTATCGATCGTTGAATCGCCGTGTCCTGCGTTCGTCGCGCCCGTGCGCGATCAGGACTCGTCGCCGCCCCACTGCGCAAGCAGTTCGCCCGGGATCGCGTGCACCACTTCCGCATAGCGCTTTCCCACGAAATACTCGGCACGCCTGAGCAGCACCGGAATCGGGCTGCTCGGCTCATGCTGCTCGAACCACTCGCGCGCCTGCCGGATCAACTCGCGTGCGGCGTGACGATCCGCCGGCGTCGCGATCGCACCGCGTCCGACCGAGCCGGCGATTAGCGCCGCAACGCCTTCGCCATGCGCCGGCGGCGATTCGTCCGCCTGCGTGCGCCCCCCCTTTCGCATCGACGGCGCGTCAGCGGACGCATCAGCGGACACGTCGGCGGGCGCGGCCGCCGAATCCGCGCCGCCCGAGCGCACGCTCCGACCCGCGACAGGCCGAAGCAGCGCAGCGAGCGCCGACAAGTCGGGCGCATACGCACCGAGGTGCTCGCGACTCCATGCGTCGATCGCGCCGACGCTCGCGAGCGCTTCGTCGAAGCCCGCGAGGACGGCCGGCTGCTGCGCTTGCAGCTCGTCGAGCTGGCGCACGACCGACTCCGGCGCAAGCGCGTCGCCGGGGCGCGGCTGCGCAAACGCACGCTCCACGTCGCGCACCTGCAGGCGAATCGCGGTCGACCGGGTCAATGCGATCTCCCGCACGTCCGCCAGCAGCCCGTCGGCGTCGGTGAGCGCCTGCAGCGCATTCTTGCGGATCTCCAGCGCCGCATCGCGGTCCGCGTCGACGTCGGGCTGCGGGTGAATCGCGTCCGGAAACGTCGCGAGCCATACGGCAAGCAGGCCGGCGCCTTCCGCGAGCCCCGCCGCCCCGGCGAGCCGGGTGCGGCACCGGGTGAACAGCACCGCGAGGCGCATGTCCTTGCTGCGCATCATCAGCCGCCGGCAGTCGCGATCGACGTCGCTCCAGTTCACGGGCTCCGGCGATCCGACGAAGTCGCCATACTGGGCTTCCGCCCGGGGGGCGACCTTCGCCGACAGCACGACGAATTCGGGATCGTATTCAAGATCCGCCCCGCACGGCGCGGCCGGATCGACCGGCGCCATCCAGTCGTGCGCCTTGGGCGTCCGGGCCGACGCGGATTTGCCGGCGTGTTTCTTGTTGTCGCTCATCGTCTCCCCTCACGCGCGAAGCGGCTGGGCGGATCGGTCGGCATCGCGATCGAATCGGTCCGCATACCGCTCGGGTTCGAAACGCATGCCCGTCACCGGCTCGCCCGAAGGCGAACGGCCGAGCCACCCTGACCAGCCGAGCTGCTGCGTCCCGCCCATCACCGCCGGCGGCGCGCCGTTCGGCTTGATGCGCAGCTCCAGCTCCCATTCGAACTCGTAGCCGACAAATGCCCTCACCCACTCAACGAGCCGCGGCAAGTCTTCGCCCTGGGGCGTGAAGCGCAGGTATTCGTCGATATCGAGCGGCCCGACGACGATGCGGAATTTGTGCTGCCGGTCCGGCACCAGCTCGCCGAGCATCGCACCTTCGGCCATGGTCGACGAAGCGCCCGGCTTGCCGAGATAGCTGTGCTCGAGCGGATCCACCTGAATCCAGTGAAACACGTTTTCCTCGATCGTCACCGGCACGCCGAAGTACCGCGCGAGCGTCATGCGCAGGCCATCCGGGTTGCGCGCCTCGCGCACCAGATGCGGAGACGCCGACAGACGCGCATGCGCGGGCAGCGGACGGCGACCGATCTCGTCGGTGTCCTGACCGGTGAGACTCGCGATATAGAACGAAAACCGCTCGTCGCCCGGCCTGTCGAGACCCGCGGCCGCCTGCGCCGATGCCCATGCGCGATACAGCAGCGTCAGATAGCGATGATGAAAAATGTCGAGGAAATTGCCGAGCGTCGCGTCGCGCCGGCTCTCCTCGCGATCGCGCGCGATCTCCGTCACGTGGATGGGCAGCGGCCCGTTCGGCCCCAGCATGCCCAGACCGAACAGGCGCACCTTGACCCGCCCGCTCGCCTCGCCGACGCTCGCGATCTCGCGCGGCGCGAATGCGAGGCTCGGCTGCTGTCCGAGTCGAAACGGCTCCGCCTGCGGGCGCCTGGCGGTGCCGACCGGATCGATGCGGGGATCCGCGCCGATGCGCCGCAGAAGCGTCAGGAAGCTGTAGCGCCACGGCTCGGCGCGCAGCCGCGCGAGCAGCTGCGACGAAAGCGCCGTATCGCGCACGACGGTCTCGAGCATGACGTGCGCCATCAGGCTCCCCCCCGCGCGCCCATGCGCACCGGCCAGCGCGCGATGCGGCCGCGCTGTATCGAATGCAGCTCGGTCTGCGTGAAGACGTTGATCGATACGTGCCGCGCCAGATAGTGTTCGAGAACCACGCCGAACAGGTAGGGGCTCACGCCGGAAAACCCCGGCTCGTCGACCGTCAGCGAGCATTCGACGCCGCGCCCGAAGACGAGCGGGCCCGCGCCGGGCAGCTTGCGCGTCACCGGCCGCGTCTTCACGCCGACGAGACTTTCGATCTGCCGCCGGTTGTCGGCCTCGTCGCCCGTCAGGAACAGCCGCAGCAGATCGCGCAATCCCTGGCCGCCGGCGCGGTGATCGAGTTCGTCGAGCGGCAGGTAATTGAAGTTCAGCTGGCGAATCAGCCGCCAGGCCATCTCGCGCTCCGCATACGGCGCCTTCGGCACGCTCGGCGCGCGGATCAGTCCGACGCTTTCGAGAGGCGCGGATTCGGCCACCGTCAGGTCGCGCACGCCGTCGCGCGGCACGAGGCTCGGCAGATCGCGGTTCGTCACCAGCGCATCGACCGACAGGTAGCGAATTTCCTCGCTATAAGGCGCCTCGTTCTGGTCGACGAGCGACACGAACATCTCCGTGCCGACATAGGGCGTACGCGTGCCGTAGCGGCGCGCCGATTCCGACACGAGCCTGCGCTCGCGCCGTGTCGAGAAATATCGGCCATGATTGTGCTCGTCGTTGTTCAGCGTCTGGTACAGCGGCCGGAACTCGAGTTCGGCGGAGGTGGCCGCGACCTGCCCGTACATCGCCTCCACCGAAAACACCTCGTAATCGAGCGGCGCCAGGCGAGCCGGCACCAGGCGGAACTCCGTTTGTCCCGACGACAGTTCGATCCGGTCCATGTGGCGCGCAAACAGGTTGATCACCGGCGTGCAGAACAGCGCGAAGCGCGATGCATCGACGACGTTCGCGAGCCGCTCCGGCGACTGGTCGAGCAGCACGACGATCTCGACCTCCTGGCCGGTCACGCGGCGCAACCCCGCCTCGAGTCCGGTCAATGCGAAGAAGTAGAACCGCCCTGGACAGGCGAAATATTCATGCAGCAGGTTGTGCCCGTGGAACTTCGACCACGTGAGCGGCAGCAGGCTCTGGTCTGCGCCGAGCCCTTCGTGGACGACCGCATCGACCGTGACGGCCGAGAGCGGCTGGCCGGGCGTGGCGAATTCACCGGGCGCACCCGTAATCGTCGCGACGCCGGCTGCGTGCAGCAGCTCGAAGAGGTGCGAGGCGACCTGGTCGTCGCCCGCCAGATACAGCGGCAGCCGGTCCAGCCCCTTCAGATCGGCCACGCGCGCGTTGCCGGTCGTACGCAGCCGCAGGCGCAGCGCGCCGCGCACCTGCGTGCCGGCCGGCACATAGCGGTCGAGCGCGGGGATGTCGGGCGGAATGCCCGTCAGCCTCGCCTCGGCGATCTCCAGCGGATAGAGCGTCACGTCCTGGCCGCTGCGGAACTGGCAGGCGGTCTTCTCGCCGGCCGGCACGCGTGCGGTAAAGGCGGTGCCGCGCGCGATGCGAAACCCGTCCGCGAGATTGCCTTCCGTGCGGCTCGGGTAAAAGCGCGCGACCGCCATCGACGGCGTGGGCGCCACGTAGTTCGGATAAAGCACTTCCAGCAGCCGGCCCGTGAAGCGCGGGAACTCCGCGTCGAGCTTGATCTGCATGCGCGCGGCCATGAAGCAGAACGACTCGATCAGCCGTTCGACGTACGGATCGGCCACTTCGCCCGCCTGCATGCCAAGGCGCCGCGCGATCTTCGGGTGCGCCTGCGCGAACTCGGCGGCGAGCTCGCGCATGTAGATCAGTTCCTGGTTGTAGTAGTCGAGCAGTCGCGGGTCCACTGTGCATTCCCGTTTGTCGGCCCGCGCGTCAGCTCGCGCGCATGCCGGTGATGTTCACCTGGCTCGTTTCCAGATCGAGCGAGCTCTGGACCATGAATTCGAGCGGATAGGGGTCCATGCGGATCATCCCTCGCACCTCGAACGACAGCACGTTGGAGCGTTCGGCGGCCTCGACGTCCTTCGACGGAGCGACGACGAGCGTTTCCGCGATCAGCCTCGGCTCGAAGTCGCGAATCACCCGACGGATGATCCGCTCGATCTCGGCCCACTTGCGTGAGGCCATGAACGCGCCGGCGAGCGGCGGCATGCCGAAGTTGACGGTCGATGCCGCCGCTTCCGGATATCGTTCCCGGTCGATGTGCTCGTCGATGCTCATCGTGTTGAGCAGAAACGCAAGGTCCCGCTGGACGATGCCGCGCATCTGCATGCGCGTCACCGCGTATTCGCCGGGCGCCTCCGTCTGGCGCTGGGGCGCATCGTCGCGCAGGCGGTCGAGCAGCGTGGGCAGCAGGTGCGTGTTCGCGCGGCGCGGCGTCGCCGCGCCATCGTCGCCCGTGCGCCTGTCGTTGCCCCTGTCCGGCAGCGGCACGCCCTTCTCATGCACGCTCATCGGTGTCCCCCTCGCGCGCCGGTTCATGCGTTGCCGTGCCGCTCGCGTCGGGCGCAAGCGCTCGCTCCCCGAACTCGCAGGCTTCCAGTTCGAACAGGCCGAAGTCGCCCGCGCTCGTCGACCAGGTCTTCCGGCCAAGCGCGATCACGCCGGTGCGACCGACCTCGCGCCATACCGTCCTGCGGCCCAGACGCAGCGCGTCAACCGCCTGGGGCGCGCATGGCTCGACGCCCGCCTGCCCTGCTTCCGAACCCGGATAGCGCGCCGGCATGAAACCCCGCACCAGGCTGCCGTCGACGAGCTTCAGCGCGCAGGGCGCCCATACGAGATCGAGCAGTTTGGCCGGACGCGCGACGTGCCACGCGGAGATCTCCGAAAACGGCAGCCAGCGATAATGCCCGGCGGTCACGATCTCGCAAACCGGTCCGAACCGCGAATCGCTGTCGGCGATCCAGTCAAACAGCGCAGGCGGCATGCGCCCCGCGACGAGTGGCGCCTGATCGAGCGCGCGCTCCCGCACGCGGTCGGCCTCGTCGTGCCTGCCGATCGACGCGACGCGCAACGCCTCCAGCAAATCGTCGATCCACTGCGGGGCCTCGAACACGAATCCGGGCCGCGCCTGTCCGGCCACCACCCTGGCGCGCCAACGCTCGGCGCGAACCAGATCGCGATATGCCTGGGCCGCCTGCGCCTGCTGCGGAGCGAGCTGCGCATGGACCTGCAACTGCTGAACCGCGCGCGCCCATTGCCCCGTCACACACAGCAGCTGAAAGAGCGACCAGCGGTGCTCCGCGACCGCAGGCTGCGCGCGGACGGTCGTCTCCATGCTCGCCAGCCTCGCTTCGAGCGGCAGATCGCGCGACGAACCGGCCTCGGCGGCGGAGAGCGAATCGGAGGGAATCGGCATCGTCATGGCGTGTCGTGGTTCGAGGCCGAGCCCGACGCCGGCAGCGGACTATCGATGGCGAGCGTCTGGTGTTCCCGCCGGGCAAGCGCGGGCGGCAGGCTACCCGCCCGGCGCGCCATCGCCGCATGATATTCGGCCGGAGCAAAAAGCCGCAGGACCTCCGGAATCGGCTCCATCGCCGCCGGATCGGGCGTGTCGCCCGGTCCGAGCAAGCCGAAGACATCGTCGAAGACGGGCGAGCCGGACACGAGTGCGTCGATCGAATCCGCTTCCCCGGCCTCCTCGGCCTCCTTGCGCCGATCGCTTCGCTGATCGGGCGGCGGCCTGCGCACGAGCGTCATTTGGGCCGGCCAGTCACTCGCGAGCGACGCCTGCGGATCTTCAAGTGCTCCGCAGTACTGCTCGTACAGCGAATGCATCAGGTCCCGCGCCTGGACCGGACTGCCGGCCGCCGTCGCGATATCCGCTGCGGGGTCGCCCTGCCGGCGAGCGAACGTTTCCGCCGATATCGCCGTGCCGATGAGGCCGAGCACCGCGTTGCCGTCGCGCATCGCGTCACGCAAGCCGGCTTCCGGCGAGCCGGTCAGCAGCGTTTCCATGAGCGGCGCGTCCGCGTCGCGGGTAGCCGCGGGCGAAGCGTCGGCGCGCCGCGGCATCGCTTCGGCGTATTTCATGCCCGGCTCGCCGCGACGAAACAGTTTGAAAGTGCGCATAGGGAACCTGATCAATTGCAATGCTCAATTAAAAATCGGCCGGCATCCATTTTCATCGATCCATCCGCCGGGCCGGATTTAATACGCCAGCCGATTATCACAAATCAAACATGCCGCACGCAAGCCGCCGGTCAATTAATCAATTCCATCTCAAAAAAACGCATGGCTGCAACTACACTTTCACCATGAGCCGCGCACTGCCCGACGCTAGCGTAAAAACAGTGTGCGCCGGGACGATTGCCGCTGTCCATAACCAATAGAACCGAGTTTGCAATTTTTAACAGTTTCCGTTCAACTCATATAACGGACCACCGTTTCATTTCATAAAAAAGGTTACCGGTTTATGGTAGTTGACGAATGATCGACTCGACAAAAATAATTCGACCAACGGTATTCGATTCAATGCAATCAAACGAGTCGCGCATATCGCGCATAAAACATTTAGACAACATGCGAAACGACTTGCGCTCCTCTGCAATAAAAAAATGACAAGGCAAGCAAAAGAAAGGATCTGTCCATGACGATTTCGCGTCAGGCGCTGTTTGGCAAGCTCGGGGGCACACTCTTCAGGGGAATCGAGTCGGCTACGGCTTTTTGCAAGCTGCGCGGCAACCCGTATGTCGAGCTGGTCCACTGGCTGCATCAGTTGCTGCAGCAAGCCGATTCGGATCTCCATCGCATCGTCAGGTGCGCCGGAATCGATCGCGACACACTGGATCGCGACATGGCGCGCGCGCTCGCGGCGCTGCCCGTCGGCGCGAGCTCGATCAGCGATTTTTCGCATCACATCGAAACGGCGATCGAGCGCGCATGGGTGCTGGCGACGCTGCGCTTCGACGACCGTCGCATCCGCGGCGCGTGGCTCGTGGCCGCGCTCGTGCACACGCCGGACCTGCGGCGCGTGCTGCTGTCCATTTCTCCGGCGTTCGGCGGGATTCATCCGGACGGAATCGACGACGCGCTGCCCGCGTGGATCGCCGGCTCCCCGGAAGCCGGCGACGCGCCCTATGACAACAGTGATTTCTCGCCCGCCACGCCCGGCGAGGTATCCAATGCGATGCCTTCGGCATCGAAGGGCTCGCCCCTCGAGCAGTACTGCGCGGACCTGACCGCACGCGCGCGCGACGGCGGCATCGACCCCGTCGTCGGCCGGGAGCTGGAAATCCGCACGATGATCGACGTCCTGCTGCGGCGCCGGCAGAACAATCCGCTGCTCACGGGCGAAGCGGGCGTAGGCAAGACGGCCGTCGTCGAAGGCCTGGCGCTGGCGATCGCAACGGGCGACGTGCCGCCGAAGCTCGCCGAGGTGCGGCTGATGAGCCTCGATGTCGGCGCGCTGCTCGCCGGCGCGAGCATGAAGGGCGAATTCGAGGCGCGCCTGAAAGGGGTGCTCGAGGCCGCCGCGAAATCCGCCGCGCCAGTCATCCTGTTCGTCGACGAGGTCCACACGCTGATCGGCGCCGGCGGCCAGGCCGGCACCGGAGACGCGGCGAACCTGCTCAAACCCGCGCTCGCGCGCGGCACGATCCGCACGATCGGCGCGACCACGTGGTCCGAGTACAAACGGCACATCGAGAAGGACCCCGCGTTGACCCGCCGGTTTCAGGTGCTGCAGGTGCCGGAGCCGGAGGAACCGGCGGCGGTCCATATGGTGCGCGGCCTCGCGCAGAGGTTCTCGCAGCATCATGGTGTCGCGGTGCGCGACGAAGCGATCCGCGCCGCGGTGAAGCTCTCGCATCGCTATATCCCGTCGCGCCAGTTGCCGGACAAGGCGATCAGCCTGCTCGACACCGCCTGCGCGCGCGTGGCGCTCTCGCAGCACGCCGCGCCGCGCGAACTGCAGGACGTACGCCAGCGTCTGCAAGCGGCGCGCACCGAACTCGATCTGCTCCGGCAGGAGGCGCGCATCGGCGTCGCGGCCGACCAGTCCGTCGCCGCCGCACGCGAGCGCATCGAGACGCTATCGGCCGAGGAAGCGGCCGTCGACGCACGCTGGAAGGCGCAGGTCGACGCGGCGCAGGCCCTGCTTGCCGCGCGCGAAGCGGCGCTGGCCGGCGCGCCGGAGACGGAGACGGAGACGGAGACGGAGACGGAGACGGAGACGCCGGACGCATTGTCCACTCCGGCGCTGCGCGAACTCGAGCGCGTGCTCGCCGCGTTGCAAGGCGACGCGCCGCTCGTGTTCCCGGAAGTCAACGAGGCGATCGTCGCGGAAATCGTCGCCGACTGGACCGGCATTCCGGTCGGCCGGATGGTGACCGACGAAGTCACCGCCGTGCGAACGCTGCCCGCCACCCTCGAGGCACGCGTGATCGGCCAGCCCGATGCGCTGCGCCAGATCGGCGAGCGCGTGCAGACCGCGCGCGCGGGCCTGATCGATCCGAAAAAACCGCTCGGCGTGTTCCTCCTCGCAGGGCCGTCGGGCGTGGGCAAGACCGAGACCGCGCTCGCCCTTGCCGAAGCGCTGTACGGCGGCGAACAGAACCTGATCACGATCAACATGAGCGAGTATCAGGAGGCCCACACCGTATCCGGCCTGAAAGGCGCCCCGCCCGGCTACGTCGGCTATGGCGAGGGCGGCGTGCTGACCGAGGCGGTCCGGCGCCGTCCGTACTCGGTCGTGCTGCTCGACGAGATCGAGAAAGGGCATCGCGACGTGCACGAAATGTTCTTCCAGGTGTTCGACAAGGGCTACATGGAAGACGGCGACGGCCGCTACATCGATTTCCGCAACACGACGATCCTGCTCACGAGCAACGTCGGTTCGGAGCTGAGCGCGAGCCTGTGCGCCGACGCGTCGCTCGCGCCGGACGCCGCCGGCCTTCGCGACGCGCTCACGCCCGAACTGCTGAAAGTCTTCCCCGCCGCGTTTCTGGGGCGCGTCACCGTCGTGCCCTACCGCCCGCTCGCGCAGGGCGCGCTCTCGCGCATCGTGCGCCTGCATCTGGATCGCGTCGTCAGGCGCATGGCCGACAGCCATCGGATCGCCCTGGCGTATGACGACGCGGTCGTCGACTACATCGTCGGACGATGCCTCGTGCAGGAAACCGGCGCGCGGCTGCTGATCGGCTTCATCGAGCAGCACGTGCTGCCGCGCCTCTCCGCGCTGTGGCTCGACGCGTTCGGGGCGAAAGAAGCGCTCGCGCGCATCGACGTCGGCGTGGCAGACCCGGCCGCGCCGGCTCTGGACGCACTCGTCTTCCGTCCCGGTTACGCGAACCGCGCGACGCCCCCGGCGGCGCCCCTTTTCGTCGAGCAGGCGAACTAACCCTGCTATCCCTTCCCTCGTCCATGGAGTCAGGCATGTCCGCATCCAGCAGCTCTCAAAAATTCATCGCGCGCAATCGCGCGCCACGCGTGCAGATCGAGTACGACGTCGAAGTCTACGGTTCGGAAAAGAAGGTCGAGCTGCCGTTCGTCATGGGCGTGCTCGCCGATCTGTCCGGCAAGCCGGTGACGCCGCTGCCGGCCGTGGCCGACCGGCGCTTTCTCGATATCGACATCGACAACTTCGACGAGCGCATGAAGGCCATCAAGCCGCGCGTCGCGTTCGCCGTCCAGAACACGCTGACGGACGACGGGCAACTGATGGTCGACATGACCTTCGAGAGCATCGAGGACTTCTCGCCGGCCGCGATCGCGCGCAAGGTGGGGCCGCTGCGGCAGCTGCTCGAGGCGCGCACGCAGCTCGCGAACCTGCAGACCTACATGGACGGCAAGTCGGGCGCCGAAACGCTCGTGAACCAGTTGCTGCAGGACCAGGCGCTGCTCCAGTCGCTCGCGTCCGCGCCGAAACCCCAGCTCACGAGCGAACCGGACACCGAGGACGCCGCGGGCCGCGAGGACGACGCAATCTGATCGGCCGAACAGGTCAACCCCGAGGAACGAATCATGAAAAAACAGCAAACGCAGACGCCTGTCGCCGAAGCACAACCGGCATCGGACTTCGCGCGCCTGCTCACGCACGAGTTCAAGCCGAAGACCGAGCAGGCCCGCGAAGCCGTCGAATACGCGGTCCGCACGCTCGCCGAACAGGCGCTGCAGCAGTCCGCCAAGATCAGCGACGATGCCTACAAGAGCATCGCCGCCATCATCGCGCAGATCGATCACAAGCTCTCCGAGCAGATCAATCTGATCCTCCATCACGAGGATTTTCAGAAGATCGAATCGGCGTGGCGCGGATTGCACCACATGGTGTCGAACACCGAAACCGACGAGCGCCTGAAGATCCGCTTCATGGACATCTCGAAGGAAGAGCTGCGCCGCGCGATGCGGCGCTACAAGGGCCTGGCGTGGGACCAGAGCCCGCTCTTCAAGCAGATCTACGAAGAGGAATACGGCCAGCTCGGCGGCGAACCGTACGGCTGCCTCATGGCCGACTACTACTTCGACCATACGCCGCCGGACGTCGACCTGCTCGGCTCGATCGCGAAGGTGGCCGCGGCCGCGCACACGCCGTTCATTTCCGGCGCGTCGCCGTCGGTGCTGCAGATGGAATCGTGGCAGGAGCTCGCGAACCCGCGCGATCTCACGAAAATCTTCACGCAGAACCTCGAATACGCGTCCTGGAACTCGCTGCGCAACACGGACGACGCGCGCTATATCGGCCTCGCGATGCCGCGCTTCCTGTCGCGCCTGCCATACGGCGTGCAGACCAACCCGGTCGACGAGTTCGACTTCGAGGAAGACACGAACGGCGCCGATCACCGCCGCTATGCGTGGACGAACGCCGCCTATGCGATGGGCGTGAACATCAACCGGTCGTTCAGGCAGTACGGCTGGTGCTCGCTGATCCGCGGCGTCGAGTCCGGCGGCACGGTCGAGAACCTGCCGTGCCACACCTTCCCGACCGACGACGGCGGCGTCGACATGAAATGCCCGACCGAGATCGCGATTTCCGACCGGCGCGAGGCCGAGCTCTCGAAGAACGGCTTCATCCCGCTCGTTCACCGCAAGAACACCGGCCACGCGACCTTCATCGGCGCGCAGTCGCTGCACAAGCCGGCCGAATACGACGATTCCGACGCAACCGCCAACGCAAACCTGTCGGCGCGCCTGCCCTATCTCTTCGCCTGCTCGCGCTTCGCGCACTATCTGAAGTGCATCGTGCGCGACAAGGTCGGCGCGTTCAAGGAGCGCGAGGACATGCAGCGCTGGCTGAACGAATGGATCATGAACTACGTCGACGCGGATCCGGCCAACTCGTCGCAGGACACGAAGGCCCGCCGACCGCTCGCGGCCGCCGAAGTGCTCGTCGAGGAAGCCGAAGGCAACCCCGGCTACTACAAGGCGAAATTCTTCCTGCGGCCGCACTTCCAGCTCGAAGGCCTGACCGTGTCGCTGCGGCTGGTCGCGAAGCTGCCGTCGATCAAGGAAGCCGCCTGAACCATCGCAGGCCGGCGTCCCCGACTGGCCGGAATCGCGAATTTACCGCACGCGGCGCCTCGCGAGACCGGCTGTTTTTATCATCACCACGAGAGAGCAACGACATGGCTCAGGATATTTTTTTGAAGATCGACGGCATCAACGGCGAATCGCTCGACGACAGTCACAAGGACGAAATCGAAGTCCTGAACTGGGACTGGGAAATCCAGCAGGCATCCACGATGCATACCGGCAGCGGCGGCGGCGCCGGCAAGGCGAGCGTCAAGGACCTCACGTTCGAACACGCGATCGACCGCGCCAGCCCGAATCTGATGAAGTACGCGCTGACCGGCAAGCACGTCGACCAGGCCGTGCTCGTCATGCGCAAGGCGGGCGGCAATCCGCTCGAGTACCTGAAGCTCACGATGAGCGACGTGATCGTCACGCGGGTGAAGCCGTCCGGCAGCAGGGCCGATGCGGAGCGCAGCCGCGAAACGGTGTCGCTGTCGTTCGCGAAGGTCAAGCAGGAGTATGTCGTGCAGAACGCGCAGGGCGGCAGCGGCGGCGCCGTCACGACCAGCTTCGACATCAAGGGCAACAAGGAAGCTTGAGCGGCGGGCTCGCGAGCCCGGCGAACGTCGACGACGCCCGCCGGGCCGCGCCCGCCTTTGATCGAATCCCTCTGCACCGCGTACCCGAATGCGCCCGCCCACTCCCGTTACCGTCGTTGCGTCCGCGCTGATGCTCGCCGCCTGTGCGAGCGGCAGCCCCAAGCCGAAGGAGCCGATCCGTCTCGACCTGATCGTGAACGCCGCGCCGACCGTCAATCCGGACGATCGGAACCGGGCGGCGCCGATCGTCGTCAGCATCTACGAACTGAAGACCGACGGCGCATTCAACGCCGCCGACTTCTTCACGCTGCAGGACACGGAGAAGACCGTGCTGGCCGACGATCTCGTGACGCGCGACCGGTTCCTGCTTCGCCCGGGCGAGCGCCGGACGGTCCGGCGCAACGCCGATCCGGCGACGACCGCACTCGGCATCGTCGCGGCCTACCGCGATCTGCCGAACTCGGTCTGGCGCGCGGTCTACCGGCTGCCGCCCGCGCCGGATGCGGCCTGGTACCGCTTCTCGCCGCCGAAGCTGAAACTGACCATCGATCTCGACACCCACGCGATCCAGGTCACCGAAACCGGAAAATGACATGAACGGCGGAACGAAACCATGAGCTGGCATAACAAGGTCGTCTGGAGCGAGGGACTGTTCATGCGCCCGCAGCTGTTCCAGCAGCAGGAGCGCTACCTCGAACACTATGCGCACAAGCGCGCGGCGCCGCTCTCGCCGTTCTTCTTCGGTTTCAGTCACTACAGCCTCGATACCGAGGCGCCCGCGCTCGGCAAGATAGTCGTCAAATCGGCAAGCGGCGTATTCGCCGACGGCACGCCGTTCGACGCGCCGGGCAGCACGCCCCCACCCGCGCCGCTCACGATCCGGCCCGAGCACCTGGACCAGTTGATCTATCTCGCGGTGCCGATCCGCGTGCCGAACGGAGAGGAAACCGCGTTCGACGATGCCGCCGAGTCGCTCGCCCGCTACGTCGTGTTCGATACCGATCTGCGCGACACGAACTCGATCGGACAAGGGCCGAAGACCGTCCAGCTATCGAACCTGCGTCTGCGGCTGGTTCCGGAGAAGGAGCTGACGGACGCGTGGATCGGCCTTGCGCTGACGCGCGTGAAGACGATCCGCGCCGACGCCAGCATCGAGCTCGACGACACGCTGATACCGCCCGTGGTCGGCTACGGCGCGAGCGATACGCTCGCGAGCTGGCTCGCGAAGATCCATGACCTCACGCACCTGCGCGCGAACGCACTCGCCGAACGCCTGACGGGCGCGGACGGCAAGGCCGGCTCGACGGCCGAAGTGTCCGACTACCTGCTGCTGCAAACGCTCAACCGCTACGAGCCGCTTCTGCGGCATCTGCAGCGGGTGCCGACCACCTCGCCTGCCGAGCTGTATGCGCTGCTCGTCTGCATGGCGGGCGAGCTGTCGACCTATGTGCGGACCGACACGCGCCGGCCGCTCGACACGCATCCGCCGTATCAGCACGTCGCGCCGCACCTGTGCCTGAAGCCCGTCGTCGACGATGCGCATCGGCTGCTCAACGCCGTGCTCGTGCGCAGCGCGCAGAGCATCGCGCTCACCGATCAGGGACACGGAATGCTCAACGCCGTGGTCGATCCGGCCGACATGCAGGGCTTCACCGCGGTCGTGCTCGCGGTGCACGCGCAGATGCCGCCCGACATTCTGCAGCAGCAGTTCGCCGCGCAGGCGAAGGCGGGGCCGTCCGAGCGTCTCCCGGACCTGGTGCGCAGCCATCTGTCCGGCATCGCGCTGCAGGCGCTGCCCGTGCCGCCGCGGCAGATTCCGTTCAACGCGGGCTACGTTTATTACGAACTCGCGCGAACCGGCGCGCTGTGGGAAGAAGTCTCGCGTCACGGCGGGCTCGCGTTGCACATCGCGGGCGAATTTCCGTCGTTGAAGCTGGAGCTGTGGGGCATTCGGGGATAGCGGCATGGACGGGGCGCGGCCGGACTGCGTGCGCCGGCCGCCCAGATGAATGAAACGAACCGGGGAATATCAGTGACCTCAGAAGCCGTGCATCGTCCGGATAAGGCCGGTCCGGAACCGATCGAATTCGCCGCGATGCCGTTTGCGCCGCGCGGCGGCGCCACGAGCCCTCCGGCCGCGGAGTCGCCCGCTGCCCGCCTCGCCGCGATCAAGGCCGCTCCGAACCCGCTGCTGGAAGCGGCCCGGCCGCTGCTGCGGGCGTTGGCCGACATGCCCGACCGGCTCGATCGCGAAGGCATCCAGCAGTTGCGCCTGCTGCTCGAACAGGAGGTGCGCCTATTCCAGCGGCTCTGCGATCAGGCGAACATCCGCCGCGATCACATGCTCGGCGCGCGCTACTGCCTTTGCACGGCGCTCGACGAAGCGGCCATGCAAACCTCGTGGGCCAGGTCGGGCGAAAGCAACCTCGGCACCTGGATCAGCGAAGGGCTCGCCACTTCGTTTCACGAGGACCGGCAGGGCGGCGACAAGGTGTATCTGCTGATCGGACGACTCATGAGCTCGCCGCAGGAACACCTCGATCTGCTCGAAGTCGTGTACCGGATCCTGAGCCTCGGCTTCGAAGGCCGCTACCGGTACGAAGCCGACGGCCAGCGCAAGCACGAGACCGTCCGCCAGCGGATCCACAACGAGATTGCGTCTCAACGCGGCCCGGTGTCCGTCGCCCTTTCGCCGCATTGGCAGTCCGACGCCAGGGGCGGGCGCGTCTCGTTCTACGACTTCCCCGTCTGGATCACGGCGGTCGTGCTGTCGCTGATCCTGCTCGGCCTGTTCGGCTATTTCAAATACGTGCTTTTGACCCGCGGCGCCGACGTGCAACAGCAGATCGCCGACATCGCCCGCATGACGCCGCCCCCCGCTGCGCCCGCGCTGCGTCTCAAGGCATTGCTCGGCAACGAGATTGCCGCGGGCACGGTCAGCGTCGACGAAGACAGCCGCCACGGCTCGGTAACCTTCCGCAGCGACGCGATGTTCTCGCCGGGCGCGGCAGCCGTGAATTCGACGATGGGACCGCTGATCGCGAAGATCGCAGGCGAGATCGTCAAGGTGCCGGGCAAGGTGACGGTGACGGGCTACACCGACAACGTGCCGATCAACAGCCGACAGTTCGCATCGAACGAGGCGCTGTCCGAGGAGCGCGCGACGCAGGTCATGCAGATGCTCCAGAGCGCCGGCGTGCCGGCCAGCCGACTCGAGTCGGTCGGCAAGGGCGACGCGGACCCGATCGGCGACAACGGAACCGTGCAAGGCCGCGCGCTGAACCGCCGCGTCGACATCACGGTGGCGTACTAACTCCCCGCCAGACCATTCGGAACCCCGACATGAACAAGTTCCTGTCCTTTCTGGTGTCGCGCCAGTTCCTCTCGTTCGTCGCGCTGCTGCTCGTCGCGCTGCTGATCTGGTTCGTCGGTCCGTTCGTCGCGTTCGGCGGCCTCGCGCCGCTCGCGGGCGCCGGCATGCGAATCCTCGTGATCGCGCTGCTGCTGGCCGGCGTGCTGCTGTGGCTCGCGGGCTGGTCGACCAGCGTCGTGTTCGTGGCGCTGCTGTGCGTGCTGATCTGGCATGCGTCGCCGCTTCTTGCGTTCGGACACGCGACGCCCTTTGTACCGGAGTCTGCGCGGGTGATCGCGATCGCGGCCGTACTCACGATATATCTGATCCACCTGGCGTTCCTGCTCTTGCAGAAGATGCGCACGGACGCGGACTTTCTCAAGAACCTGATCGAGTTCGGCAGCAAGAAGCAGGCGTCGCCCGCAGCCGGCCAACTGGCCAAGGTCAATGCCGTGATCGCCGGCGCGCTCGCGCGGCTGAAGGCGATGCGCACCGGCGCCCGCGGACTCGGGCGCCTCTTCCAGGGCAAGCGCTACCTGTACGAACTGCCGTGGTACATCACGCTCGGTTCAGGAGCATCGGGCAAGACCAGCGCGCTGCTCAACGCCGGGCTGTCGTTCCCGCTGGCCGCGCAGATGCAGCGGGCGACGGCCAGGCTGGCGAACCAGGGCGGGTCCGTGGACTGGTGGCTGACCAATGACGCGGTACTGATCGACACGGCGGGCCATTACACGCGCCACGGCACCTCGCGGCACGCGTTGCCGCAACCGCCCGCCCCGGCTTCGTCCGGGCATCCGGAGGGCGCCGAATCCGAGGACAAGCCCCACGCCCGCCATTCGGACGGACAGGCGACCGGCGAAGCCGCGGCCTCGGCAAGCACGGCAAGCGCCGGCTTCCCGCACGGCGAGGAAGGCACGTGGCGGCAGATCGTCGACCAGGCGGAGTGGCTCGGTTTTCTGCGCATGCTGCGCAAGCACCGCCCTCGCGCGCCGATCAACGGCGCGCTGCTCACCGTCGACGTGGCCGAGCTGACGAGCGTCGACGAGAACGCGCGCCATGCCGAAGCCGCCGCATTGCGCGCACGGCTCGCCGATCTGCGCACGGAGCTGGGCATCCGCTTTCCCGTCTATCTGCTGATCACGAAGATGGACCGGTTGCCGGGCTTCGGCGAGTACTTCAGCTCGCTGACCACGGAAGGCCGTGCCCAGACCTGGGGCTTCACGCTCCCGTACGGCAAGGAGACCATTGCGAACGAGGGCGTCCACGCCCGCTGCGCCGAGGAGCTGGGCGAGCTGGCCGCGAGGCTCGCCGCCGGCGTCAATGCGCGCCTGCTGGAGGAACACGAAACGCAAAGGCGCCGCCGGCTCGCCGCCTTTGCCGAAGAGTTCCTCGTACTGACGCGCACGCTCGGCGAACTGATCAACCGCGTGTTCCTCGATTCCCGCTATGACGACACGCAGCGCCACTCGACGCTGCGCGGCGTGTATTTCACGAGCGCCGCCCAAACCGGCAACGAGATCGCGGCGGAACCGCGCACCGTGATGCAGCGTCTCGCGGCCGCCATCGGACGCACGCCGGCCACATCCGCGCTCGCGCCGCGGCACGAAGGCGGCCAGAGCTTCTTCCTCCACGATCTGTTGACGAAGATCGTGTTCCCGGACGCGCATCTGGTGCACCCCAATCTGCGCTGGGAATACCGCTCCCGCACGCTATGTCTCATCGGCCACGCGCTCGCGCTGCTGCTGTTCGGGTGGCTCGCAATCGGCCTGCGCGTCAGCATGGCCAACAACGGCGATTATCTCGACGCGATCGGACACAAGACGGCGGCGCTCGCATCCCGGGTCGGCCAGCTTTACAAGGCGCCCAAGCCCGAGGCCGTGCCTGACGCGCTGAACGAAGCGCGCTACCTGCCCGCGTACCCGGGTCTCGACCTGTCGGCCCCGGCGAGCGCCTGGCGCTTCGGCCTGTACGCACCGCCCGGCATCGTCGCCGAAAGCCATCGCACCTACGATGCGCTGGAGGACAACCTGCTGCTGCCGCAGATCGTCAAGCGCATCGAAGCGGTCCTCGCCCAGGCGATCGCCAGCAGGGACCCGAAGACCGCGTACGATGCGCTGCGCGTCTACTTGATGCTGTACGACAAGGCGAAGTTCGACGCCGCCCAGGTCGAGGCGTGGGTGCTCGACGACTGGGCCAAGACCGACAGCGCGGCGGTCTTCGGCGGTCGCGCGTCGATGATCGCCCACGTCGAGCAGCTCTTCTCCGGCGAGCGCGCCGTGCAGTCCCCGCTGATCCGTAACGACTTGCTGATCCAGCAGGCGCGTGCGTTCCTCGACGGCAGCAACGCGACGCAGCGGCTCTACGAACGCGCGAAGGCGGCGATGCAGAAGGAAGCGCCGGACGAGTTCACGCTGCTGCGGGCCGTCGGCCCGCAGGCCGGGACGGTCTTCGCACGCGCGAGCGACGCGCCGCTTTCGCGCGGCGTGCCGGGCCTCTTCACGTTCGACGGCTATCGGCGCGTGTTCGACAAGCGTCTGCCCGAGTTCGTGCAGGTCGCGCGCGACGACGACGCGTGGGTAATGGGCCGCGCCTATCTGGGCGACGCTCAAAAAAAAACGGCTGCATTCGGGCGTGCGGCGGCGGATACGGACGATCCCCTGACCGAAGCCATCCGCCGGCAATACCTGATCGAATACGCGCAGCAATGGGACGCCTTTCTCGGCGACATCCGCACGGTGAGCGGCACGAGTCTCGCATTCGACCTGCTGGTCCTGCGCAGCTTCGCCGCGCCGGATTCGCCGCTCGCACGTCTCGCACGCGCGGCGGCCCATGAAACGACGCTCACGCAGCCCATCGCCTCGGCGGACCGTTCCGTCCTGCAAAAGGCAACCGACTCGCTGAGCCAGAAAGCGGACAAGGCGCTCGGCATTCGCGCCGAGGAGCGCGTCGAGCGCGAGCTCGTCGACAGTCGTTTCGCGGGCTTGCGCGAAATGGTGACGGGCAGCGCGGAAGCGCGGACGGAAGCACAACCCGCCGCCGCGCAGGCGGGCAAGACCGGCCTCGACGGCGTGTCGAATCTGCTGAACGACTATTACACCGCGCTGACCGTCGCGGACGACGCCCTTTCCAACAACAGCATGCCGCCCGCGAGCGACGCCGCGGCGAAACTGAAGATGGCCGCGAACACGATGCCCGCGCCCTTTCGCGCGGTGCTGCTCGAGCTTTCGGCACAGGGCTCGCGAGAGGTGAACCGCGGGATCGGCCAACTGCTGTCGCGGCAGATGGAGGCGATGGTCGGCGACACCTGCCGGCTCACGATCGAGGGCAACTATCCGTTTGCAGCCGACAGCAAGCGCGACGTCCGCATCGACGACTTCACGCGGGTGTTCGCGCGGGGCGGCGTCATCGACGACTTTTTCACGAAGACGCTCGCCCCGTTCGTCGATACGTCGACGAGGCCGTGGCGCTACAAGACGCTGCCCGGCGCGACCGAACCGGTGCAGGGCCCCGATCTCGAACCGTTCCAGCATGCGAAGGCGATCCGCGAGATCTTTTTCGGCGATCCGGGCGAGAAACAGCTCGCCTGGAAGGCCGACATCCGGACGCCCGAGCTGGACCCTACGATCACGAGCCTGATGATCGACGTCGACGGACAAACGACGCTCTATCAGCACGGTCCCGTTGCCCCGTTTACGGTGAGCTGGCCGGGACCGCGCGGCGGCGTCCATGTGGAGATCACGGCGAGCCCGCGCATCCGGCCCGACACGTCGACGGTCTCGACGGACGGGCCATGGGCGCTGCTGCGCCTGTTGCAGAAAGGGCATCTGATCGAAACGGCGACGCCCGGGCGCTCGCGCGTCGCACTTGACTTCGACGGCCGCAAGGCCGTGCTCGACATCGCGAGTACCGGCAGCGTCGCCAACCCGCTGACCAGCAACGTGCTGAAGACTTTCCAGTGTCCCGGCTCGATGCCGGCGTTCAATCTGGCGGACACCGGACCGCCCCCGGGATTGCCGCCGGCGAGCCCGCGCACGCGGCCCGCCACGGAGACCGTGCATCGTCGATATCGATCGGCGGAGCCGGTTCGGCGGCAAGCCGTTCACCAAGCCGGCGTGCGGGAAAACATGTGATCACGGCGGATTCGATCGCTCGATGCGAGACGTGCGGAAGGCGCCGAAGCGGACGAGCTGGCAGCCGCACCTTGCCGTGCGGGATGCGGGCGGCTCGCCCCGCATGAATTTCGTTCGAGCGATCGATGACGGAGGCCTGCCTGCGCATGTCGGGCAGGCGTGGCTGGAAAGCGGCTGCGCCTACGGATATCGCCAGATTCATGGCGGCATGCGGGAACAGCGAGCGCGTTGCCGGATCGATCGCATCGCACGCCTGATGTGTGTCGATGGCTTGGCATGCGCAACGCGGCCATGGGCGCCGCCCCGGGTCATGTGATGGCAAACCGGCAGCGATTGCGGTCAATCTACCCGCATCGTCGTTTCGAGATCGACAGCCCCACCATGCCCGGGTGACGGACATCCCCCCTATCCGAATCCATGACGGCCGGCTTTATCCGTCAACAGGACCTTGACGTGTTCCGACGCCAAGCAGTGGCCGGGTCGACGCAGCCCCGTGTCGATCGGGCGCCGGCGATCGACGCACGGCTCATCGCGGCACGGCGCCGCCGCCCGACCGGCGAGGCGCTCGTGCGCTACGGCCGGGTAGCCAGTTTTCAAGCTGCGACGAACGGGATTTCCTGAAGGAGCCTGGGCTCACGCCGAGTACGAGTCGCGGCGGGAACCGCGGCGACGACGCGGTGGGCCGAGCGCTTCGTCCAACGGCTCAAACGATGCGGCCCGCAAATTCCTCGTCGCGCCCGCGACGGATTTTCACCGCTCCGCCGTTTAACGCAAAACCGGCTGTTCCCGGCCGGCCCGTACAACTTCGGAGCACACAATTGAAACTCGCCACCCCACTGCGGCTCGCCGCCGCCCTCCTGGCCACCTGCGCGGCGTCCGCCGCGTTCGCGCAGGCCGTGATCGTCGCCCCGTACGCGCCGCCCGCGCCGCGCGTCGAGGTCGTGCCCGCACCGCGCGCCGGCTTCGCCTGGGACCAGGGCCACTGGCAATGGCGTCACGGCCGCTACGCCTGGATTCCTGGCCACTGGCAGCCCGTGCGCGTCGGCTACCGCTGGGTGCCCGGCCACTGGGTCGCGCACGGCCCGAACTGGCACTGGGCGCCGGGCCACTGGGCCTGACGCGCTCCCGCCGCCGATGCGCTCGCAGCCGGCGGCGCCCGCCCCGAACTCACGGACCGACCGATGAACCTTCGAACCCTCGTGATCCTCGCGCTCGCGGCCGCCACGCTCGCCGGGTGCGTCGTCGTGCCCGCGCGGCCCGTCTATTACCGGCCGGCGCCCGTCGTCGTATATTGATTTGATTGCGCCGGCCGCAGGAGACGCGCGCCACACTCGGCGCACGTTCCGGCGGCCGACGCGTTCCCCGCATGATCGATACGCCCCCCCGGCAACGCACCGATGACGCGACCGCCCACGACCCGATGCACGACCCGACGCACGACGCGCGCCGCCCCGCCGCGCCCTGCGCTGACGCGCCGTCCCGCGTCGCGCCCGTCGCCGGACAGCACGGAGAGCACGACGATGAGCAACATCCGGCCGGCTGCCCGGCCCGTCCGACCGATGCGGCACCCGATTCGTTCAACGCTCCGGGACACCGCGCGTTGAACGATCGCGACCCCGACGCGGAACTCGTGGCCCGGGTCGGCGCGCGCGACCCGGCGGCCGTGCGCACGCTCGTCGCGCGCAAGCTGCCGCGGCTGCTCGCGCTCGCGACGCGGATGCTCGGCGACCGGATGGAAGCCGAGGACGTCGCGCAGGACGCGTTCGTGCGGATCTGGAAGCACGCGCCGCGCTGGCGCGAAGGCGAAGCGCGTTTCGACACGTGGCTGCACCGCGTCGTGCTGAACCTCTGCTACGACCGGCTGCGCGGCCGCCGCGAGGAACCCGTCGACGAACTGCCCGATGCGATCGATCCGCACCCGGCGCCCGACGCCCGCCTCGAACACCGCGCGTGCGGCGAACTCGTGCGGCAGGCGCTCGCCGCGCTGCCCGCGCGGCAGCGCGAAGCGCTCGTGCTCAATTACTATCAAGAGCTGTCGAACGTCGAGGCGGCCAACCTGATGGGCATCACCGTCGACGCACTGGAGAGCCTGCTCGCGCGCGCCCGGCGCAACCTGCGCGCGCAGTTGGCCGACGACCACCCTAGTGAGGACAAGCGATGACACCTGAACGATTTCGCCGCATCGTCGCCGCATACGGCGCGGATGCGCGGCGCTGGCCGGACGGCGAGCGCGCGGCCGCCGACGCGTGGGCGCGCGCGCATCGCGACGAGGCGGCCGCGGCGCTCGCCGGCGCCGCCGTCCTCGACGCCTGGCTCGCGGGCGACGCGGTCGCGCCGCCCGCTCCCGCGCTCGTCGAGCAAATCGTCGCGACGGCCCCCGTGCGGCGGCTGTTCTGGCGACGCGGGCGATTCTGGTGGTCCGGCGCCGCGTTCGCGGGCGTCGGCCTCGCGGGCGCGGTCGCGGGCGCGATTGCCGTGTCGATGCTGATGCTGGGCAGCCCGCCGCCGCACGACGCAACCTCCATGACGACGAGCTTCGGCGGATCGGGCGCCGACTGGAGCGGCCAATGAAAGAACGCTCGTGGCGGCTCGCCTTCGTCGGCTCGGCCGTCCTCAACGTGTTCCTGCTCGGCGCGATCGGCGGCGGCGCGTATCAATGGTTCGCGACGCATCGCGACCTGAACGCGGCCGGCGCGCCGGGGCAGCGCACCGCGCTGCGCTTCGCCGCGAACGAGCTGTCGTGGGCGCGACAGCGCGAGTTCATCGACGCGCTGAAGGCCGCGCGCCGCGAAGGCCACGACTACGCGGTCAACGGGCGCGACGGCCGGTTCGAGGTGCTCGATCTGCTCGCCGCGCCGCAGCTCGACCGCCCGGCGATCGACGCGGCGCTCGCCCGCACGCGCGCCGCCGACAACGCGCTGCGTGCGCGGGTTGAAAGCAACGTCGTCGATTTCGCGGCGACGCTCACGCCCGAAGAGCGCCTGAAATTCGTCGACGGCCTGAAGCGCAGCGGCAACTGGCGGCTGCCGCCGCAGCAGCGGCCGAACACGCCGGCCGCGCCGGGGAGCCGGTGACGCGCCCGTGCAGCAGGCGGCAGGCGCGGCACACACGACGATTCGAACATTTTTGCCGAACGGGCGACGGATTCCTCGGCGACCTGCGTTTAACGAAGGTATGCATCGCCAGAGGACTCCGGCATGAACCCACCTCAACGCGCCACCCCGGCCGCCGTCGCGCTGAACCGCTTCGGTCTCGGCGCGCGCGCCGACGACGCGCCGCCCGACGATCCGAGAGCATCGCTGCTCGCGCAATTCTCCCGTTACGAAACGCTGCCGGCCGCCTGGGCGAACGAACCGCGCTCGGACGCGCTCGCGGCCCGCTTCGCCGACGCGCGCAACAAAACGACGGGCGACGACCCGGCCGCGAAGCGCGCGACCGCGCAGGCGATCCGGCGCGACGGCTACGACGCATACCGCAGCGCGGTCGCCGCGCGGCTCGCTAGCGCGCTGAACACACCCGCGCCGTTCGTCGAGCGGCTCGTGCATTTCTGGGCGAACCACTTCGCGGTGTCGATCGACAAGGGCCCCGTTTCCGCATATGCCGGCGCGTTCGAAATGGAGGCGATCCGCCCGCACGTGCTCGGCCGCTTCGAGGACATGCTGGTCGCCGTCGAGCGGCATCCGGCGATGCAACTGTTTCTCGACCAGGTGCGCTCGGCCGGCCCCGACAGCCGGGCCGCGCGGCGCGCCGAAGCGCGCCATCCCGCGAACCGGCGCGGACTCAACGAGAACCTCGCCCGCGAGATCATGGAGCTGCACACGCTCGGCGTGCGCACCGGCTACACGCAAAACGACGTCACCGAGTTCGCGCGCGCGCTGACCGGCTGGAGCATCGCCGGCGGCCGCGGCCCGCAGCCGGGCGACGCGGCACCCGGCACGTTCGTGTTCCGGCCGGCGCTGCACGAGCCCGGCGTGCGCACCGTGCTGGGCCGCACGTACGACCAGCCCGGCGAAGCGCAGGCGCGCGCGATCCTGCGCGATCTCGCGACCGCGCGCGCGACGAGCCGGCATATCGCATTCCAGCTCGCCCGCCATTTCGTCGCGGACAATCCGCCGCCCGCGCTCACCGAGCGGATCGCCCGCGCGTTCGAGACGAGCGGCGGCGATCTGCCGAGCGTCTATC
Source organism: Burkholderia oklahomensis C6786 (assembly GCF_000959365.1). Lineage (NCBI taxonomy): Bacteria > Pseudomonadati > Pseudomonadota > Betaproteobacteria > Burkholderiales > Burkholderiaceae > Burkholderia > Burkholderia oklahomensis. The sequence goes on from NZ_CP009556.1 coordinate 2,359,736, forward strand.
GCGCGCTCGTCGATGCGCCGGAAGCGTGGTCGCCCGCCAACGCAAAATTCAAGACGCCGTGGGAATGGACCGTGTCGTCGCTGCGCGGGCTCGGCTGGCGCGACCTCGGCGACCTGAAGGCCGCCCCGCTCCTCGTGCAGCTCGGCCAGCCCGTCTGGCGTCCGGGCTCGCCCGCCGGCTACGACGACATCGCGGCCAGCTGGGCCGCGCCCGATGCGCTCGTGCGGCGCGTCGAGATCGCACAGCGCCTCGCCGCGCGCACGGGCGACCGGCTCGACCCGCGCACGCTCGGCGACACGCTGCTCGCCGGCTCGATGAGCGCATCGACCGCGACCGCCGTGTCGCGCGCCGAAAGCGCGACGACCGCGCTCGCGCTGCTGCTCGTGTCGCCCGACTTCCAACGGAGATGAACATGGCCCTGTCTCGCCGCCGATTCCTGCGCGTCGCCGCTGCCGGCGCGGGCGCGATCCTCGTCGCGCCGCAACTCGTGTTCGCGAACGTCGAGACCGACCGGCGCTTCGTATTCGTGATCCAGCGCGGCGCGGCCGACGGCCTGAACATCGTCGTCCCGTACGCGGAGCCCGCGTATGCGGGCCTGCGCGGCGCGCTCGCGATCGACGCATCGGCCGCGACGCGGCTCGACGGCACGTTCGCGCTGCATTCGTCGCTCGCGCAGACCGCGCAGATGTACCGAGACGGTCAGGCGCGGTTCATCCATGCGATCGCGTCGCCGTACCGCGACCGCTCGCACTTCGACGGCCAGAACGTGCTCGAGACGGGCGGCCGCGCGCCGTATCAGGTCAAGGACGGCTGGCTCAACCGGCTCGCGGCGATGCTGCCGAAGACGCGCGACAACGCGATCGCACTCGCGCCGACGGTGCCGCCCGCGCTGCGCGGGACGGCGCGGGTGACGTCGTATGCGCCGTCCGGGCTGCCCGCCGCGCCGGACGACCTGCTCGCGCGCGTGTCGTCGCTCTACGAAGCGGACCCGCAGCTCGGCCCGTTGTGGCAGGCCGCGATGACCGCGCGCGGCCTCGCCGGCGACGCCGGTGCGCGGCAGGACCCGGCGGGCGTCGGCCGGCTCGCCGCGACGTTTCTCGCGCGCGACGACGGCCCGCGGATCGCGATGATCGAGACGGCCGGCTGGGACACGCACAGCGCGCAGAACGCGCGGCTTGCGAACCAGCTCAAGGCGCTCGACACGATGCTCGCCGCGCTGCGCGACGGCCTCGGGCCGCTGTGGCGCCAGACGACCGTGCTCGTCGCGACCGAGTTCGGCCGCACCGCCGCGGCGAACGGCACGGGGGGCACCGATCACGGCCAGGCGTCGGTCGCGATGCTCATCGGCGGCGCGGTCGCGGGCGGGCGCGTCGTCGCGGACTGGCCGGGGCTTCGGCCGGGCGATCTGTACGAAGGACGCGACCTGAAGCCGACCGCGTCGCTCGACGCGCTGATTGCGGGCGCCGCGGCCGAGAGTCTGCGGCTCGACCCGAGCCGCACCGTGTCCGCACTGTTCCCGCTGACGGACGCGACGCGGCCGATGACCGATCTCATTCGCACCGAGGCGTGACGCGACACGCGACCGTGCGCCGCCATCGATATCGACATCCCGACAAGCCAATCACCCGATAGCCCGATAACACAAGGAGAACTGAAGATGCACACCCAATCCACGCCATTCGCCGCGCGACTCGCCGCCGTCGCGTACGCGGCGCTGCTTTCCGCGTGCGTCGTCGAACCCGTGAGGCCGCCGCAGCCCGCGCCCGTCGTGGAGGTCGTGCCGCCTGCGCCCGCGCCCGGCTACCGCTGGGTGAGAGGACACTACCGGTGGGAAGGCAATCACTGGGGATGGGTGCCGGGGCATTGGGCGCCGGTGTACTGATTCCCCAGGGCCGCCGCTTGCGAGCCGGCGTCGCGTGTTCCGTCCGCCGTATCGCAGTACTCGTCTCGAACGATGTCGGCACGAAGCGCGCCGCGAGTTGGGCGGCCGCAAGGATCAAGTCATGCTGCCGGACGTGCCGCCGGCTGCACGGGATCTCGCGAACATGCCGCCGCCCGGTGGTGCAGAGGACACCTGTCCGCGACCAACCGCCACCGGTCCATTCGGATTGTTCGCCCAATATCCAGCCGCGCTGTTCGTCGATGAAGCGCTTCATCACGGAATTCACCTTGCCTCAAAGCACAAAGACGGACTCGCGTGCCGAATAGCGCGCTGATTTTCCTCGAATCCGTGTCGAACGCCAAAGAAGCGAGGCCCGAGGCGCTTTGCCATCGCACCGGCCTATTCTGTCGTTGGCTCGCGCACGAGCTGAGTCGGGAGCCCTTGACAAAGGTTCAATTTTCGAGCCCTTCACTAGGCTATGCTCGATAGCACCCACGCTTCGAGTGACGTCGATTCAGCGGGTCTCGCCAGGAAAAGGAAACGGATTTTTCCGCACATGACTGAAGACGACGCGCAATGGAACGGTATCGCCATGCTGGCGTGGACGACGGGATGCAGTTGCGTGCGCATGGACGCTGCGCCGCCCGGAGCACACGGTACGTGGCGACGCGGCGGCTGCGATCGAATCCGAGGCGCGCGCTTCGCGCCTTCGAGATCGAGTCGATGAATCGGGAGGCCTTCTGTCCATATGGCTCGACAATTTCCAGGATCAACGTGATCGAAGCGTCAACGCGGCGCCCCCTATGTCTACTGCATTCTCGCCCTTCCCGAACTCAGGAGGCACGAGGACAAGCAATGGGGCGGCCTTCTCCACGCCGCCGGAACCGACGCGAACGGCCTTTCGCCAACACGTCCATTACGACCGTCCCACGCAATGAATAACAACTTCGACTCCGCGCAATCTCAATCCGACGAACCCCGTTTCGAACAAGAACCTTCGCGCAATGGAAAGGCGGATCCTTCGCTGCTCGATGACATTCCGATCTCGCTGATGTTCGTCGTCGGCCGGCTTCGCACCACGCTCGGAGAATTACGTTCGATGACGCCCGGCGACGTCCTGGAACTCGGAAGAAATCCCCATGGTCAGGTGTCGATCGAAGCGCATGGCGTCACGATCGGATACGGGGAGTTCGTCGAGATCGGCAGCCGTGTGGCTGTGGAACTGATTCGGATGGATTTCTCGCCATGAACCGGGCCGCCATCGGCCCAATCTGCCTTCCGGTGCTGCTAGCGGCACCGAGAAACGGCCTCGTGAAGACTACCATGCTCGCTTGCAAGGCGTTCCAGCAAATGAGGCGACAGCCGGATTTGAGGACGGCCTCGTGCATGTCGGCGCGACGTTCGAAACGAATACAGAGACGTCGGAAATAGTGCGACCAGACCTGCGTACGCTCGACAACCCGGCAAGCCTCTCCGAGGCCGCTGCCGCGCCGCTCGTCGCGCTGGGCGACGCGGGTGGGGGCCACGCTCGTGCGCAGGATGCGTCGTTACGTGTCGTCGTCATAGCCACAGTCCGCATGAACGTGCTTGGGACGACTCGGCAGCCGGCCGCGCGCTCCCCCCGATCGGCACGAACGCATCGACCACAGGAGTCGGCTGCGCGACGTCATTCCGGTTGGCGTCCGTCAGGATCGCCGCGACCGGCGCGCCTCCGGAATCGGTGGCGACGTGGTGCTTGGAGCCGGGGCACGCAACCGGTGGGCTCGGGCCGGTTCTTCGCTCGCGCCAAGCGCACGAATCGACGAGGAGTCGATCGCCACACGCGCGAAATCGATCTGGTTTGCTGCGCGCGACTTGCGCCGGCAGCAGCGCGTGCAACTCGCCTCATACTCAGGCTCAAGCGGGCTCCGATGGCTGCTGCGCGGACACATTTCCAAGCGCGCGAAGATCAACGTTCGAGCACCCCGGGTTTTCCAGAGGCTCCCAATCTCGAGAAAATGGAGCCATGGAAAACGTCAAGAAGAAGTCACCAAGGTATTCGCCGGAAGTCGTGAACGGGTCGTTCGAATGATCCGCGAGCGCCACGGTTCGCGTGCAACGCCTTCAAATCAACCGGCGACTCGCTCCCCGGCTGGTGCGCCGCACCGAATGGCGTCCTTTTACCAGCCTCACCCACAATCCGTCTGCTTTCCGAGCAACGCCCCGTCCTTCGCAATTTTGCGTCTTCAACGCTCCAACATGACAGCGCCCTTGACGCTGTGACTCAGTGGGCTGCGCCTGGTTTGAATCAATCTGATGGCATCGCTGGCGGACGCTGGTTGAGCCGAGCGCAGTCCCAAGCTACGCGCTGAACGCATTCAACTCCGGCCGCCATTTCTCCTTCAGCACGACGCCGCGCTGCCGGTAGAACGCATCGAGTGCCTCGGGCGTTTCAATCACGCTCCATGTCCCGCGATCGCACATTGCGAGTGGAAACGATGCTTTCGCAACGGCTTCGCAGATCACGGCACCTTGCTCGTTCACCCGCATATGCGCGACGTAATTGTGCTGCGGGCCGTGCTGTATCAGCCTATGTGAGCCTGACGATGCCGTACGCACCGGATCGATCGCGCCGATGGCGACATTGAGCGCTTGCATGATGCGATGTTCGTCGCGACTGCCGCTCGGCACAGGAGCGCGATGCCCCGCCATATTGAGCATGTCGTGCATGTCGTAGTCGCCGGTGTAAGGAAGGCACTTCCAGAAATTCCCCGTCTCCCCCAATGGACCTCGCGTATTCTTGAGCAATGCCAGGCTGCCCTCGAGATCGTCGTGATTGACGGGATAGTAGCGCTGGCCCGAAGGTGTCGATCTCAGTGCATGGAACAACGCGGGAGTGTCGCGTTCATTCACAGCCGGGTCCATATAAAGACCGAGCAGCTTGTCGTTGGCCCAATGTCCGACATAGCCATCAATGTCCGCTCGTTCAATCTGCGCCAGCCTGCGTGGGGCATCCGTGCCGTAGACTTCTTGCATGGAAGCGGGCTTGATCGTCTTTTCGAGAATGTCGTGGCCTTTGGCAGGCGCACCGGCAGCCAGGCGCTTCAGGGTCAACTCGCCGCTTGCCCGGAAGCTGACCGCAAAAGCGCCCGATCGTGCGGCTGCCGATATGGCGCGAAGATGCTCTGGCCTGACAAACGTTCTTGCAATCTCGGCTTCGACGGATGTCAGTTCGCGGCTTGCGCCGAGGCGCGCGCGGCCCGTCACTGCCCGTGCTTTCGTGGCCAAGAGGACGGGCGGCCGAATCGGCACGCGCTGGACCAGATCAGCGTTGAGCGCGCTCAGTCCGGCCAGCGGACTCGCGCCCCGGTCGGAGTTGGCGACTTGCTGCGCTACGCTTGCGGTGTCATCGCGGGAAACGGATTCGGGCGGAAATGCATCTGCGATCATGCCGCGATTACGCATGACTTTCACGTTCCGGCTCCATCACGTTGGCGAGGTTGCGTAAGATGTGGTGCGATCAATGAGACGAAATCTCTTTACCATGGTCATCGTTTCCCGGCGGCGGTTATCAGCCACGCGGTACGCTGGTATTTCCAGTTCCCTCTCGGTCTGCGTGGCAAGGCTCGCGTCCGCGTCAACAACCGGACCGAAAACAGTCACTGCCCGACTCGAGAACGCGAACGCCGAATGCAAGGTTTCCGCGATCCCAAATGCACTCAGGTGTTCCGGCCGAACCTCGGCCCGATCCGACAGCACTTCGCGATCAAGCGACACCTGCTGCGTACCGTTCGCTATCGCAAACAACTCGCCACCCAGTTCAAGGCATGGCGGCTTTTCACCTGCCTCATCCAAAATCCATCTGCGTTCTGAACGGCCGCTGCCACTTTGCCCTTTTGCCCCTCCTACGTGACAAAACCTGCATTTCCAATCGCACAAAGATCAACGTCCGAGCTTTCCGGAACGCTTCTTGCGCGGGGGAACAACGGGACTGGGAGATTGCTTGCCGCTCGTGGGCCGAACCGATTGGATCGATGCGGACTCTCTTTTTTCGGAACGCTTGCGCTGGGGAGCAACGGGACCGGCAGATTGCTCGCCGCCCGCGGGCCGAACCGATTGGATCGATACGGACTCTCTTTTTTCGGAATGCTTGCGCGGGGGAGCAACGGGACCGGCAGATTGCTCGCCGCCCGTGGGCCGAACCGATTGGATCGATGCGGACTCTCTTGCCAATGCGACAGGATCGATCTGCCGCGATGCCACCTGGTGAGCCAGAACTTGATGCGTGGAAGCGCTGGACGACTTGATCGCCTCCAAGCCGAATATGTTGTGCAGGCCAGCCGAATTTTTGGAAGACGTCTCCACGTAATGCTGTATGAAGCTGGGCCGCCAACTCACTGGATTCTCGATGATTTCCGCGCAGCGTCGCTGTAGCTCGCCGGCATGGCTCTCGTCCTTACCGAGCGTCCGTCCTAGATCGATTTGCGCACGATAGTGATTGAACGCGGCCGCAGCCTCCTTCGTCATCTGATATCTGGCGACATAGGTATCCGGCGCCTCGGAGGCCCTCGGTGAGCTGTTCGCATGCCGGCCGAACTCGGAAGCAAAAAACTTATGCAAAGCCGCCTCCCCCTCGGCGTCGGTTGCGCCCATTGCCTTGACCCATTGCCGATAATCGCGTGCAATCAGGTCCGCTGCTGGCCGATCTCTTCTGCGCGTTCGCTCCAGAACGGTCCGATCCGGATCAACAATGCCATCGCGCAAGCGAACGCTCACGGTAGAGCCCTCTTTCTCGGAGACAATATTGCCCCCGACACTGAGTATCGGCTGGCCGGAGTTGACAGCCGAGTTGAAATTCGGCGCATCGCTGATCTTGTAGGATTCGCTCGCATTCAACCCGGCTCTCCATGTCGCGATGGTCGAAGACGATTGAGCAAATTGCTTGCGGCCCGCTCGATTGCCCAGCTCGCTAGACGCTAGGCTTCGCCGCCATTCCCGAGTCACGCCGATGCCTGCGTTCAATCCCAGGCCGCCGCCGAAATCGCTGCCGCCGGAGCCGATAAAGTTCACCCCTGCGCCGACGCTCGCCGAAGAGCCAATGACATACTCGTCCTTCTCGGTAACGCCAATGCCGATCTCTGCGGAATCGACATACTCTTGCGCAAACTTTTTCAACATCTCTTCGGCATTGGCTGCGTCACTGATGATCGAAAAGCAATCTTGCGCCCAGATTCGCCATGATTCCGCTGCCTTCCCCAAAACTCCGTTCATCGGCAAGAATCTGATGACCGCCCCTTTTTCCCAGGATTCCTCCCCATTGATGAGCTCCAAATTCACGGAACCGCCGGCACGCATGACATTGGCGAATTTAGGTCCGACGAATAGCGACGCTCCTATTTTTAATTTCCCGATGTTCCCTCTCGTCACGGCGATCAAGCCTCCTCCGTCTCTGCCGTCCCCACCTATCTCGACAGTGGCGACCCGCCCCCCTCCCACTCCGACTGTAGGCGAAAGGCTGACAAGCGAACCCAAAGACTGCCCTCCGCCGAAAGTGACTCCCCCTACCCCGCCGCTGGTCAGCTTCAAGGACTTTGACGGCCGGTAACGGGCCGCGACCTCGGAAAAGGCACTGAATATCGAATTCCGATCCGTTACTTCAGGTTTTTTCCCGTAGCCGGCATTCGAAAGAGACTGTAGGTCAACCAATTGACGATGGTAACTGTCTTCGCTCAGGCCAGTATCGGCGGCCCATCTCGTCAACACGCCTGCGCCAAAGCCGTCTTTCAGGTCCTCGGCGATCGATCTAAATTCCTCGCTTCTTTCAATCGCGTCATTTCTTCCATTCGCTATCGCAAGAGCCACCCATTTTTTCAAGTCGCCCGGCTTGACTGAAATTTTAGATGAAAATCCGTCGATCTTGATTTTTTCATAAACTCGCTCGACGATCGCCATCCTGGCCTTTTCCAAATTGCTCCTGTTTTCAATTTCCCTATATTTTGAAATCAATCCATCGAAGGCCCCGGAGCCCTTACTCCTAAATGCGTCCTCGCGCAGAAATCCGCCGAGAACAAGTCCTTCCGACAGCATGCCAACCGGGTTCTTTCGATGACCGAAAGCGCCTGCAATATCATTTCCGATGCGGGCGAGCCTGCCCTCCAGGCTCTTCCCTTTCGGAATCGCCCTGTCCGCGTATGTATTCAGTTTATAAATTCGCTCCGAAACGAGGCGAGCTTTTTTTTCATTGGCAATGTCATTCCGCCATTTAAAATATGCGACCTTTTGCTCCACCGGAATGTCTTTTCTCGCAGCCGTGCCGATGCGAATCTCTCCAATATCGGGCCCTGCCGCCAACGCAGCCCGTAGTTTTGATATCGCCCTGTTTACGACATCTTTATCCAATGGAAGACTGTTTGCAACTGACATGCTCGCGCCCGATTCGCTTGAATCGGCATCCAGCTTCCCGTTCAGCTCGGCAATGGTTGAAATGCCGCCACGAATCTCAAGCGGCAGCAATCGAAGCAGTTCTTCGGCGCACTGGAGGCCGTTTATCGCATCACCCTGTTTATCGGCTGGCAGCTTCTTGATGGCATCAGGGTCATGACTGGCAATCAGATTGGCGGCGCATGCCATCGCGTCGATCGCCAGACGCTCTTTTTCATAAATCCCGGCGAGATTATCCACGGTTTTTGCAAAAGCATACTCATCCGGCGCGACATCGCTCCGCTCCCCACCGAGCGCCTCTGCCGAGACGATCTTTGCGGCAGACAGCATGTCCTCCAAAGAGTCCGGCCGATATTCCTTAGGAAGCCTCTCGTACAGATATTGCGATATAGCAAGAGCATTGCGATATACCGCCTTTTGCGTCTCGGTGCGCTCGCCACGGATTGCTCTCGGCGGAATCCCCAGGACATCGAACGTCGTCCCGCGCGCACTCACCAGAATGCGCTGCATCGAGAAGATCCGACGCTTCATCTGAACATCAGGGTCCGGACCCGGCATCGCGCAATAACTTTCGAGCAATCTGGCTGCGGATCGGGCATCTCCCTTGAGAACGGTCGACGCCGCATACATGAGCTGATGCATTTCCTGAAGCCGCCCCGCTCCTCCCGGCCGGAAACCTTCGATCCACGCCGACAGCGCCCCGATGTCCTCCTTGTTCGTGAATAGGAGCCCCGCCAAGCGCTGCGCTTCGGCATTCTCGATTTTGGGCAAGAGGCGCGTACTGATAGCGATCGCCTCCTCCGTAGGATCGGTAAGCTCGCATACCGTGATCGCCATAAGCCTCGCTCGGTCCGCGCTGCTTCGGCCATCAGGACGCGTCGCCGTGTCGAGCATTTCCTTGATTTTTTCCCGACAGGCCGGATTTTCGCGCACCCTCTCGGCGACTGATTCCCCCCCGTCCTCGGCAAGTTGCGCCAACAGCACCTTCGACAAATACTCATACCCAGTACTCCACGCCACCGCCTTGCCGCCTTCTTCTCCCGCTACGTTCCGAAGTACATCCCTGGTGTTGTGTCCGGCTCCGGCATCGCCAATCAACACGCGTGCGAACGGTCTCGGTTCGATCCGGGTTGTTTGCGGCATCCTGTCGAGGCGAGGCAGTTCCTTGACACGAGTGCTGTCGGGCAAGCTGGTATGGGGTGGGAGAATACGCTGCGCAGGCACTCGCGTTACCGAATACAACCCCAGCAACTGCAGAGAAGCCGTAGTCTTGTGACTCCCGCTTTTCCCTTCCGATGCGGCTTCCCCTCTCGGCGCCTGCTGCGAGACAGCTTGCGATTCGCCACCCGCCGCACGTTGCGGCTCGGATGCCGGGCCCGCTTCTCCGTGCCGGGATGCGTCGATATCCGACTGGCGAGCATTCAATTCAATGGGACTAGCGGATGGGCCTTTCGGCTGGCTTATCTTGGGCATGATCTATCGATACTCAAAAAAATGAAAATCACCGCCCCACCCGAAAAACCATGCCGGCGGGCAATGAGTCGGGCATCGAGCCAATGCTTGGCGATGCCAACCATTCGCGCGATGCGGACCTCCGATGCGAATGTCGAATCGCCCGATTAGCTGCCGGTCGCAGCCGATTGGCTTGCGCCGGTCGCGCCGCCTTTCGCCGGCGAAGCCGCGCCGCGAGATCCACCGGCGATTCTGGGCAACTCGATCCGCAGCGCCTCGAAATATCGACCGCTCAGAAACCGGCACTCGCGCCTGAGCATCCCATACAGGATGAAGTCCGTCCCATCGTTCGCACCCGCACGCATCACGCCCTCCCGAACGAATCTGAGATGTTCGTCCAGCCGCTGCGCGTCGTGGAGATACGATCCACGTCTTGAGCGCACTCGGCTACGGCACCAAACCGCGCCCCAATTACCGCTGTTCCAACTTATGTTCCGCGCGGCGACATCGAAGTACATTCGGCCGTGACGCTGTGACCAATACTCACAGAAGCCGCTCGTACACGCTTGCCGTTTACTGTGCAAACTCAGCTTCGACGCCTTATGTCGTCGCTGGCGGCCAAACTGTCGTTAAGTTCTTCCTGGCGAAAGCTGCGTTCCATTGCCTCATCTCCTCACGCCAACCCATCACCTGCTGATGCGTCCATCTTGCTCCATCCGGATCCGGATAAGGGCCGGGAATCGGTAAATCATTGAACGACAGTGGCTCAGTCGGAGATTTCAGTACGATTCCTTCTCTTTGATTTACAAACGCGATTCCGGCAATAGAAAATTCGTTATTCGTAAGCGGCCCCTGAACTGCCAATTCTCCGGAATTTATGAACGATACACCGAAATGTGTTTCATTCGCTCCAGCGCGAATCTTGATTACAATGCCGCGTGGAATACTCTCGTCCACGCCACTCAGCCAACTCTGATTCCCGACCGCGATCGCCACGGGAATAGCGACACGTGGATCGGTCGGCAGCCAAGCAGTCTTTTGCTTGTCATCGTTTCCCATCGTGAACGTCGGAATGTCGGCATCGCCCTCAGATTTCAGAACACCGAACTGTCTCATGTCGTTTACCGAAAAGTGATTCGTCGCGATTCCTCGATACAAGTCCAATTCGTCATTCATCCATTTGTCGTATGCCTCAAAGAATGCTGCACACTGGCTCGACTTCACGACTGCTTGACCGTCCGAAACGTTCACGTTTCCTGCATGGATCAAAAAGCGTGAATTTCCATTAACAGAATATGAATTCGGATATTGCTCGCTCCGCGAGAGCGTGACGGCACGACCTTCCAGCGTCACCCCTACCCGAAACTGTGCGACCCATTTTCCACCAAGACGTACCACGTCCGGCCCACTCGCGGCCCTGTTCTGCGGACTGGCCAATTGCACACCACCGACATTCGTCCGTTTCGCGTAATACATCGTTCCGTCGATTTCGACGAATGCTTGCGGTTTTACTCCGGGTAATCGTGAAATCAACGAACGATTTTCATAAAGACCGTCGTGGGTTGGATGAAGTCGCCGGGCAGATACCTGGGTAGCCTGGTACAGTCCCAGCAACTGTGGAGCAAGTGAAATCTTGTGAGTTGCGCCAACTCCTTCCGCCTCGACATTTCTGGATGGCGCCTGCTGCGAGACAGCTTGCGATTCGCCACCCGCCGCACGTTGCGGCTCGGATGCCGGGCCCGCTTCTCCGTGCCGGGATGCGTCGATATCCGACTGGCGAGCATTCAATTCAATGGGACTAGCGGATGGGCCTGTCGGCTGGCTTATCTTGGGCATGATCTATCGATACTCAAAAAAATGAAAATCACCGCCCCACCCGAAAAACCATGCCGGCGGGCAATGAGTCGGGCATCGAGCCAATGCTTGGCGATGCCAACCATTCGCGCGATGCGGACCTCCGATGCGAATGTCGAATCGCCCGATTAGCTGCCGGTCGCAGCCGATAGGCTTGCGCCGGCCGCGCCGCCTTTCGCCGGCGAAGCCGCGCCGCGAGATCCACCGGCGATTCTGGGCAACTCGATCCGCAGCGCCTCGAAATATCGACCGCTCAGAAACCGGCACTCGCGCCTGAGCATCCCATACAGGATGAAGTCCGTCCCATCGTTCGCACCCGCACGCATCACGCCCTCCCGAACGAATCCGAGATGTTCGTCCAGCCGCTGCGCGTCGTGATTGTCGACCCGCACGAGCCCCGTCACACGATTGCAGCACAGCACCTGGAACGGATACGTAAACACCGCGCAGACGAACGCGGGCGTGATCAGATGGCGCGATCCATCAAGCGCGAAATGCATCAGCACGTTGGGGCCGTTGTGTCCTTGATAGACAACGCCCGCGACAATGCAACCGTCCTTCTCGAGACCAATCGTCGCATAGTCGTCGTAACGGCTTTCTCCTGTCCTGTCCGCGACGAAGCGCATGACTTCATCGCTGCGATCCAGCATCACGCGGCGCATCGTTTGCCCTTACGGCATGCCTCGTCATTTCGGCAACGGAATGCCGAATTGATTGAGCGTTGGATTGACGTTCGCGGCGAATGCACTCTGATTCTGGTGCTTTTTCACCGCCTCCACGATCGCCATCACGATACCCGCGATGCCGGCAATCGCGGCGCCAGCCGCCAGCACCGGCGCCGCCGCGGCCAACCCGCCCGCCACGGCGCCCATCACGCCTTCGGCCGCACCAGCGCCGGCCTCCGCCCCCGCCACTGCGCCTTCGGCGCCAGCGACTGCGCCCTCCACGCCGTCGGCAACGACCGCTACCGCGCCTTCAGCGCCGTCGGCCGCGCACGTCGCCGTCTCTCCTGCGCCCTCCGCAGCGCCCGCCACCGTGCTTTCCGTACCGTCAGCTGCACTCTCCGCCACGCTGGCCGCCTCCGAACCGTCGCTCTCCGCAAGCTTGCCCAGTCTTTTTGCGGCATTTCTCGCATCGTCGAGTCTGTCGTGTACTTGGTTCACGACGTTTCGGGCGTCAACCTGGTTCGCGCAGTTCCCTCCGACGACGCTCGCGATTTCCGCGCCAGGACCTCCGACGAGGCCGCCGGCCCGCTCGAACGTCGCGTTGAGGCTCTGCATCGCAGGCGGCACCGTTTGCTGCAAGTAGGCGCTCGTCGCGGGATCGTTCGCCAGCGTCAGAATGTCCCGCTTCAGCGCAGCCACCGTCGCGGTGACATCGCGCAGTTTGTCCGCGCCGCCCGCTTGCACATCGACCAGTGTCTCCATCAGCTTGACCATTACCGCGGCCTTCTGCTGGGGCGAATAGCGCTGCGGATGGGCGAAGATATCCTGATCGAGCTTGCCGATGTCCGTCCCGGCGGTAATGTTCTCGAGACTCGCGCGCTTCAGGAACTGCTGGTCTGACGCCTCGCTCGCCGGCGCGTCGTTCGTGATGAAATGCGACAGGTTATTGGCCGAAAATATTCCGTCGGCTTTTTCGATCGCCTTGTCGTCGCCGCTACGATCGAGCGCATCGAATGCTCCGCTCGTCGACCATGCTTTCGCTGCGCTCTTCAGCGCCGAACTGAAGCCTTCATTATTCTGCAGATCCGCGACTTGCTGCTTCGTCGTCAGGCCGCCGCCGTTCTTGCCGCCGCTATAGCTGTTGTTCTTTCCGTTCGACTGGTGTCCCGCCGATTCGCCCGCGATCGGATCATAGGCTTGTAGCAATGCAGCCGCACGAACCGTATCGAGCGCATCCCGACTGGCGTTCGGATGATTCTTCAGGTACGTCTTTACGTTATCGTCCGCGAGCGTGAGATTCGCCTCGACCTCTCGCAACAAATTTCCAACCTTCTCCGGGTCGATGCCGCCATCCGCCTTCAGTGCGCCGATGTTCCGCATCGCGGTCTTCAGCGATGGATTGTCTTCGACGAACTGCAGCGCGGCCGCGTTCTCGGCTTCGCTCGGCTTACGACCCGACGGCCCCGCCACTCCGGCCAGAATTTGCATTGCCGCGAACGGCCGCTCGAGCGACACGCCTTGACCAGGCGCAGTCAGATCGGACCACCGGCCCAGATCTGCCCGATCATACTGCCCGGCGTAGTCGTCGAGCGGAACATACCGAGCCGCGCCGTTCGCGGCACCGGCGCGGACATCGATGTTCTGTCGCTGCGCCGTCGCGACGCCACCCTGCAACTGACGCGCCATCAAATCACGCAGCAATTGATGAAGCTGCGTTTCGACGCTCTGCAGCGCCGCGGTGCCCGGCCCGGGCGCGTCCGTGCTGTCGTAGCCGGTCGGATCGACGCATTGCCTGTTCGTCGCGAGAATCGGTGACGTAGTCATGAATCGTAGGTTTCCTCAGATGTCGATCCGGGTGACGCGGGGATTTCGAATGCTCACCGACGCACGCTTTACGCGCCGGACTCGCCACCATGCGCTGCATGCGGCGCGCTCCGCGAACGAGGCTCGCGGAGGCGGCGGCCCGTGTCAGCCTGATGCGACGGGAATGCGAACCCGACGCCGAGCGCAGGCATCCGCCCGCCCTCGACTTCGCCCGCAAACGGCCGGGTTACACGGTTTCGTCGTCGGACGACGATTGCGAATCATCGGGCGCGATCGAACTCGTGGCGAACGCCTGACTCTGCGCGCCGATCATTTGCGGGGTCTGCCCGAGATCTCCGCTCGCCTGTTCGGAGCCCGCTGCCGCACCGGCATCCGCGAGAGAATCCAGTCCGCCCTCGGCCGCCCATTGGAAGTTGCCGACACCCGAGATGCCGTCGGCGCCGGCGACATCATGCGTTTCGAGTTTCTGGTAAACGTCCGGATGATCAAGCATGAACTTTGCGGCCTTCGACACGTCGCCCGGAGTTCCGGAAGGCGGATTCATCGCGAGCTGGTAGAGCTTGTCCGGATCCACCGTGCTGAGCCCGTTCTGGCTCATGTAGCTGCCGAGCGCGCCTGCGGCCGATTGCGCCGTCATCCGCGGGGCCTCACCTTCCGTTTCGACGCCAAGATGGGTTCCGTCCGTCGCGCTTGCGTCCGCTGTCGGCGCAGTCGATGCCGAATCGAGTCCGCCTTGCGCCGCCCACTGGAAGTTGCCGACACCCGAAATGCCGTCGGCACCGGCAACGTCGTGCGTTTCGAGTTTCTGGTAAATGGCCGGATGATCAAGCATGAACTTTGCGGCCTTCGACACATCGTCCGGGGTTCCCGAAGACGGGTTCATCGCGAGCTGGTAGAGCTTGTCCGGATCCACCGTGCCGAGCCCGTTCTGGCTCATGTAACTACCTAGTGCGCCCGCTGCGGACTGAGCAGTCATCGGCGCGCCGGCGCCGCTTGCGTCATGCTCCGCGCCGACGCCGTTTCGCTGCTGCAGTTGCTGCCGCAGAAGATTCAGGATCTGCTGATCCATGCCGGTGACCGGCGACTGGGCGTCCGTGCCGCCCAAACCGCCGCCCAATTCCAGAACAATGCTATTGCGATTTACCGTGCCTACGCTCATTGCCGCCTCCGTCGAAGTCAATGCACCAATCGTCAAACCGAATCGCGATGCCGTTTGCGCGACTGAAGACAATACTAGTCACGATACGTCGCCGGCGACGCCGTCAACCCGAAACGCATCATCGAAACACGAATAGGAAACGAAGCGTCGGCTTCGCGTGTCGCGATGGTCGGGAATTCAATTCCATCGCGCGCGCAATCGCACATCAACCGATTCGCGCAATCACGTCGTGGCAAGCGCCATGTCGCCTCGGCCGCGCCTTCATCGAGACGGCCGTAAGCTAAAGCGACACAGTGCGTTATATGAAAAATCGAAGTCGCGGTGGGCGTAAACGAGCATCGTTTCGGCATGCTGATAGTTGCCGTCCACCCGGGAATCGGAGATCGAAACAATGACCGGTCGAGCAATATTCGGTCGCGGCATACTGCATAAGCGCATGCAAAACGCGCCGGTCCGCAGAAGGCATCTTATTGGCCCCGGCATGTTCGACCGTCGGACTCTCAAACGGAGGCGGACACCGCACGCGATAATCGGAGAGGCTCGACAACAACGGAAACCCTGTTCTTGCACGAAAGACATCCGGTCGACCGCCGCGCCGCACCAGCTTGATTCGGCCTTTCGATGCCCGCGTCACTTATCCGGATCGATGATCCGCGGCGAAAGCAGGAATACGCGCTCCATGTGCGAATGCTCGTCGCTGTTGTATCGAAACAGCGCGCCGATCAAGGGGATCTTCGACAACCACGGCACGCCCGTCACGCCGTTCGAGCGCTTGTCCGTACTGTAACCGGCAATCAGCAGGCTCTCCCCCTGCCCGACGAACGCCTGCGTATTGATCTCGCTGCTCGTGACGACCGGAATGCTATCGACCAGGTCACCCGTCAATTGTCCGTCCGTCACATGAACATTCAGCTTGATTCGAGTCTCGCTGCCGTCTTGAACGATCAATGGCAGGACCCGCAGCGAAACGCCCGTCGCTATGCTGTAAAGGTCCGCCGACGTATAACCCGACACTCTGACGAAGAAGCGAGTCATGTTGTCCATCACCGCTTCCGAGTTGTCGAGCGTCGCGACGAGCGGCGACGCGTCGATCTTCACCTTCGACGTCGACTGCAATGCGTTCACGCGCGCCATCAAATAATGGGCCGCGTCGCCGACGACCGCGGTGATCGCCGCACCGGCCGGGGGCGCATTGGCGATCGCATTGCCGGGAAGCGTCGTCGTGCCGAAGAACGGATTGATCTGGCCATTCGCATAGCTGTTTTGCGCCGTCGCGCCGATGCCGGTCGACGTACTGCCATAGCTGTTCTGTGTCACCGCGCCCATGCCGGTCTGAATATCGCCATGGCTGTTATGTGCACGCCAGTCGACGCCAATCTGACGAAGCAGGTCGTCGTCGATCTCCATGATGTGCGCCTGGATCTCGATCAGTCTGGGCCGAGAGTCGAGTTGCTCGATTAGCGACGCATACTCGGCCAGGCGATCGGACGAATCGCGGATCAGCACCGAGTTGGTCATCGGATCCGGCTGGATGATCGGCGACTCGTCGTCGCCGGCGGACGGGTCACCGGGCCGAGGCGAACCATCAGCCGATGGCGCACTCGAACCGCCGCCCTCGCGGCCGGTCCGCGCCCCGTTGGCAAACGTCTCGCCCTGCCCGCCTCCAGTCATGTTCGGCGGCAATGGCGGCACCTGAGGGCTGCCGCCGAATGCGCTGCCGGAAACGTCGCTCATCGACTGCACGCGCTGTACACCCGGCGCGACGCTCGGCTGAACGGCCCCGCGTTCCGCTCGCCCTCGGTACATGTTCGCCAGCACGGTCGCGACTCCGGGCACCGTGACCTTGTTTCCGTCGATCTGGACATCGCGATCCGCCGCCCACGCATGCTTCAACTTGAAGACACGGATTGTCGAGCCCGTCCGACGACCGGAAAGCACATCGAGCCGCCGCGCGATATCGGCCACGGTCTGAACATATTGCACGGGGCCGCTGACGAGCACGGTGGCGGACACCCCGTCGTAAAAGATCGGGAAACGCTTGTCGTCCATGCCGATCTGGCGCAACGCGGAACGCAGTTGGCCGATCGAAGCGTGATCGATCGGCAAGATCTGCCGCGTCATATCGTTCGCGTTGCTGATTGACAAGACATTGCCGTCGTAGAACCACACAAATCCGAAAGTCGCAGCGAGCGTGTCGAGGAAGCGTTGCGGCGGCAGATCGAATCGCCCCGTGACAGTGCCTTGAACGTTCCCGGCGATCGATGTCGGAATGCCTTGACTCGCGGCGAAGTCTCTCAGCACGTCCTTCAGGTCTTTTCCTTCCAGCGCGACATGCACGACCGTGCTCTTCCAGCGCACGGGCATCGCGTACGCGGCATCGACTCCAGCGGCGCAAACCGCCGCGACACACCATGCCGCACATATCAACGCTTTCGTTTTCATGGTTCCGGGAAGTCCGATGCGGAAAAAGACGAAATCGAACCGGCTCAGCGCTCGAGCGTTTCCGAAGGCGTTTCGTCGAATTCCTTGCGGTAGCCGATCACAAGTGTCGATCCATTCTGAACGCCCCATTTTCGAGCTGTCTCCTTTATGCTGCGCTCGCCCGTCAACGTGGAATCGACGAGCTCGGCGCGAATACGCTCCATCCTCTTCGAACGGATCAGTTCGCGCGGCGAAAGCCCAAGGAAGATCTTGAATGCGTTCTGCAGCGCGCGCTCCGTGACGCCTATCTCCGCCGCGATTTCACGCACCGACAGATCGCTACGATCGAGATTCTGGAGTACGTATTGATAGGCGCGACGATATTTCAACGGCAGCCGCGCGGCCACATCGTCGGGTTGCCGCGGCTGCTTCATCTCTCGACTGAGAAACGGCTTTCGCATCAGCGAATCCTCGCGCAGGCATCGCATGGCGACGAGCGCGTAACGACTGTAGAGCTGCAGCGACTCCTGAGCGCGGCCCAGTGCCTGACGCGTCTTTGCCGCGCAATAAAAATATTCGAGGTGTTTGCGGCTCGATTCTCCGCCGTGCACGACCTCGGAGATCGGCTCGAGCATCGAATGAGCCAGATATGGCGCATCGCCCGCGAGCAAGGCGATGGCGATTTCGAGACGCAACGTCCACTGAAGGTCGACGAAACCGTGTTCCCGTGCAACATCGAGATAGCGCGCCAAGCTGGAGACCGCGTCCCGATCTCCATGCGCCGTGCGTCTCAACTGCAGCAGATATGAGGCGCGATCGCACAGCAGCGGAGTCGTGACGGACATAGCGGGCGCCGGTGCCCCACGCATGCGGGCCATGAGGCTCGATGACAGCGCGGACTGCCAATACACGTGATCGCTCAACGCCGTTGCGCAGCGCAATTCGCTCTGCACGACGAAATCGAAGCGCAACGCCGCAATCAAGTCGCGCCAGTACACACGCGTGTCGCCGAATTCCTGTTCGACGAGGCGCTCCATCGAGTCGAGCACATCGAACGCCTCGTCCATCCGCCCCATTTCGTACAGCGCGCAGGCAATCCCGAAGCGCGCCTCGGCCAGCCCTCCGGCTTGAATGTCGGGTTCGTCGGACGCACGGGAAAAACATGCGAGCGCGGTACTGACCCGATGGCGGAACAGTGCCTGCCATGCCGTGTTCCGACAGGTCGCAATACGAATCCTCCATTTCGCGCCCTGAATTTTTCGCTGCGAACGTCGATAGTTTTCTTCGGCTTCGGCTTCGAATCCGAGCACCAATTGCAGATCGGCATGCAATTGCAGCTCGCATGACATTCTCTCCGACGTGCCCATTTTGTCGAGCCGCTCACTGGACTGCCGGAGTGCCGCGCCAAGCTCGCCCCTGAGAACCAACTCGAGCTGTGGTCGCGCTTGCTTCGATGCGTCCGAATGGACTGAAGTCAGGGCCGATACCACCGGGAAATAGAGCATTGAGAACATGAAACGACTCCTCGCTGGACAGAACGCGCCGCATATCACCTCAGCATTGCGAGTCGCCAATTTAACCACCCAAAAACAACCGAACTCTCAATTAATGTGAACACGAGACGATGCATTGCGAGGATTGCAATTCATCTTCCGAACCAGTGAAAAGTCTGCGTCCCTTAATGTTTTTCAACCGTGGGCGACGGATGCGGCCATCCGCGGAATTGCGCGGACAGCGTCGATAGCGTCACCTGCTCGCGCGCCTGATCGACGAACATACCGACGAACAATGCAAGCATCAGCACGGTCATCGCGCCCTTGACCGGCTGGCTCAGCCCCATGAAGTCGAGCTTCGATGCCGATTTCGCGGCGAAGCCGAATGCGCAGTCGATCAGCAGCAGGATGAGCATCATCGGCGCGGCCAGCTTCGCGACCATTTGCATCAAGCTGTCGGTCTGGTGCACGGCGAATGCCTCGAGAAGCTCCGGGCCCCGGGGGCTCGCGAGCGCGATCGGCCACCATCGATATGATTCGTATAGCGTATCGAGCAGAAACGTCATGCCGCCGAGTGTCCAGAACGCGACCGTTGCGATATGAGCAAGCAGCAACGCCGTCGGCGTCGACTGTTCGTCGCGCGCGGGATTGGTGATCTGCACGTTGTTGTAGCCCGTCAGATCGTCGATGTAGCAGCCCGCGCCTTCGACTGCCCAAAACACCGTGGACGCGGCGACGCCGAGCACGATTCCGATCACGCTCTCGCGCAGGCCGGTCACGATAAGCGGCGCACCGTGCAACGTCTGTGCGAAGCCGGCCGGCTGTCCGTATGCGACGTACGAACTCAACAAGAGCACGATCGCATTGCGCACGACGCCTTGTGACAAACCGTCGGCGGTCGGCGGGAAGATGGACATCACGACGAAAAGACGAACCGAGCAGATGCCGAGCAGCGTCACGTCATCGATCAGCGTGCCGGCCAGATCCGGCAACGCGAAAAGCGCCGGAGTCATGTTCCCCCCCGGTTTCGCATGCGTCGTGCGAGCGCGGCCTCTTCCACCTCCTCGTCGAGCGCCTCGTCGGCCATTCGTTCGCAATCGCGGCGAGCCCGCTCAATATGCTCGCTGCAGGCATCGATGCGCCCCAGGTTGCGCGCAATCTCGCGGCTTTTTTGCTCGACAGCGGCAACAGCGTCATCGAGCGCGGCGCGCGCCTGCGCTTCCTCCATTTCGAGTGCGCGCAGGCGCGTCCCGGCGACGTCGAGATACGCGCGACAAGCCAGCAGTTCGTCGAGCGAGAACGACTCCGACCCGCTCGTCAGTGCGTCGATCCGGTCTGCGTGACGTCGCACGTCTGCCGTCTTGAGCTCGACTTGCCGCACCTTCACTGCCAGCGCCTTCTCGAGCGGCCGCAGCGCAGCGCGCCCCGCGGCGAGTTCCTCGCGCAATACCGCGTCCAGCTTGCGGCGCCGTTCGCGCACCCGCGCAAACGCAACTGCGCGGCGACTACGAGCCGGTGACGTCACGACGCCCGCCATCATTGCGGCCTGCTCAATGCATGCAACCGAGCGACGACGTCCTCGGCTGCGGAAAAATCGTCCGTCCGTTGCGAGAAGAACGCGCGGATCGCGTCCGCCTTCGCGATCGCCTCGTCCGCGAGAGGATTCGCACCCGCCTTGTATTCCCCGATCTGCAGCAATACCTCCACTTCCCGATGTTGAGCCATCAATTCTCGAATGCGCGCCGTCGCGCGCATGTGCCCGTCGTCGACGACGAGCGGCATCACGCGGGACAGGCTCGCCAGCACATCGATTGCCGGGTATTGATTTTTTGCCGCAACCTCGCGCGACAGAATCATATGGCCGTCGAGGATACCGCGTACCTCCTCGGCAACGGGATCGCTGCCGCTGTCGTCTTCCGCGAGCACGGTATAGAGCGCCGTGATCGACCCGGTCTCGCCCATTCCGGCGCGCTCGAGAAGGCGCGGCAACTCGGCGAAGACCGATGGAGGAAAACCACGTCGTGCGGGCGGTTCGCCGGCCGCGAGACCGATTTCGCGGCCGGCCCGCGCGAAGCGCGTCAGCGAGTCCATCATCAGCAGCACGCGCCGCCCCCGGTCCCGGAAGTACTCCGCGATCGCCGTCGCCGCGTAGGCCGCCTTCGCCCGCTCCATCGACGAGCGATCCGACGTCGCACAGACGACGACGGAACGCGCCATGCCATCCGGGCCAAGAATCAATTCGACGAACTCGCGCACTTCGCGCCCGCGCTCGCCGATCAGTGCGATCACGTTGACGTCGCACGCGGCGCCGCGCGCGAACATGCCTAGCAGCGTGCTCTTGCCGACGCCGGCCGGCGCGAAGATGCCCATCCGCTGTCCTTCGCCGAGCGTCATCATCGCATCGACGACGCGCACGCCCGTCGGCATCGGTACGTCGATCATCCGACGGCTCATCGGATCCGGCGGTGCCGCGGTCAGCGGCTGCAGCGTCTCCGATGCAATTGGCGGACCGCCGTCGAGCGGCTCGCCGAGACCATCGATCACGCGGCCGAGCAGTGCGTCGCCGACCGGGATCGACAACGGATGTCCGAGGCCGATTACCTGCGTGGCCCGCGAAATCTGCCCGAGCTGCGAAAACGGCGACAGCAACGCTACGTCGCGCGTGAAGCCGACAACCTCCGCCCGCTGCAACAGCCTGCCTTCGGGTGTGCGGAGCTCACACAGCTCGCCGAGCGCGACATCGATCCCCGACACCTTGATCAGCGTGCCGATCGCTTCGAGGACTCTGCCCGTGCGCACAACGCTGGACGACGCGAGTATTTCTTGCTCTATCGCATCCGCGAGACGATTGAACTCGGTCGTGCGCGCGGGCCAGTGCGCGCTCATGCCGCCGCTCCGCCGCTCGCGTCCGCTTCCGTCACACTCCGCTCGGCTTTCTGCCTGCCGCGGGCGGCATCCTCGCGGGCGGCATCCTGATCCGGCATGACGTCGGCCGGTTCGCCGGCGCGCGTCGCCTCGGCGTCACTCATCCGGGTCTTTTCGATCGATCGCCTGAGCGCACGGGCAACGGCACCGCGCATCGCTCGCAGTTGCGTATCCAGACTTGCATCGACTGCACCGAAATCCGATTCGCATACGCAACTGCCAGGCGTGAGCCGTTTGTCCGCCACCACCGTCAACGGAATCGGACGACCCAGCTCGCGCCAGCGCTCCGCGAGTGTGCCGAACGTCGCCTTCGCGCGATCCAGATCATCCATGTGCACGGCGACGCGCAGATATGTCGTGCCATCGACGATACGCTCAACGGATGCGAGCGCGCGCTCGAACAATGCTTCACGGCTTTCGGTGCACACGATTTGCTCGACCGCCGACGCGATGATGTCGGCAAGCCGCTCGCGCATGCGTAGCTGCAGCCGGGTCTGTGCATCCGAGACATCAGCAAGATGATCCATCCAATTGGCGAACGCACGGTCGTAGCCGTCTCGATAGCCGCGCTCGACCGCCGCCTCGCGTTCGCTCCGCGCCGCCGCGATCATCTCTTCCGCCCTCGCCGCCGCCTCCGCGACGACGCTGTCGGCTTCCCGATGCGCGGCGGCCAGCACCGCGTCACGATCCTTGTCGAGCGCCATATAGGCCGCGTCGATCGACACCAATTCGCCGAACCATTCTTGCGGCACCACATCATCGGCAAAGCCCAGCCGAGCACCGCCGCTCGGCGCGCGCCGCCTGATTTCCGCCATGCGGGGACGTCTCAACCAAATAGCCATGCGTACCCCGGCAGCAATCGAGGCAAGCGGGCGAAGAGACGCTCGCCGCCGAATGCGTCGAATCGCGAGGGCAATCCGGCCAGCCAGCGAGGCACGGCCAGATTGCGCGGCAACGCGAGCCGCAGCAACGTGACCGTGGCCGCGGACGGGGCCATGCCGGCGTCGCGCAGCAGCAGCATCCAGCCTTCGATCGCGAGCGTGAGCGCATCATTGGCCGCCAGCGGCGGCATTCCGACGGCAGTCTTCAACCACGCGGCGTCCGGCACATCGGTCGCATGCGCGTCCTGCATGAAGAGATCCGGATGAACTCCCGTCCATGCCGAAATTCGCGAACGCGTCTGCTTATCGACCACGCGTCGCACTTCAGCGCTCCGGAACGACAACGCGCGCATTCTCAGCACCGCGAGCCCGAGTTCGCATGGCAGCACGTCCAGCAGCGCGAGATTCGGGATTCGCGCGGCGCCGGTCGAGCCGCGCGCTGCCTCCGGCAAGGCCGGCATGAGCAGCGTATCGAATGACGGCCGTGCGACGCCGGCAGCGCGCGCGAACGTTTGCGAGCAAGTGTCGCGCGCAGCCTCGCCAGTCCGTTCGAGCGCCGCACGCCAGACAGCGTAGCGCGGCTCGTCGATGCCGAGGAGCGCGCACGTCCACGACGGATCGGCCCAGCATACGGCTTGCGCGAGATTGCGCCGATAGCCGTTCAACAAGGTTGCGGCTCGCTGCGACGATGGATTGGCGACGACGACCATACGCGGCGGCTTCACTCAGTTTGTCTGCCGACGGCGACGCAAGCACGCGAGAAGTTCGGCGCCACGCGCGCGCCATCGCGGCCTGCCACCGACGTCGCCTGCGCGCTCCGTCTCCGGACGGCGTCGTAGCACGACAAACAGTGCGGCCGCCGCGACCGACAGCGCCCCAAAAGCCAGAAGGCCTCCCAACCAGAGCGGCACGGACGGCGGTCCGGGATCCAATCGCGCGAGATCCGTGGAATCCGCGACCACTGCCGTCACGCTGACCTGCTCATAGGTCAGCCCCTCCACACTGTGCATCACGAGCGTCTTGATCTGAGGAATCAGTGCACCGATGTCGGAACTGGGCCGATACTTGATGAACACGGATGCCGACGACGGCTTGGCTGCTTGCGCGAGCGGGTCGTTGTTCGGCAACACGATCTGCACGCGCGCGACCAGCACGCCGTCAATCTTCGACAGCGTCGACGACAACTCCTGAGACATCCCGTAAATAAAGCGGATTCGCTCCTCGGTCGGCGTCGACACGAGGCCGTCTTTTTTGAACAAGTTGCCAAGGTCGTCGAATTTGCTGCGGGGCAAGCCGCGTGCGCGCAGCACCCCCATCGCATGAACGAGCTGATCGCTTTCGACGCCGAGCGTCCAGTTCTTGCCTCCATCCGCGGTCTCTTTCGAGGCGTCGACGCCATTTTCGAGAAGCGCGACCAGCATCTCGTTGACATCCTGCTCGGACAGGCCGCCATACAGCTCCTTCTTGCAACCCGTTAGCTGGACGCTCAGCGCGAGCACACAGACCAACTGCACAGCGCGACAGCGAATCGACCTTCGCTCGGACATCATGACTTTTCGCCACTCATCACACGGTCGCCCTGCTCCGGCATCACTGGTTCTTCATCAAAGTCTCGATCGCGGACTTCGATGCGTTTACGATGCTCATCTTCGCCTCCATGTCGAGCTGGGTACCCGCGATCTCGTAAGTCAGGCGAATCGTCTCGATGTTCAATTCACTTACATTGAGCGCAGGCGCACGCCGCAAGGCATCCGCGATGTCGTTCACGCTATGCTGCAGTTCCATGTCCTGCGCCGCCGCCAGCTTCGACACGGTGTCGAGCGCCGCACTCCGCGGCGCCTGCATAGGCGCCATCGGCGCTTTCCGCATCAATGCGCTGAACTTTTCCGACAAATGAGCCGGCGTATTCGCGGCTGTCCCGTCCGCGAGCTGCTTGAGCGACATTTGCAACGCGGCACGACTGACGTCGATGGTCATGTTCGATCCCGAAAGAAATGGCGGCTGCGCAGTCGTTCACGCACGTAACGTGGTGCCGTATTGCGCTATCTCGACCCGCTCGGCGAGCGGCTTCTCGGTTTCCTGCGTCGGCTGCTCGAGTTCGGCAGTCAGTTCGACGATCGACTGCGGCGGCACAAACGGACCGCCATTGCGGCTTGCCTGCACCGCCTTCACCAGATCCTCGCGTGCATGAAGTGCCTTTACGAGCACCAGCGTGTCGTTGGTCGGGGTGGTTGCGAGCGCCTCGGCCGCGTGTTGCTTCCAGTCCTCGTCACCCTTCGTCGACAGACAGAACGCAAGCAGGGCCCTCGCATAACCGAAGTGCGGCGCGGCCATGCAAACGTCACGCAGCACGCGGATTGCATCATCCCAACGCCCAAAGGCCATGTGCAGCACGCCGTCGAGCATCTGAATTTCCGCCACATGCGGGCGCATCACGCGCAACGCATCGAGAATCAATTCGATGTCGTACGGATCCACCGTCACCTTCGGAAAGGTCCGCAGCAACGCAGTGGAGACCGTCTCGACCAACCCGCCGACGATCTCGGGACGGCATTGCACGTATTCCGGCACATCGGCTGTCATCGCACACTCTCCTGAATCTGAACTTCATCGATCGACGCGACGCGCCCGGCGTGCCGCGATACCTGCCTGAACCTTAGCAACCATCGCGTCGCCCCGCGATCGTCAACACGAAACGGATACGGCGAATACGAAATCGACGTGCATTTCACGCCGAATCTCGCCGATTCGCATAGCCAGTATTCGATTCGCTCATGCGAAACGGGATATCGACGGGGACTGCTAATTTATATAGAGCCGATGTACCGAACGAAAAATCACAAAGATGACAGCCGAGCCGATGCATGAGCGACGAAAAGACCGAGGAGCCAACCGAGAAGAAGCTGCGGGACGCACGCAAGGACGGTCAGGTATCCCGCAGCGCGGACTTCTCCGACGCCGCGTCGATGACGGCCGCGGTCCTGTTCCTGGTGGCGGCCGCCGACCCGCTCGACGATGCAATGCGCTCGCTCGTTGACTGCGCGCTGACGTTCGTCTCCGGCGACCATTCGCTTGCCGAAATGACCACGCGGCTATACAAGCTCGGCGGCATCGCGCTATGGGCGATCGTGCCGTACCTGTGCGCCGCGGCGCTCGCGGGTATCGGCGGATCGATTCTGCAAGTGGGGCTGCAAGTTTCGATGAAGCCGGTCATGCCGAATATCGGTGCGCTCAGTCCGGCCGACGGCCTGAAGCGGATTTTCTCGCCGCGCACCGTGATCGAATCCGTGAAGATGCTCGTCAAGGCCGCTGCCGTATTCTGCGTGATGTGGAAGACGGTCGAATGGCTGTTCCCGCTCATCGCAGGCGCGCTGTATCAACCGCTGCCCGAACTGTCGCAAATATCCTGGGAAATCCTGACGAAGTTGCTCATGGTGGCGGCGGGTCTCTTCGCTCTGGTGGGCGCAGCCGACATGAAGCTGCAGCACTTCATGTTCATGAAACAGATGAGGATGTCGAAGGACGAAGTGAAGCGCGAAGCCAAGAACGATGAAGGCGATCCGCTGCTCAAGGGCGAGCGCAGGCGGATCGCGCGCGAGCTTGCGGCCGCGCCGCCGCAGCGTCAGGTTGCGCGCGCGAACTTCGTCGTCGTCAATCCGACCCACTATGCCGTCGCGGTTCGCTACGCGTCCGACGAGCATCCGCTGCCCCGAGTGATCGCGAAAGGCACCGACGAAACAGCCGCCGCGTTGCGGCGCGCGGCGCAGAACGCAAACGTGCCGATCGTCGGTAATCCACCCGTCGCGCGCGCGCTGTTCGAGGTCGGCGTCGAAGAGCCGATACCCGAAGAGCTATTCGAGATCATCGCGGCGATCCTGCGCTGGGTCGACGCGATCGGCGCACGGCAGGATGACCGGCCCTGATTTTCGAGATCGCCGATGTTCAAATCGAGAAAACTGCCCGCTGGCGGAGAAATCGGAATCGTCGCCTTGGTCATCGCGATCATCTCGCTGATGATCCTGCCGCTGCCACCGGTCTTGATCGACGTGCTGCTCGGCGTGAACATCACGATCAGCGTGACGCTGCTCATGGTGACGATGTACATTCCCGACGTGACCGAGCTATCCGCGTTTCCGTCTCTACTGCTGTTCACGACGCTGTTCCGTCTATCGCTCAACATCGCGTCCACCAAGTCGATCCTGCTGCACGCCGAGGCAGGCAACATCATCGAGAGCTTCGGAGAACTGGTCGTAGGCGGCAATCTCGTCGTGGGCCTCGTCGTATTCGCGATCATCACGACCGTGCAATTCATCGTGATCGCGAAAGGTTCCGAGCGTGTGGCGGAAGTCGGCGCGCGCTTCACGCTCGATGCGCTGCCCGGCAAACAGATGAGTATCGACGCCGACTTGCGGGCGGGTCTACTGACCACTGAGGAAGCCCGGAGGAAGCGCGCGACGCTCGCCGTCGAGAGTCAGTTGCACGGCGGAATGGACGGCGCGATGAAGTTCGTCAAGGGCGACGCCATCGCCGGCCTCATCATCACGATGATCAATATCGTTGCGGGTATTGCGGTCGGCGTCGCCTATCACGGGATGTCGGCAGGCGACGCGGCAAGCCGGTTCTCGGTGCTGTCGGTTGGCGATGCGATGGTGTCGCAAATCCCGTCACTGCTGCTATCGGTGGCGGCGGGCGTGATGATCACACGCGTTACCGACGAGCGTCACTCGAGGCAGCGCTCGCTCGGCGACGAGATCGGCCATCAGCTCGGCGCGAGCACTCGCGCGCTGTTCTTCGCGGCGATTCTCTTGCTCGGCTTCGCCGCCGTGCCGGGATTCCCGATTGCGCTGTTCGTGATGCTCGCTGTCGTGCTCGCGTTCACTGGCTATCGACTGTCTCGGAGACACTCGCCATCGGCTCACGCGGCTCGCGGACACGAACAGGAAACGCTACGAGCAATGCAGCGTTCGGGCGCCAAAACCGATGTTCCTCCAATCCTGCCCCGCGCCCCGCAATTCGCTTGCCCGATCGGCGTTCGGATCGCGCCGGATCTCACCGCCGGTCTTGCGATGCCGAAACTCGACGAAGCGCTCGAGCGCGATCGTGCGCGCCTGCAGGACGAGCTCGGGCTCCCGTTTCCGGGCGTCACGATGTGGATACATCCGGCGCTCGCCGCAGCGACCTTCGAGGTGTTGATTCACGATGTACCTCATCTGTCCGTCACGCTTCCGGCCGGCAAAGTGATGCTGTCGCAGGAAGCGCCCGCCTCGTCCGCTCACGCCACGCCGACGGACGAGCAGATCGAGCGGCGCCGGACGTTGTTCGAGCATAGCGAAACCGGCCCGCCGATCCACGCGGATGGCGAGGCGACGCACTGGATCGACGAGCATGCGGCCTCGGCGAAAGACGGCGTGTGGCGCGCCGAACAGGTCATCGCGCATGCGTCGGTTGCTGCGATACGCGCTCATGCGCCGCTCTTTCTTGGCATCCAGGAGGTGCAATGGATCCTCGATCAATTGGCGATCGATTCGCCGGGGCTCGTCGCCGAAGTGCAAAAGGTCCTGCCGCCGACGCGGATCGCCGAAGTTCTGCGTCGCCTGCTCGAAGAACAGATATCGATCCGCAACGTCCGTACGATCATGGAAAGTCTGATCACGTGGGGAGCGAAGGAAAAAGACATGCTGATGCTGACCGAATACGTGCGCGGTGACCTGTCGCGCTTTCTCGCCCATCGTGCTGCGCAAGGCGCACGCATGCTGTCCGCCGTCCTGTTCGATATGCAGGTGGAACAGCACATCCGCCAAGCGATCAAGCAAACGCCGACAGGCAATTTTCTCGCGCTGCCTCCCAGTGATGCGACGCTGCTGATCGAGCGGATCCTGTCGCTCGTCGGCGCGGCGCCCCGCACCGACATCGTGCTCGTCACGTCGATGGACATCCGCCGCTATGTTCGCCGAATGATCGAGGGGCGGCTCAACTGGCTCGCCGTGTATTCGTATCAGGAGCTTGGCGAACACGTCGAGCTGTGCCCGGTCGGCCGCGTATCCCTCCAGGGCTGACGACGCGCGATGGCCTATATCGGTTACCGCCAGTTGCGCATCATTCCGGGCGGCGCAAATGCGCCGCCGAGCGCGACGTGCGAGCGCCGCTTCGACTATGCAATGCTCGCGCGGCGCCGAGCTCCGCGCCATCCCGTCCTGCGGATCGGCACGCCGCCCCCTTCCGACTCGGACAACGGCACGGGGTTCGCGCGCCGATCCGGCTCGCTCCCGGACGCGGATTCCCATGCCGGCGATGCGGCGAACGCACCGGCAACGCCGCTCGACGAACTGCCCGAGGGCAACCCCGTCATGGAGCCGGCCGCAAGCTCGATCGCCGAGCATCCGCTATACGAGCACGTTCAGCACGCGATCGCCCCAATCGTGTCGGTCATCTGCGAACGGCAGCAGCGCTACCTGCGAGTCGTCGGCATGCTGGCCCGCGAGATCGGCGCATTCTGCGGCGATCGCGCGATCGCGTCCGCCGGCAACTGGGAAGTGCAACTGACTCTCGACCCCGAACTACTGCCTCACACGACACTGTTCCTGGCGCTTTCGCGTTTCGACATCAGACTTCGGTTCGACGTGTCCGATCGCGAGACGCGTGATTTACTCTTAGCGCATAGCGCGCAGCTCGAGCGCGAGCTCGACAAAGTGATGCGCTCGTGGGGCAACGCCCGCGACATCCATCTGTCTGTGTGGTAACCACCTTTCAACACATGGCCTCACCATTTGCCGTCGATCCGACCGAAGACGTCACCTGCGCCAACGGCCTCGCCGCGCCCATGTCCGCAGCTCGGCCGCATGCGGTCGACAGGCCAGAGAATCGATCGACCTCGCTTCAGCCTTCTGCAACGCACATCGCGACGCCTGCAATTGCTCCGTTCTCGCCGGCGCGGATCACGCCGGCAGCCGCACGCGCTTCGAAGACCCTGTTCGACGCTCGCATCGACGCGCTCGCCGCGTCCGTAACCGGACTCACGTCGTGGGGGCGCGTGCCCGTTGACGACTTGCTTGTTTACCTAGATCTCCTCGTCGATCCGGCGATCATCGAGTTGTCGCTCGGGCCATCCGAAGGTGTGAGCGCGTTTTCCGTGTTCATCGCGATCGATCTCGATACGCACCCCGAACTGAATATCTCGGCGTATCCGGAATGTGACGGCTCGCGCGCGCACTCTCTCGCATCCGGGGAAATTGCGATGCGGCAAGCCGTCGCCGGCATCTTGCTCGCACCGCTCATCGAGCGTCTTGTACATTGCGGATTGCCTTCGCCAAGCGTCGTCTCGGTCACGCGGCGCCGTCTTGCGGATCGCGCTGACGACGATTGGCGCGGCCAACCGGCATTCAGACTGTCGCTGACACTCGACGAGCGCCGCATCGACTGTGCGATCAGCCTGCCATTGCGCGGCTACGACATCGTCGATGCGCTGCTGCGCGCCCTGCCCGCAGTCCGCAGACCGGCACTGATGATACCGGGCGCATTGATCGTCGGCGTGCGGTCCCTGCCGGTCAACACGCTCGGCGCCTTGAAAGCAGGCGACGTACTGCTGCGAAGCCTCTTTCCCCGCTTCGACGCGACACTGCTCACGACGGGCACGCCAGCCGCCGCGTCTCTGTGCGCCGTAGCTGCGTGGGGTGCGCGCGGACATGCTCGCCTTCACGCTGCCGTGCAATTGGACGTGCAGTCGTTCATTCTCCTGAAGGAGTTTTCGATGTCGGAAGATGCAGATCAAGCGGACGCCGGGCTCGCCGTCGCCACAGCAGACGAGCCGGCCCGGATCGGCGAGCTCGAGCTTCCAGTGCAGTTCGAGATCGATACCGTCTCATTGCCGATCGATCAGCTATCGGTGCTCGAGCCTGGTTATGTAATCGAGCTCCCTGTGGCGGTAGCGGACGCAAGGCTGCGGATCGTCGTGCATGGCCAGACGGTCGGCTTCGGCGAGCTGGTCGCGGTCGGCGAGCATCTGGGCGTTCGTATCATCCGAATGGCACACCGGCATGATTCAGATCAGTGACATCACCGGGCTGCTGCTCATTGTCGTCGCAATCAGTCTGTTGCCATTCATTGCGATGGTCGTTACGTCTTACGCAAAGATCGTCGTCGTGCTCGGACTCCTGCGCAATGCGCTCGGCGTGCAACAGGTCCCGCCCAACATGGTGCTCAACGGCATTGCGATTCTGGCCTCTCTCTACGTGATGGCGCCCGTCGGCATGCAGGCGGCGAAGTCGCTCGACGGACAACAACTCGCTTCGCAATCCTCTCAAGCGCTGATCCAAGCGCTCAGCGCGGCACGCGAGCCATTTCGCGCGTTTCTGGAGAAGCACACCCAGGAACGCGAAAAGCGCTTCTTCATCCGCTCCGCGACCGTCATCTGGCCGAAGGATGAAGCGTCTCGCCTGAGCGAGCACGACCTCGTCGTTCTCGCACCGGCGTTCGCGCTGTCGGAGCTGACCGACGCGTTCAAGATCGGTTTCCTGCTGTACATCACGTTCATCATCGTCGATCTCGTGATCGCCAATGTGCTCCTCGCACTGGGGCTCAATCAGGTCACGCCGACCAACGTCGCCATCCCATTCAAGCTTTTGTTGTTCGTCGTCATGGACGGTTGGTCCGCGCTGATCCATGGCTTGGTCATGACTTACAAGTGAGCGCGTCCGACCGTCAAACGCCATGGATATCGATTCGCTGATCCGTTTCTCCACGCAGGGCATGCTGCTATGCCTGACCGTCTCGCTGCCGCCCGTGATCGTCGCCGCCCTGGTCGGGCTGGGCGTTTCGTTCGTGCAAGCGATCACCTCGCTGCAGGATCAAACCTTGCCGCAAGTTGCCAAGCTGATCGCCGTCACGATCACGATCATCGTCGCGGCGCCGACAGGCTGTGCGGCGATCCTGCATTTCGCGAATCAGATGATGCAGCTTGCTGCGCCGCAATGAATGCGCTCCAACGCGTAAATTGTCCCAGGCGGTTTGCATGAGCCAAGTATCTCGCCAATCCCGGAATCAGGCGTCAACAGCCCAACTGCAACAGTCGGCCGACGCCCAACAGCGAGCCGCCGATCGGTCGGCCGCACGCAGCGGCGCGCTGGCTGCTGCGCTGTATCGCGGAACGACCAATTTCACGTATTGCACCGAACCGAAACCCAGCGGCAAGCCGCTGCGCACGGCCAAAACAAATGCGCTCGCGCGCAAGCGCAAGATCGCGAATCGACTGCGCCGGAATGGCGCCGGCAACGCCGGTGACGAAGGCGACGACATGCCCGTTCATCACGACGAGCTCGCATCGGGCGGCGACCGAGACCGCGGCGGGAGGGGGGGCCGTGAGCAGCAGCATGACGACGATACGGACCGGGAACCGCACGCGCCGTATCCCCGGATACAGGCCGCCGAGCCACGCATCATGGCTCCACCGCCCGATCGCTTCAATGCAATCGCCGAGCGCCACGCGGCACCCGGTCAAGAAGGCGCGCGCGCGGATGCAATCGGTCGGGCCTGGGAACGCGAGATGCTGGCACTGCGCATGCGAGCGCCGGACACGCCGCGCACGGCGAAGCTGATCGATCTGTCGTTAGATTTCCTTATCATCCAGCGATGCGTCGGACCGATTCCCGCGGGCACGCTCGCCAGACTGCGCGAATCCGCTCTCACCGTTCCGGCCGCTCCCGAGGCCGCTCGCCCGCCCGAACGCACGGCGCATGCCGATATGCAGCGCTTCAATCTGCTCTTTCCGTTGCTGTGGCTGCAAGCGAGCATGCCGAGGACGGCGGTTCGGCTCGATTGCGCGATCGCCACGCTGCTCACGATCCGCAACGGACTCTCGCACGCCCCGATGGCCGGACGCGAAGCCGCGACTCGGTCGACACCGGACTCGCGTACCGCATCGAGCGAATGACGAGCGTGTCCTTTCGCATACCATTGGTCGCTTTCGCGTTTGCGTCAAAGGAATCGATCCGCGTGCCTATACTATCGACCAGCAGGCGCATATCCGAAACGGATCGCCGCGACTTTCCCTCATCGCCCTGGCACGAGCATCATGAAGCTGTTGCGGATTCTGACAGGTGTACACGCGGGTGCGCAGTTGCAGCTTGCGCCCGGCACGCATCGCATCGGTTCGGACGACGATGCCCACATCCGGTTGACCGACTGGCATGCCCCCGATCTCTTGATGCACGTCGAGGACGACGTCGTGCGCGCACGGCTCGTCGCGACGGATATCGAAAGCGCGACGCCGGCCGAGGATTCGCCCGAGTTGATCTCGTTCGTCGACTTCGTGCCGATGCAGTTCGACGGCACGGTCCTCTGCGTTGGGCCCGACACGGCCGCATGGCCATCCGACTTCGACCTGTTGTCAATGCTGCTCGTGCAGCGTGCGACCAGGCCGGTCTGGCGTCATCGTTACGCGCGCCCGGTAGCAGCATGCCTTGTGCTCGGCTCAATCACGCTCGCGCTCACCGCGCTATCGACTTCGCAAATAAGCCGCGCCGCACCGCCACCGAATGCCGGAAATCGCGTTCAGCGCGTCGTCGAAGCACTCGCGGCCGCTCACATCGACGGACTGCACGTGCGCCCGGTCGGCGACACGGTGGTTGTAACCGGGATGATCGCGCGCGCGGCCGATGCCGACGCCGTACGCACATTGCTCACACGCATCACGACGCCCGGCATCGTGAGCCGTTACGACATCGCGCCGCAGGTTTCGCGCAGCATCGAGGAATCGCTCGGCGTGCCCGGCGCGCGAGTCGAGTATTCGGGCGGTGGCCGCTTCGTCGTGAAGGGTTCGGCAGGCAGTCGCGAAGCGCTCGAATCTGCTGTCGAGCGCATACGCGCCGATCTCGACCCTAACGTCACGGAAGTCTCCATCGTCGCGTCCGAGCCGGCCGCCTCGACTGTGGGCGCCGGTCCGACGTCGTATGCAGAAATGATCTCGGCGGGCAACGTGCAATACGCGCAGACGCCTGACGGCGTAAAGCACGTCTACGCTGCTGATGCGCCGGCCGACTCAGGCGACGGAGCCGTCAAGCATAGCGAAGCGCCGGCAATGACGTCCGACGTGCCTCCGCTTCCGCCCAATATGCCCGGCTGATCATTCGCGGCCGATCGCGCGCCGTTCCTACGTCCGCTTTCTGGAGGAATCCTCAATGTATGAACCACTTGATCCTTTTGCACGGGACTTCAACGAAGTCCGCACATTGCTGGACGATCCGGCCGGCACGGATCGGCTCCGCGAGCTGTGCGTTGCCGTAGAAGCGGTCGCAGAACGCCTCGGCGCCGCCTCCGCCGATAGCGACCTCGACCGGAGCAATCTCGCAAAGCTGTATCGCGGCTTTCTCGCGACCTCCCGTGTACTAACCGGATTGCAGGATGCGGAAAAAATGCCGGTCTCCTGACGCACACGCACGCAAGCGTCATGCTTGTCTGCAACACGAGCCTGTCTCGCTGCGAGGGCGGCAACGCTCCGACGCAGGAGACCTGGCGTTGATCGACAGCAGGAATCTTTAATCAGAGCGAGGTCATTCACCATGGCAAATTTAATCAGCGGCGTGCTCAATGGGGCCCAGGACATGCTCGATACGGCCGGTAGTAAAGCAAGCACCATATCGAATATCGCAGGAGTCACGGACAGCTTGATGCAGGGCATGACGGAAGGGACGTCGACCCAAAATGACATGCAGACAATGAGCAACAAGCTGAATCGGATGGCAAGGGACACTGCGCAAATGCAGTATCAGCAGGCCATGACCGCCGCGTTCACCAACATTTTAAAGAGCGGCGCCAGCAACGTGAAGAGCGCGTCGCAAGCCGGCTAACCGATGCGTGCTCCGGATGCCCGCCCTCCCGGGCTCCGGGAAGCCGGCCAGCTTGCGCGACGCTGGTCGGCTCCGGTTCCGTCACGCCCATCATCCCCTAGACTTCCGCAGCATGAGCAGCGAGCGCTATATCCAGTTGATCCGGGATCTGTGCGCAACCGTCGGACTCACCAACGTCGACAACGTGCTGGAAGCGCGCATGATCGAAGTGGAAGGCTTTGATGTCCGCCTCGATTACTTCGACAACGACCCAGGCGCGATTTACGCGAACTTCCATTTCGGCACGGTGACGGCGGGTCGGACACTGACCGTATTCAGGCTGATGCTCGAGGCGAACCTGCTCATCTACGCACAGGATCAGGCACAGCTTGGCATCGACGGCAACACGGGCAGCATCATGCTGATTCTGAGGCTGCCGTTCAGTAGCGGAATCGACGGTGGCGAACTGGCCGACCTGCTCGCCCATTACGCGGAACACGGCCGCTACTGGAGGCAAAACATCATCGAAGCGAGCGACGAAATGTTCGAAGGCATCGCTTCAGGCGAATATTATTGGCTGCGCGCTTGACGCGCCGCAAACTGCGGCGGCGCAACACCGCCGAACGGCTGGAGGCCGCCGCTCGACCCGACCGTGCCGCCGCCGAGCTCTCACGAGGATACGTGGCGGTGGTCGCCTCAACCGTTGTCGTGAGAATCCCAGCAAAATCATACAGGCAGAATCAGGCTTTCGACGAACAGCGACACCACTTTTGACTTTCCCGTGAGTTCAGTCGGACGAAAATTCCACGTATCCAGACCGACTGACGACGTTCGCGTCATTCCGCTCGTCCGACTCGCCCACCGGGAACGAGTCACCCATGCAAATTGAAAGCACCGCGTAAGCGCCTGCTTATCCCGCTCAATTGCGTCAAAAAAAGTTGCGATGCTAAACAATGCCAGCGCACCGATCGTCCAGCATTCCTCCGTGTAATCGGGTTCGGCACGGATGGACCAATCGATGGATGCTGTCCATCCTTCTTGCGTCTTCGTGATTTAGCCATCTCCTACATAGTGGGATGGATCGATGCAACAGCGTGTCTGCGACTGATCGACGACATTCTCTTGCGAACTCGGAACGTCGCCCGTTGAACATCACGGCTAGCTCTCCCGGCTGATTGCCTGCTTCAGGAAAGTTGTGAATCTATCGCCGATATATGTCCACAATTCAGATCATGGACACAAAAAATAGGGGCACATATGCCATATTGCGAACATCGAGACGACGCATTGTCGAGAGGATTCGAGCTTTCCAAGCAATTACCGCGCCCTCACCAACGCCATCATCATAGAAATCATTGAAGCACTCACCAATGCCCAAAAATCCGCACATCCATAAACACTGAAATATCTTAGTTAATATAAAAATTAAGGCCATATCAGACAATTCGATTTCAATCAAAATTGATGTCGAGATCAACGAAACAAGAGCATCAAACAGCACGAGGTAGCAGGTGGTTATTTACTTGATCGAGGATGACGAAATTCAAGCTCAATACTACCAGTCAATTCTGGCGGGACACGGATGGAAAGTGAAGATATTGCTTGATGGCGAGCGAGCATTTCGCGAGATTCATCGAATGACTCCGGATTTAGTCATTCTCGACAGACGATTGCCAGATCTCGACGGACTTGAAGTTCTGGCCTGGATACGAAAGAACCACGCTACCGTCCCGGTCCTCATATTGACGAATGCGGTTCTCGAGTCGGATGTCGTTACGGCATTGGAGGCCGGCGCCGATGATTACGTGATCAAGCCCCCCAGGGAGCAAGAATTCGTCGCGCGCGTGAAGGCGCTATATCGACGATCCCGCGAAATTCACACTCGGCCCGAATTGATGGAAATTGGCCCATATAAAATCCAAACAATCGAAAAAACAGTCTACCTTCATCGCGAAAAAATACCGCTATCCCCCAAGGAATATGAGATCATCGAATTACTTGCCCAGAATCTCGGACAGGTCGTGCCGCGAGACAAGATGGTTTCCCTCGTTTGGGGGCGCCCGCCCGACGAGGCAAGCTTTCGCACGCTCGACACCCACATTTATCGCATCAGGCAAAAATTAGGATTAACGCGTTACAATCTTGTCATATTGCGCTCCGTCTACAGACATGGATATAGACTCGAGTATATTGGAAAAATATACCAATAATATATTTAAAATTCAACCCATCGAACACTTCCATCGAAACAATTAACTTATTATATTTATAACAAAATAAAATCATCCTGCACAACATAAAAATTCCCTCACCATGCTCAACGCGTCAACTTGGAGGTGGTTTCCAAATATCCCGAGTGCATATCGACTTTTACGGCAAGCCGCTTGCCTGGACATCCGGTAGAGCCGAGCCGATGAGACATTGGTGATCCGATTGTCGACGGACTGCAAGGAAGCCTGCCACGGCACGACGCGATCCATCCGACGACGGGCTTCATCCAATCGGGCGTCGGCCGGGCCGTGATTGGATCGACATTCTGGAAGCTCGCGTTCGTGGGGATTGTCGTGCTGAACGTACTTCTGGCAGTGCCTATTGGTGGTTCGTGACATGCGGGGATCCGAACGCGACGCGCAAGTCCGGACAACGCACCGCGCTGCACTTCGCCGCGAACGAGTTGCCGTGGGCGCGGCAACGCGAATTCATCGACGCACCGAAGACCGCGCGAAGCGAAGGTCACGACTACGCGGTAAGCGGCTGCGACCGTCGGTTCGAGATGTTCGATTTACACGCTGCGCGGCAGTCAGACCACGCTGCGCTCCATCCGTACACGCGCAGCCGACGGCGCGCGGCGCATCCCGGACGGAAACAGCGTTGCCGATTTCGTGATGATGCTCACGCGCGATGAGCACGTGAAATTCGCCGACGGGCGGAAGCCGTAGCGACAACTGGCCGTTGCCGCCGCAGAGACAGCCGCAAACGCCCCCGCGCCAATGAGCCGATGACGCATGTCGCGGCACGGCTCGCTCACACTTGACGCGAGCATGGTTCGCGACCGCTTGCGGCACGCCCCGGCAATGTGCAGCATGTCAGCATGAACTCACGCGCCGGCTTTGTTTTCATCCGCCCACCCACGACCTGACGTGAGCGGAAGTCGATGGCCCGCCGCCAGATGAATCGAGCCAGCCGACGTAGGCAGATAACCGGTGCCTGCTATCTACGACCTTGCCGCCGTAGCCGCATCGACTCGAATTCGTTGCATCGCGCTCGCTTTCGTCATACCAGCTTGAATACTTGGGCATCCAACCGCGATCCGATTACGCTACCTTCGCATCGGCATTTGCAAGTGAGCAAAAGATGAGAAGCGCACACGTTTCATGCGCACGTGGAGCGATTCCGTCGACTGTCAGGCCATGCTCGCGACCAGCCCAACCTTCCGCACGCTCCGCGCGGCCATGCCGAAGGCCTGGCGCGCTTCCGCACATTGCCGATACACCGCAAACGGCCGCTGTCCGGCGCAACGACCCCGGCGAACCGTCCCTGAACGATATCGGGCGTGACGCGAAGGCAACCGGGTTCGACATCGAAATCCTCGCCCATGCTCTACAAGCGCAAGTCTGGTCCGTACGCGTGAACCGCATTAAATATGTCACCGTAGGCTGCGGCGGAACGGATTTTCTCGGATTGAGTTGGCGCATTTATTTCCATGCTCAAAAGATAAATATGTCAATCGGCGTCGCCGCGTCGAAGCCGCCGATCGATTCCTCGTGTTACTTCATCATCTATCGCATCTCGAGGATCGATGAATCGATGAAGTCACCAAAATACGCGTGAGCGCGGCCGTTGCCGAAGCCCCCAGCGGCACGACGAATATCGCTTTGATGACCTAAAAAAGAAAGAGTGAGTTTGATTTTTTCGGAATGCATCATCCGCCATTACCCGAGCTTGCCACTTGGCAACGCAGTTACTAGCATGTATTCGTCACACTGGACCGTGTAGATTGCATGTCCGTTGCGCATGAATGCCACTGCGAGCGCATAGGGAGGGGGCATGAAGGTCGAGATCAACCTGGATGCCGCGGACCCACAAGGGCGTTCGTTCATCGGCTGGGCTCCCGTCAAGTCGACCGCGCGGTTGAGCAGTGACGGCGCTCCGCCCGCCCCTATTGACATCACGCTGCGCAACGGCGGTAAAGTGAATGGCGGTCGCGTGGTATTCGATACGAAGCGCAGCGATGCAGGCACCGACGAACTTCACCTGAGCTTGCCGGCCGATGGCAGCGAAGTAGAATTTTGGGTCGCCGGCGAATTCCAACACCCGAGCACCGACCTCGACGACGCCGCGATCGAAGCTGTCTCGCCGGCAGGCCTGGTGGTCGGGCAACGCGATCTGATGGTCCGCATCCGCAAGAACGCGGTGAAACTGGCACCCGCCGAACGCGATCGGTTTCTGGTGGCGCTCGGCAAACTCAACGATGCCGGGGCGGGTCCGTTCCAGAGCTTTCGTGACACGCACGTTCGTCCGTCTCAAGATGAAGCGCACGGCTACCCGGG
The DNA here is from genome assembly GCF_000959365.1 of Burkholderia oklahomensis C6786. Taxonomy (NCBI): domain Bacteria; kingdom Pseudomonadati; phylum Pseudomonadota; class Betaproteobacteria; order Burkholderiales; family Burkholderiaceae; genus Burkholderia; species Burkholderia oklahomensis. The sequence goes on from NZ_CP009556.1 coordinate 2,399,081, forward strand.
CTTCCCCCCCTGGCACCGCGCCTACCTGCTTGATCTCGAGCGATCGCTACAGGCTATCGATCCCGCCGTCGCCCTGCCGTACTGGCGGTTCGATGAGCCTGCCCCCGGCCTTTTCGCCCCCGAGTTCCTGGGCATGCCGTCGGCGAACCCGGCGCAGGGCGACATCATTCAGTTCCCTCATGGGCATCCGCTCGAATTCTGGAAGACGGACCCGACCCACGACCCGATCGAGCGGCGCCCACGCTATGACATCGCGGTCGCTCCGCCGCAAACGATAAATGGACAGCCTTCCGTGATCGATCAGGCGGCAACGCTAGCGCTCGGCGGCCTCTATCCAAATTTCCGCCGATTGGAAGGCGCTCCGCACGGCAGCGCGCATACCAGTTTTGACGGGCCGATCAGCAGCGTACCGACCGCGGCAAAAGATCCCTTGTTCTTCTTGCTTCATGCCAACGTCGACCGCCTGTGGGCGTTCTGGCAGTGGCTCAACCGACGCACCGATCCCAGCGACCCGGCCACCTACGCGTTGACCGGGCCGGTGCGAAAGCCGAATAACATCGGCCACAGGCTGAACGACACGATGTGGCCCTGGAACGGGTCAACAAAGCCGCCGAGACCCACGTATGCGCCGCCGCGCGGTCCCTTCCCGCCGTCACCGATCACGTCCCGTCCGGGAGGGCAGCCGACCGTGAAGGATATGATCGACTATCAGGGGGTTCACGGAACCGAGCCGCTCGGTTTCGACTACGACGATGTCCCGTTCGAACTTAATCCTTGAGGAGCGGCACCGTGAGCGTCAAAGAATACCGGCAGCAGATTGAAGCACAACTACAGACGCGCCGTGTGTCCGCGGCGGCTGAAGCGACTGCCGCGCCCGTCGACAGCGATCCCATAGCAATCTGGAATCAAGCGCTCGAGCACGTTGTCGACTCGACCCTCGACCCTGCGGACCGAAGAGGCGCACTCCAGATTCTGCAGGCGGCCTCCTTCCTTGCTCCGCAGTTTGCATCGCTACACGCGGAGTACCTGGATACGCTGCGGCGCTTGGCGACCGATGCAGATAGCGAGTTGCGCCGCATGGCGCTGGATGCGTTGAGCAACCAGAAGGACGACTTCGCGCGCCAAAAATTGACGGAGGGCTTGAGCAGCCCGGAAGACGCACTCGTGGCCCCGGCCGTCGCGCTCGGTTTTCTCGCGCGCGACGACCATGGTTCTGCTCACGACATCGCGCGCGATTTGCTGAAGCAAAGCACCGATCAGCATGTTCGTGAGCAGGCCGTGCGCATACTCGGTGCGGCCCCCGCCGCGAAGTCGCTGCTCGACGCCGTGATGAAGGACAAGACGGAGTTTCGGCAAGTTCGGCGCGCAAGCGCGGTCGCCTTGCGCGCACTCGACCCGCAGATGTTCGCGAAATGCGCACAGGACATCCTCGAAGACGAATCCGACTTCGAGGACATCAAGGCGACCGTGGCCGGCGCGCTTCAGCGCGCCAACGTCACGCCTGCTACGCCGCCCTCCGCACCGACGAAACATCCGGCCAAGAAGGGCGCGGGCCGTCGACGTCGATAGCGGTCGTTCAGCCATGCGCCGCTCGCAACGTTTCAAGAACGAACCGACGCGCGCGCACCAACCGGGCGAGGTGCCGATGAACAACATGCCGGCCATGTCGGAGGGCGAGGTCGCAGTTGTCCTGCGCGGGATCGGCTCACGCGCGGCGTGCTGCGGAGGTCGCGATGACCTGCTCTCGTTGATGCGAGAGGATGCAGCCATCTACCGCGGCAGAGGCGCGACCGAAGTCGAACTGCTCCGCGCCCATGTGATGGCGCACATCGGGGCGGCAGGCATGGCCGACGTGTTGTTGCCCTACGTCCTCGAGGAACTCGAAACGGGCTTGAGCCCGCATGTCCTGGCCGCGGCCGCTCGTGTCGCCCGCGGTATCCGTCCTCTGCCTCCGGAGATGCCCAAACTGCTCGTGGATGCAATCGACCGCATTCGGCACGTCGACCAGTTCGTGCAATTTGATATCTATCCATCGCCACCGGCCGGCGGCTGCACGACCGCGATCGACGAACTGATCGAAACGCTGGCCATGACGTGCATCGGCAGCCGAACGGAACGGATCGCGCTCTTGAACGATATCGGGAACGATGGACACGCAACCCCGCGTGCCAGAGTGCTGCTCCAGGAAACGCTCGCCGCGACCGGTGAAGATGCAAACCCAACCGGCACCGAATCGAAGTGTTGTGGAGGCACGTCGCAAGCCGAGCCCTCGAAAGCGATCAAGCGGAAATCACGGGACTGTGCACAGACAGACAGCCGGTCGACCGATTCGCACGTTCAACCCGACTCGATCGCGATGCTATACAACGTTGAGTTTGAGAACCAGGACGGAATGCGCGCCACGTTCGGTCAGATATTCGAGGGGCGTCCGGCCGTCGTCGGGTTCTTTTATACGCGATGCATGAACCCCAACAAGTGCTCGCGCACAATCAGCAACCTGGCGCGTCTGTATCGGCTCCTGGAGGACTCTCCGGCGAACCGCGGCACGACAGTTGCCGCAATCAGCTATGACCCGGACTATGACGTTCCTGATCGATTGCGTCGCTATGGCGAAGACCGAAACTGGCCGTTCGGGGACCGTTGCCAGCTGCTTCGCACAACGGAATCATTCGCGGCGGTCATTGAAGCGCTACATCTGGGTGTGGGCTATGGGCCCACGACTGTCAACAGGCATCGAATCGAGCTGATGCTGATCGATGCCGCCGGCGCCATCAAAGATCTGCGGTTGCGGCGCCTTTGGGATGAAGGAGACATCGTCAGGGCAGTGAATGCCATCGCGGCGACGTGACTTTTCCGAGAGACAGGTTCAATAACAGGCTCATCGGTGATGGGCGACGTATTGATCAATATTCCGTCGGCGCGATCGCATATCGCCGCGACCGTCTACTGCTACTGGTCTGCGTCCTGTTCCCCCGGCTCGACGTCGATCATCGCGACTGGCGCATCGCCGCTTTCTCGTTCCTGATCGGTTTCGGTTCGGCGTAGCCGCGTCGCTCGCGTTCGTCGTGAGCACGGGAGAAGTCGAAAAGAACCGTGGCATGGCGAGCGCGCTGCGGGGAGCGATCAAGATGTTCTTCACCGGCGTGTTCACGACTCCGTTCCATATCACGCAGATCGGAAACATCGCGTCGCTGCTCGGCATTTTCTTGATCGCCGCACTGCGGCTGGTCGGGATCCGTGCATTCGACGCGTTGCGGCTGCGGTGGCGACGCAAATATCCGGTCAAGGCTCTTTGACGCGCGGTTCGTC